>JAZONI010000029.1:0-7801 GCA_045654445.1 Bacteroidaceae bacterium | reverse complement strand
TATCAACCAGCGTCTCGATGCTGAGACCATCAACATCGTAGCCGAGGAGTTCGGCTTCACCACCGAGTTTGTCAGCGCCGAGGTTGCCGAGGCCATCTCTGAGGAGGCCGACCGCGAGGAGGACCTCCAGCCCCGTGCTCCTATCGTGACTGTGATGGGTCACGGAGACCATGGTAAGACCTCGTTGCTCGACTATATCCGTAAGGCCAACGTTATTGCCGGTGAGGCCGGTGGTATCACCCAGCACATCGGTGCCTACAACGTGAAGCTCGAGGATGGCCGTCACATCACCTTCCTCGATACCCCTGGTCACGAGGCGTTCACCGCTATGCGTGCCCGTGGTGCCAAGGTGACCGACATCGCCATCATCATCGTAGCTGCCGACGACGACGTGATGCCTCAGACCAAGGAGGCCATCCACCACGCTCAAGCTGCCGGTGTACCTATGGTATTCGCCATCAATAAGATTGATAAGCCCCATGCTGATCCCGAGAAGATCAAGGGCCAACTCGCCAATATGAACCTCCTCGTTGAGGATTGGGGCGGTAAGTATCAGTCACAAGATATTTCTGCCAAGGCCGGTATCGGTGTAGAGGAATTGCTTGAAAAGGTATTGCTCGAAGCCGAGATGCTCGACCTCAAAGCCAACCCCGACAAGCGCGCTACAGGTTCTATCATCGAGTCTACACTCGACAAGGGCCGTGGTTATGTAGCTACCGTACTCGTACAGAATGGTACCCTCAAGATGGGTGATATCGTGCTTGCCGGTACACACTACGGCCGCGTGAAGGCTATGTTCAACGAGCGTAACCAGCGTATTAAAGAGGCAGGTCCCGCTGAGCCCGTACTTATCCTCGGTCTCAATGGTGCACCTCAGGCAGGTGATGCCTTCCACGTGATAGAAACCGAGCAGGAGGCCCGCGAGATTGCCAACAAGCGTGAGCAGCTCCAGCGCGAGCAGGGCTTGCGTACCCAGAAGATGCTCACCCTCGATGAGGTGGGCCGCCGTATCGCTTTGGGTAGCTTCCAGGAACTCAATGTCATCGTCAAGGGTGACGTGGACGGCTCTATCGAGGCCCTCAGCGACTCGCTCATCAAGCTCTCTACCGAGCAGATTCAGGTTAACGTCATCCACAAGGCTGTGGGTCAGATCTCTGAGTCAGACGTTACCCTCGCTTCAGCGTCACAGGCCATCATCATCGGCTTCCAGGTACGTCCCTCACAGGCTGCCCGTAAGTATGCCGAGACCGCTGGTGTCGACATCCGCCTCTACAGCATCATCTACGATGCCCTCGAGGAGGTTAAGTCGGCTATGGAGGGTATGCTTGCACCCACATTGAAGGAAGAGGTTACCTCTACCATCGAGGTGCGCGAGGTATTCCACATCTCTAAGGTGGGCTACGTTGCCGGTGCCATGGTACGTGAGGGTAAGGTTACCCGTTCTGACCGTGCACGCCTCATCCGCGACGGTATCGTGATCTTTACCGGTGATATCAATGCCCTGAAACGCTTCAAGGACGATGTGAAGGAGGTTGCCACCAACTTCGAATGCGGAATCTCGCTTGTTGCCTGCAACGATATCAAGCAGGGCGACATCATCGAGACCTTCAAGACTATCGAGGTGAAGCAAACGCTCTAATACAAGTAGGAAGTAGAAAGTAGGAGTTAGGAGTTTATTGCTCCTACCTCCTATTTTTTTCAAACTTCAACTTCACAACTCCTAATTCCTAACTCCTAACTCCTAATTCTTATCGTGCAAACAATCGACATCATCATTGCCATACTGCTCGCTGTCGGGCTTATCGGAGGCTTGCGCGACGGATTGGTCAAGCAGGTTGCTGGTCTTGCCGGCCTTATTGGAGGCCTGCTTCTGGGCCGTGCCTTCTATCTGCCGGTAGGGGCATGGCTTGTAGACACTTTCGGCATGTCCGTCCAGGTGGCTCAGGTCACATCCTTCATTTTGATACTTATCATCGTCCCCTTGCTCTTCAGCTTGGTCGGTTGGTTGGTGTCGAAGTTGCTCAGTGCTATCTGTCTGGGTTGGGTGAATCGCCTTCTCGGTGCTCTTGTCGGAGTGCTTAAATACCTCCTCTTTGTAGGCGTTGTTATCACTGGCATCGAATTCTTCGACCAGCACGATACATTGGTGTCGGAGCAGAAGAAAGAGGCTTCCGTGCTCTACTATCCTATTTATAATACCACGGGAATCTTCTTCGATGGAATCAAGAGTGAGGTACAGAAGCTTGATTTGCAGCCGTTGTAACCCCAGTGTAAATACGTTATATTATAAGGAAGTTAAAATACAGAATGCAAAATATCCGTATTGAATACCCGAGATTGCAATATTGGGACGTTTTTTATGTTTTACAGCAACAATTCGCCTCATTTTGGTTAAAAAAGGGCCAAATCAGCATTTTTTTTAGAAAAAAACTTCTCTGAATGTAAAAATACATCTATATTTGCAAAAAAATGTGAGCTGCCTCTGTTTGGTGGCGTGTGGAAATGTGAGATTGAGCTATGAAAGATGAGTGAAAAACATGGTCAGAAGCACTTGCCAGTATAGACGTAAAAGCATTTGTGACGATAGACTAGAAAATATTACGACAAGAGATAACGAAACCCCTTAAACCCTTAAGTATAAGAAACAGAAGAAACTTTATTAAGGCAAGCAGTCGAGAGCAGCTCCCGGCCTTGCAATAGGAAAAAGTAAACAAACTAAAATCTTTATTAATAATTTAACCTTTTTATTTATTTAAAATTTTGTTATGAACAAAAAGTTTTTCAATCGCATTTTGATGGGGGTACTTTTCGTAGCCTCAGCTATCTCATTTGGGTCTTGCGAGGACTGGGAAGGTGAGATCAACAATTTGCAGGGCCAGATCGACCAGATTGAGGCTTCTTTGGAGGAAATCCAAGCGAAGGTTAATGCTGGTGAGCGCGTTGCAGACGTTAAGACTAATGACGAGGGTGTAGTTCTCGTTATGGGTGACGGTAGCGAGTTTGTTATCAAGCACGGTAAGGATGGTGCTAACGGTGCTGATGGTAAGAATGCTACTGTTTGGACTATCGGTGAAGACGGTTTCTGGTATCAGGACGGTGTGAAGACCGAGTTCAAGGCTATCGGCGTTGATGGCGCTAAGGGCGACAAGGGCGACAAGGGTGACAAGGGTGAAACCGGTGCTGCTGGCGCTAAGGGTGACAAAGGTGACAAGGGTGACAAGGGTGAAACCGGTGCTACTGGCGCTAAGGGTGACACTTACTATCCCGCAACCGATGGTTTCTGGTATGTAATCAGCGGTACCGATACAACTAAGGTTGAGCCCGAGATGTCTTGGAGAGCTCAGTGCATCTCTGCCGTTGTTGAAGGTAATGTATTGCGTTTGAGCGGTGTTGAAGGTTTCGAAGGTGAAGTTGAGATTGAGTTGGGCGCACAGCTTGGTTCTGTAGCTTTCCTCGCTGATACTTATAGCAAAGACCTCCCTGCACTTGCTACACATGCTGATCCCTTCTTGCACGTAGGTAACCTCGTGTTTGGTGGCGAAAATGCTAGTTGGGCACCTGTAAACTCTAACGATTGGATGAGTAACGTAGTTGAGCTTCCCTATCGTCTTAACCCTGGTAATACCTTCATCCCCGAGTCTGGTCTTTTGGCAGGTTTCGTTGCTGTAGATGCTAAACAGTCTACATCACGTGCTTTCGTAAAGAACGTAGAAGGTATGTTCGATGCTGTAGAGGCTATCTCTGAGGTTAATGCTAAGGGCGAATTCGCTGTAGCTGCTAAGTTGACACAGCCTGAACTCGTTGCAAACCACAATTGCGATGGCAATGATAAGACTGTGGAGCATAATTTCCTTACTGCTGCTTTGGAGGTTTATCAGGGTACACACGTAGTCGTTTCTGACTATATCCGCGTACTTTCTGACCATATTACAGCTCAAATTGCTGTTAAGGATTTGAAGGATGCTAAGGTTAACCATTGGTTGCCTAAGCGTGAAATCGCTTTGGAGAAGATCGCAACAGTTAAGGATGGTTCTGAGTATACTGTTTGTGCATTACCTGCCATTGTAAGTTTGGCTAACGTGAACCTTGAGGTTGTTAGAGGTACTTCAGTGGATTTGACAACTAAGGTATGGTTGGCTGATGTGGCTGATTATGTTGCTCTCGTTGACAAAGGCTTCGAGAATGTAGACTACACATTCACTTTGATTAACACTAACGCTCAGGGTGGCGAGTCTACAGAGCAAGAGTACTATGCTTCTTTGTCAGGTGACAACTTTACAGTGTCTGATAAGGCATCTGTAGTAGGTAAGAAGCCCGTTGTTCGTGTTGATGCTACAGTAGAAGGTCAGCTCGTTGCTTCAGCTTATGCTGTTATTGAGATTGTTGATACACCTTCTTCTGCTCAGGAAGACTACAAGTACACTCTTGAGGCTGCTAACTTACTCTACTCTCAGACCACTGATGCTGGTATACTTGCTAGCGAGATGAAATGGTTGGAGGCTTCTGAGAAGATCTATGATGCTCTCGATGTAACATCTGTTGGCTTCTGGACACTCTATGAAAATCCCGTTGTGAAGATTGTTTCTACCGAGGAGTACAAGGAAGGTGACGCTACTAAGACTCGTGAATTCGTATGGTTTGAGGGTCAAACCAACAGCACAGCTTCTGCTACTGTTAACGGTTTCGCTAGCCCTGTTGTAACTCTCTATCCTGCAGTTGATGAAGGAACACGTAACAATACCTTCGATGTTAAGGTTAACAACAAGATCGCAACTGATGCTTCACTCGTTAATGGTCTCCATATTGCTAAGGATGGTGAGTATACTATTACATTGACCTTCAAGCGTAAGGATATCTACAATACCAAGAAGTACAAGGATGTTATCTTGACTCAGGTTGTTACTGTTAAGCAAGACTGGGTAGCTTACACTCTCAACCCCGCTAATGCTATTGGCAACGTAGTAACTGCTAACGGTTACCTCAATGCTGCTGGTAAGTTGGCTTCACGTGTAGACCAGCACTTCATCAACGCAATCAAGGATGGCGACAAGAAGTCTATCTTTACTGGTCGTGATGCTTACAACGCAAACCTCGGTGGTGGCTATTTGAATATCGATGAAACTGAGACTTTGAACTCATTCCAGGTTGTAGATCCCACATGCGCTGTTAAGAATTGTGCTTCAGCTCAAGCTGCTACATGTACAGATGGTACAACTACCCATATCTATACTGGTTCTAAGTCTGCACATCATTACCTTGGTACTGATGGTAAGACAGCTTATCATGACAACGCTGACATGGTGGATGGTGAGGTAGTTCTCAATATTGCATTGCCCGCTGACCTTAAGGTTGATGTAACTTACAACACTGTATTCGTAAACGGTGATACCAAGAAGTACGACTATGTTGTAAACTTCGTAAGTCCTTTGAAGGCTGTTGCTGCTGCTGCTGAGAAGCTCTACATCAACAAGGATAAGGATGCTGTTAACCTCGAGGATTTGGTTAATGTATATAGAAACATTGACGATGTTCTCATCTGGAAAGGTGACTACAAGAATTCTCACTTCCCCAACGCTGCTGCTGAAATGGGTCTCACAACAACTCACGTTCTCGACTTCACAGTTGTAAATGATGGTGGTTTCGGTAAGGATTATGAGCAGAACTCAACATTTGGTACAAGAAAGCCGGCTAATGCTGATTGGGAGCTCTTCTTCGAGAATAATGGTAAGACCGTATTCAACAAGGATTACAATGCAACAGTTAAGGCTACAGTAACAGTAGGTAGCGCTAATGTTGCCCTCTACACTGTAACAATCGATATCCCTGTAGTTCTTACAAAGGATAACGAGCCTAGCAAGTAATCGCTGAATCTAACTAAAGGTGTTGGGAGCCTGTCTCCCAATACCTTTCTTCATAATATTCCTCTTCTGTATGTACATCATTACTACAAAGAGGAATATTTTGCTAAATAGGGAAACAGTAAATCTAAACACAAGTATAACACAAAAACTCTACTGAAATGAAAAAGTTTTTTATCGCCATGCTGGCCATCGCAGGCTTTACAGCTAACATGTCTGCACAAGAGACCAAGATGGTTCCTACCGATACTATCACCCATGTTGAGTTTGCTCCCCACTGGTTCCTCCGTGCAGGAGTAGGTGCAGGCTACACCATCGGTGAGGCTGCCGACAAGAACCTCATCTCACCCGCAGCTGCCCTCAACGTAGGCTATCAGTTTGCTCCCTCATGGGGCGTACGCTTCAGCCTCAGCGGCTGGCAGGGTCGCGGTGGTGTGGTTACTACGACAACCACTCCCTATACCTTCAACTACTTGCAGGGTAATGTGGATGCTCTCCTCAACTTGAGCAACCTCTTCGGTGGCTATCAGGCTGACCGCACATGGAACTGGTATGCATTGGCAGGTGTGGGCGCTATGTACGGCTTTGGCAATGCTGAGGCTGTAGAGCTCAATAAGACTACCACCATGCATTATCTCTGGGATAAGAATATCATCCTCCCTGCAGGTCGTGTAGGTGCTGGTGTTGACGTGTTCCTTACCGAGCGTTTGGGTATCAACCTCGAGGTGAATGCCAACATCACTTCTGACCGTTTCAACTCTAAGCGTGCCTACAACCCCGACTGGCAGTTCAATGCTCTCGCAGGTGTTATCGTACGCTTGGGCAAGAGCCACACCACACGTGATGAGGTGATCTACACCGCAGTGAAGGAAGAGCCCAAACCCGTGGTCAAGGAAGAACCCAAACCCGTAGTGAAGGAGGTAGTTGAGGTTGTAGAGCCTATGACACAGAACATCTTCTTCGACCTCAACAAGTCTGTCATCCGTGACGATCAGGTGGCTAAGATTGATGAGTTGGTAGCTTACATGACCAAGTATCCTGAGGCAAAGGTTAGCATCACAGGTTTTGCTGATAAGAAGACAGGTAATGCACGCATCAACGCTCGCCTCGGTGAGGAGCGTTCACAGGCTGTTGCCAATGCACTTGTTGCTCGTGGCATCGCTGCCGACCGTATCGTTACTGCTGGTAAGGGTGACACTGAACAGCCCTTCTCTGTAAACGACGAGAACCGCGTAGCAGTGTGCGTGGCTGCAAAGTAAGCATGTCCACGTGTGACGTAATGTAATCCATTCATTTACATTCGTTATTGCATATTAGGAGATGATAGTGAAACTATCATCTCTTTTTTATTGGGCATCTTATGTCGCTGTGCTGCTGCTCTCCAGATGCTTTGCCTCTCCTTAATCATCGCTTAGCGAAACTCGTTGGTGCTGATAAACCAGCAGTCGGAGCACCCGACGTTTTCATCAGGGCAGACGCATCAGAAATATTCATGGAGATTATATTCCCTATTCTCATATAATCAATGTATTACCCTCACACAGATCTCACGAATCTCACGAAAAACGCATCGTTGCACTCGCGTTTGCCATCCGGCTGCAAACACTCGGCACAGCCGACAAGCGCGGGCGAAGCGACGCGCTATCTGTGAGATTTGTGAGATCTGTGTGAAAATCAGTCATTTGTGCGAGAATGTTCCAGGGAAAACGCATTATAAAGTTTTGCGAGTTTCTTAGTGGTGGCCATTGATTATTTGCGCCTTACAAGCTCCCCCTCTGTTTATAGCGAACGAAGCCTTCAGAGGGTTGGCTAAATGCCAAGCCGTGCTGAGAGAGGGGAGTGCAGTGCCTTGCACGACGGAGTCGTGGGTGCCCGAAGGGCGGGGGCGTTACAAGCGAAGCGCGTAGCATATAAATTTGCGGCTTTTCTCCGCACTTCGTTTG
>JAZONI010000028.1:0-9271 GCA_045654445.1 Bacteroidaceae bacterium | reverse complement strand
ATATACGGCGAGGTCATCACCGGGCAACAGATCGTAGTAAGGCATATTGAAGATGCCGTCGTTACCATTGAGGTAGCAGGGCACGAAGATTACCTTCACACGGCTGTTGGGGTTGTTGTCAAGACCGATGGCACGCATCATAGAGAGTGCCTTGTCATCATTCATGTTGTAGAGTTCGTGACTGATTACAGAGGTCTCGAGCGGTGTCACTGAACGCAACGGGCTCTCCAAACGCTCTTGGAGGTCTTTACGGGGACCCTTAACCCATGCGGGCACATTGATGAATGCCAACACATCGCGATCAAGCGAGGGCTCATTGGCAAGACGCTTGAGCGACTCGAGCAGGATATCGATACCCTTGTTGCGGAACTCATAACGACCACCGGTAGATACGATGATAGTGTCATCAGCAAACTCCTGACCGAGCAGGTGGCTTGCTACGTTGAGCATCACCTTACGAGCCTCCTTACGCTTAGCGGTGAAGGCGGCACCTTTGGGTACGAAGTCATCCTCAAAACCATTCACGAGAATCACATCGGCAGGCTTCTCGAGCAACTGAGTGCACTCGATATCGGTGATTTCGCTCACTGTAGTGAAGCAATCCACGCGGTGTGCGCTCTGCTTCTCGATAGAGTGCTTTGACTCCATGTTGAGCTCGCTCGCCATCTGGTCGCCATTGTAGCCACTCATATAGTCGTAGAGGGGCTTCATGTTACCAGCGATAGAACGGCCGATAGATGTAGCGTGTGTGGTGAAGATGGTAGCGATAGAAGGAATCCAGTGCTTCAAGAAGAGTGCACCGAGACCGGTCATCCACTCATGAGCTTGATAAATCACCTTGGGAGCCTCGCTAGCCTTCTTTGCCTCCTTGGCAACGACATGGTTGTAGTAACTCTCGGCCACACGTGCAGCTGCGTATGAGAACATGCTTGCCTCATCGTAGTCGCCGTATGCATGCAGTGAGTCTACTCCAAAGAGGTTCCACGCCTCGGCATAGATTACATTCTTAATATTAAAGAAGGGAGTGAAGTCAACCAATACAGCAATCGGCTCACCGGGGATATTCCAGCGTCCGATACGTATCTCAAGGCCTTCTTCGGTGGTTTTCTTGCGCCATCCGGCCAGCAGTCGTTTGTCTTCCTTAAAGAGAGGATTCTCTGTATCCTTCCAGAGATCGGGACCGATAAACACTAATCGGGCATTTGTCTGTGTAAGAATAGTCTTAGCCCTTGTAGAGAGAACCGTATAGATACCTCCCACCTTATTACACACCTCCCAACTCACCTCAATAATGTGGTCGGGGGTAGCTTTTTTTACACTCATTACTAATACCTTTATCAATTAAAAATGCGAAAAGCAACTCCATCGGGGATTGCCTTGGAGGCATATCCTTCGAATGAGTCGTACTCTCTTTCACAAAAACTTGCACAAAGGTACAAAAACATTGGTGATTACACAAAGAAAATAGATGATTTTATACAAATATTGCGTTTTTACTTACAAAAAGACATCCATAGCGTAGAATTTGGTAACTCTACATTGCAAGCATAGTAAAGAAATAGATTTTATACCATAAATCCATAAATTACAACGCACAATAAAGGCGAGTTGTTTCCCAAAATGGAAAACTCTCGCCTTCATTGCAACACAAATTATTTCCAATTGCCGCTATGCGAAGCGGCCATTTCTAGTTGTTCAGTTGGTAAATGTCAGTCCTTCGGCATTGGCATCGACAACGATTTCGCGCGTGCGGTCAATCTCCAAGCCCAGTATCTTGGTAGAGAGTACATTGAGCAGCAAGTTCTGTATGGCTCGCTTCACAGGACGGGCACCAAACTCGGGATCGTAACCCGCATCGGCGATATAGTTCACCGCCTTCTCGGTAAGGCGCAAGCGTATATCGTTGGCGGCCAACATGCGGCACACTCCATTGATCTGCAAGCGCACCACTTGGGCTATCTCCTCGCGGTTCAAGGGAAGGAACATGATGGTCTCGTCGATACGGTTGAGGAACTCGGGCTTGATGGTCTGCTTGAGCATCTCCATGAGTTCGCTACGCAACTTTTCTAATTGACAATGGACAATTGACAATTGACAATTTTTCTCCGAATGGTTTGTAGACTGTTGACCTTGCATATCTCCCAACCGCTCACGAATGAGTGCGCTACCCAAGTTTGAGGTCATGATGATAATCGTATTCTTGAAGTTCACCGTACGCCCCTTGTTGTCGGTGAGGCGGCCATCATCGAGCACCTGCAACAAGATGTTAAACACATCGGGGTGAGCCTTCTCTATCTCGTCGAAGAGCACCACCGAGTAGGGTTTGCGACGCACAGCCTCGGTGAGCTGTCCACCCTCATCGTAACCGATGTAGCCCGGAGGCGCACCGATAAGTCGGGTCACCGAGAACTTCTCCTGATACTCACTCATGTCGATACGTGTCATCAGGCGCTCATCATTGAAGAGATAGTCGGCCAGGGCACGCGCCAGTTCCGTCTTACCCACACCCGTAGTGCCGAGGAAGATAAACGAACCTATGGGACGCTTGGGGTCCTGCATACCAGCACGGCTGCGGCGCACGGCATTGGCTACGGCCGCTATGGCCTCGTCCTGTCCGATGACGCGGCGGTGCAACTCCTCCTCGAGGTGAAGCAGCTTGTGGCGCTCGCTCTCGAGCATCTTGCTCACAGGGATACCTGTCCAGCGGCTCACCACATCGGCAATGTCGTCGGCTGTCACCTCCTCCTTGATGAGTGCTCCCCCACCCTGCTTGCTATGCAGTTGTTGCTCGGTAGCGGCAATCTGTGCCTCCACCTCCTTGAGTCGGCCATAACGGATCTCCGCCACACGGCCATAGTTGCCCTCTCGTTCGGCACGGTCGGCCTCCACCTTGAGTTGCTCTACGAGTTGCTTCTTCTGCTGTATCTCATCGATGAGTCGCTTCTCGGCCTGCCACTTCTCAGAGAGTTCACGCTCCTGGCTACGCAAGGCATCAATCTCTTCAGTCAGTTGAGCTAGCTTGGCCTCATCCTTCTCGCGCTTGATGGCCTCGCGCTCAATCTCCAGTTGCTTCAGGTGACGGGTAATCTCGTCGAGTTCCTCGGGCACCGAGTCACGTTCCATGCGTAGCTTAGCTGCCGCCTCATCCATGAGGTCGATGGCCTTATCGGGCAAGAAACGCTCGGTGATGTATCGGCTCGACAGTTCCACGGCCGCCACGATGGCCTCGTCCTTGATGCGTACCTTGTGGTGACTCTCATAGCGTTCCTTGATGCCGCGCAGGATAGAGATGCTGCTCGCCTCATCGGGTTCATCTACGATGACCGTCTGGAAACGGCGCTCCAGTGCCTTGTCCTTCTCAAAATATTTCTGATACTCATCGAGTGTGGTAGCACCTATCGAGCGCAGTTCGCCACGGGCCAATGCGGGCTTGAGGATGTTGGCCGCATCCATGGCGCCCGACCCATCGGCACCTGCTCCCACGAGGGTGTGTATCTCATCGATGAAGAGGATGCACTCGCCGGCCGACTGGATGACGTCGTTGACCACGCCCTTGAGGCGCTCTTCGAACTCACCCTTATACTTGGCACCCGCTACGAGTGCGCCCATATCGAGCGAGTACACCTGCTTACGTTTGAGGTTTTCGGGTACATCGCCACGTAGTATACGATGGGCCAGTCCCTCCACGATGGCGGTCTTACCCGTACCGGGCTCACCGATGAGTATAGGGTTATTCTTGGTGCGACGGCTAAGAATCTGCAATATGCGGCGTATCTCCTCGTCGCGTCCTATCACGGGATCGAGCTTACCATTCTTGGCAGCTTCGTTGAGGTTGATGGCAAATCGGTTGAGAAAGCCATTCCTCTCATTCTGATTGTTTGCAAAATTTCCGTTCATGATGTTGTCTTAGGGTTTAGAGTTAATAATCGAATGGTTATCTGAAAATAGGGTTAATTCTATACTTTTATGCTTTCATTTAACTCATCGATTCGAGCGGCAAAAGAGGTTCCACAATAGATATCGGGCTATCTATCAGACATTTTGTCACTTTAGAACACTATTTTTACGACAAAAGTTCGCCATCTTGTCGGTTTCACCCTATTACATAGAGATACAGCATAAAAGAATGCCGCATATGGTCTGACCCACATACGGCATTTCATTCTATTTGATGTTTGCTTATTTGATATCCTCCAACTTGTAGGGAGTTGCCTGATAAACGTAATAGTTCAACCAATTATTGAAGAGCAGATTGGCATGCCCACGCCAACGGACAAGGGGGGACTGCGAAGGATCATCGTTACGATAATAATGCATAGGCACCTCAATGGGGAGTCCTTTGCCGAGGTCGCGACGATACTCCGTATCCAATGTCAGCGGCGAATATTCCGAATGTCCGGTTAGGAAGATTTCGCGTCCCTCGCGCGCCATCACCATGTAAACGCCCGACTCCTCGCTCTCGGAGAGGATGCTCAGTTCAGAATGAGCCAATATATCGTCGCGACGTATCTCTGTGTGGCGGCTGTGGGGCACATAGAACTCATCGTCGAAGCCACGGAAGATGGGCAGTTCGCTGTTCGACACGGCATGCTTGAACACGCCGAACATCTTTTTCTCCAGCGGATATTTAGGTACGCCATAGTAATGATACAAGCCCGCCTGCGCTGCCCAACATATATATAAGGTAGAGGTGACATGGTGACGGGCCCAATCGAAGATTTCCTTCATCTCTTCCCAATAGCCCACCTCCTCGAAATCGAGATGTTCGACAGGAGCGCCAGTAATGATGAACCCATCGTAGTTATGATGGCGCATCTCCTCAAAATCTGTATAGAAAGCCTGCATGTGCTCAACGGGCGTATTCTTTGAGGTGTGGCTCTTCACCTTCATGAAACTGAGTTCAATCTGTAGCGGCGAGTTCGAGAGCAGACGCACCAGGTCGGTCTCGGTCGTAATCTTCAAGGGCATCAGATTGAGCACAGCGATTCGAAGGGGGCGTATATCCTGCGATGCGGCACGTGTGGTATCCATCACAAAGATATTCTCCTTTTTCAACAATTCTATCGCCGGCAAGCGGTCAGGTAATGTCAATGGCATATCATCAATTCTTTTCGAACGCAAAAATACAACAAACAGACAAAAATACCATCAACCTTACCTGATTATTTTACGGCGTTCACAGCATATTTGCTCGAATATGTTCAAAAACTAGACGAAAAAGGATATTTGGCACGAAAGATATTTCGTATTTCAAAAAATTTTGTTTACCTTTGCACCGCTTTTCAAGAAAAGCACTCGGGATGTAGTACAGTTGGTAGTATACTTGGTTTGGGACCAAGGGGTCGCACGTTCGAGTCGTGTCATCCCGACGAAACGAGAAGGCTAATTTACAAACGTAGATTGGTCTTCTTTTTTCATCCCCATGCACGAGGGAAGTTTGCTCTAAAAACCTATCATTGGAATGACAGAACAAGGAAACAACCTGCATTTACGCGAAAACATCCCAAAAACACATCGGTGGTATCATTTTTTTAAGTTCTCATAACATATTCTTAATTTTAATCGTTATCTTTGTCCGAAGATTCAGACTTTACTTATCTCATAAATCATAAAATCTATGTACAGAAAGATTAAAGAACACCTGCAACAGGAACTCGCCGGCATCAAAGACGCTGGCTTGTACAAGAACGAGCGTATCATCACCACTCCTCAGCGTGCCAACATCAAGTTGAACGACGGACGTGACGTACTCAACTTCTGTGCCAACAACTACCTCGGTCTCTCTGACAACCAGCGCCTCATCGACGCTGCTACCAAGGCAATGCAGACCCACGGTTACGGCATGTCATCAGTACGTTTCATCTGCGGTACTCAGGACATGCACAAGGAGCTCGAGGCTGCTATCTCTGACTACTTCAAGACTGAAGATACTATCCTCTACGCTGCTTGCTTCGATGCTAACGGTGGTGTATTCGAGCCCCTCTTCACCGATCAGGATGCTATCATCTCTGACGCTCTCAACCATGCTTCTATCATCGACGGCGTACGCCTCTGTAAGGCTAAGCGTTATCGTTACGCTAATGCTGATATGGCCGACCTCGAGCGTTGCTTACAGGAGGCTCAGGAACAGCGTTTCCGCATCATCGTGACTGACGGTGTGTTCTCAATGGACGGTAACGTGGCTCCTATGGACAAGATTTGTGACCTCGCTGAGAAGTACGATGCTCTCGTGATGGTTGACGAGTGCCACTCTGCTGGTGTAGTAGGTGCTACTGGTCACGGTGTGAGCGAGCAGTTCAACTGCTATGGCCGCATCGACATCCACACTGGCACACTCGGTAAGGCATTCGGTGGTGCTATCGGTGGTTTCACCACTGGTCGCAAGGAGATTATCGACATGTTGCGTCAGCGTTCACGTCCTTACCTCTTCTCTAACTCTATCCCCCCTGCCGTAGTAGGTGCATCACTCGAGATGTTCAAGATTCTCAAGGAGAGCGACGACCTTCACACCAAGCAGCAGGAGAACGTGGTATACTTCCGCGAGAAGATGTTGGCTGCCGGTTTCGACATCAAGCCTACACAGTCGGCTATCTGCGCTGTGATGCTCTACGATGCTAAGCTGTCACAAGACTTCGCTAACCGCATGGCCGAGGAGGGTATCTACGTAACAGGTTTCTACTATCCCGTAGTACCGAAAGATCAGGCTCGTATCCGTGTACAGCTCTCTGCTGCTCACAGCCGCGAGGACCTCGACAAGGCTATCGCCGCATTCACTAAAGTAGGTAAGGAGTTAGGCGTAATCAAGTAATTACCCTCCACCTATTTATACAAATAAAGGCCGTGCACACGGCCTTTATTTGTATAGTCCCCCTACGTGCTGTGCCTATAAATCTGTCGTGGAATAAAATTGTGAGTGAAAATTTGGCGATATACAAGATATGCGTTATTTTTGGAAATTAAAAACCAAAACAAGAATTAACAAAATCATTCATCATGAACACTTATCTCACCCAATGGGCCGAGCGCTACCGTGACGACCTCACCGAGAATATCATGCCTTTCTGGCTCAAGAATGGACTTGACCGCGTGAATGGTGGTATCTACACCTGCCTCGACCGCGATGGCTCGCTCATCGACACCACCAAGTCAGTATGGTTCCAGGGCCGCTTTGCCTTCGTGGCCTCATTTGCCTACAACACCGTAGAGAAGAATCCCGAGTGGCTAGCTGCAGCCAAGAGCACCATCGACTTCATCGAGGCCCACTGCTTCGACACCGATGGCCGCATGTACTTCGAGGTGACAGCCGACGGCCGTCCCCTGCGCAAGCGTCGCTACGTCTTCTCCGAGTCGTTTGCCGCCATCGCCATGGCCGAGTATGCCAAGGCATCGGGCGACATGACCTATGCAGAGAAGGCACTCAACCTGTTCAAGGACATCCGCCACTTCATCGCCACACCCGGTTGCCTCGAGCCTAAGTACCTCGACACCTTGCAGGCCAAGGGCCACTCTATTGTGATGATCCTCATCAACACCGCCTCACGCATCCGCGAGGTGATCAAGGATCCCGTGCTCGACCAGCAGATCAACGAGTCATTGGAGTCACTGAAAGACTTCGTGAAGCCCGAGTTCAAGGCCCTGCTCGAGATGGTGGGCCCCAACGGCGAGTTTATCGACACCATCAATGGCCGCCTCATCAACCCCGGACACTGCATCGAGACCGCATGGTTCATGCTCGAAGAGGCCAAGCACCGTGGTTGGGACAAGGAGATCACCCAGCGTGCCCTCGAGATTCTCGACTGGTCATGGCAGTGGGGATGGGACGAGCAGTATGGCGGCATCATCAACTTCCGCGACTGCCGCAACTTGCCTCCTCAGGACTACTCACAGGACATGAAGTTCTGGTGGCCACAGACCGAAGCCATCATCGCCACCCTCTATGCCTACGAGGCTACAGGTGACGAGAAATATATTGAGATGCACCGCCAGATCAGCGAGTGGACCTATGCCCACTTCCCCGATGCCGAGTATGGTGAGTGGTATGGTTACCTGCATCGCGATGGCACCGTGGCACAGCCTGCCAAGGGTAACATCTTCAAGGGTCCCTTCCACATCCCCCGCATGATGATCAAGTCGTACGAATTGTGTAAGGAGTTGACAAAGTGATAAATTAAGGAGATAAAAGGAGTAACAAGGAGATAATAGAAGATAGAGCCAAAAGCACTGAATGCGCGAAAAACTATCGGCCTTTATCTCCTATTATCTCCATTTTTCTCCCCTTACCTACCATGATATGAATCCCATGAAACGTATTCTATTCCTCCCCCTCCTCCTCTGCACCCTGCTCAGCATGGCGCAGAACCAAGTTACCGTGACTCCCGCATCCCCTTTGAGCAATGCCGTATCGGGTCACTATGCCGGTTGGCTCAATGGAGCCCTCAGCACCTATGGTGGCTGTAACTTTCCCGATGTGCCTTGCGCCGATGGCGGACAGAAGGTTTATTATCCCAAGGCCTATGGAGCCAGCGTACAGGTACCTGACGGCGTAGTCTACCTTGGCGGTATGAATGCCGACGGTTCGCTCAGCGAATGCGAGTTCCTCAATGTTGCCAATGGCACCTCTACCCCCATCGTCTCACTGCCCAAGCCCTTGGACAACTTCGCAGCCGCCTACTACGACGGCATGCTCTGGGTGGCTGGCGGACAGACCGATGGTGTGCCCAACCGAGAGGTATACTCACTCCCCTATCCTAGCGAAAACAAGACATGGAGCGTAGTCGCCACCCTGCCCGACGCCTGTCGCCTCCAGCCCTGCGTCACCGTGCAGAATACCGCTTCGGGCTATGCCCTCTTCATCTTCGGAGGCTACCAGCCCAAGGCCAAAGGTCAGGCTCCCGCAGTACACACCGACGGCGTGTATATGACCATTGCCGACCTCAAGAAGGGCAACACACAGTGGAAGCGCACCGCACCCTCATTGGCATGGATTGATGGAGCCGACGGCACTCGCAACCAACAGATACAAGCCATCGTGGGCAGCACCTGCAGCCCCATAGGCTATAGCCACGTGCTCTTCTTCGGTGGTGTAGACCACGACATCTTCCTCAGTGCCATTGCCGGACAGCAAGACAGTCTCTACCTGCGTCATCAGCCCGAGTGGTACCGCTTCCGCAAGGATGTGCTCACCTACCACACCATCACCGACTCATGGGGATTGCTCCCTGGCGATGAGCTGTTGGCTCGTGCCGGTGCATGCCTCACACCCGAGGCAGGT
>JAZONI010000027.1:0-5965 GCA_045654445.1 Bacteroidaceae bacterium | reverse complement strand
ATTAAGAGTAGAGGTCATAGATGATATCTCAAACTTCTTGCCCGACTGCTCGGTAAGGATTATATTCTTGATGATAATGCTATAGTCACCCTCTTCCATCTCCGAAACCTCCAGCGGGAAATTGAAGATGGCGCCCTCGTTTCCCCAGAACAATTCGCTGTCAGTAGAGTAACAAAGTACACGAACAGCACCGTCAGTTTGCAGAGCACTGCTCAACGTATGGGTCGAGTTATCCGCACGGTCTTCATTGAAAGTGATATTGTACTTGCCACGTGAGGTCTTTTCGATTGTAACACCATCGGGCAGGTAGACATCGAACTGAACTGCGGTGATGTCATTCTCGTTCTTCAACTGCAAGGGAAGGTCGATAGTCGTATTGACAAAGGCGGTGGCATCCTCGAAGTATATCATATTGTCATAGTCCGTCACGTCTCCTCCCGCCTCTTTTGTCTCCACGGTGACAACACATGTAGCCAACAAATCACTGCCATCAGTTGTGCTTACCATGATTACAGCTTCGCCATCTGCTATAGCTGTTACCACACCATTTGCATCAACAATGACTACAGACTCATCACTTGAGTTCCAACGGAGATCCGAGTTGGTTACATCTTCGGGAAGCAAAGTTGCTACTAAAGCAACACTCTCTGCCAGAGTCAATACCACTTCTGTCTTATCAAGAGAAAGCGATGTAGCCAACACATCACCAGCTGTTGATAGCATATTGACAAACTCATTCCAACCATCTGAGACCTTATAGGCCGATACTGAGGGAACATATAAAGGAATTGACTTGCCTACATGATCGAAAGCATTATCACCACATGCAGGAGGATTGACAGCATTGCAAGTAATGGAGGTCAGACCATAACAACCGTCGAATGCATGTTTCCCAATATTCGCAACATTCTCAGGAATAATGATTGTAGTGAGACTGCTGCAATTAACGAATGTGCTATTCTTTATCTCAGTCACACGCATGGGAATATTAATCGCAGTAAGGTCACTACATCCACAGAAGGCATAACTGCCAATTGAATTCACGCTCGCAGGGAGTATTATGGAAGTAAGGTTAGTGCAAAATCCAAATGCATCCTCACCGATGACAGTCACTCCCGCAGGAATCGTGACAGAAGTGAGTGCCTTACAATCTCGGAACGTACCCCATCCGATCGAGGTTACACCCTCAGGTATAACAATAGAGCTAAGCGCACTACATCCATGGAATGCTCTATCACCAATCGAAGTCATGTTTTCGGGAAGGTTGACAGAAGCAATACTGCTGCAACCCTCGAATGCGCAGAAGCCAATTTCGGTCACACTCTCAGGAATAGTGATAGAGGTAATGCTGTTACAGTTATAGAATGCACAGTCACCGATCGAAGCCACTCCATCACCAATGGTTACGCTGGCAAACTTGCTGCCCAAGAAGGCTCCATTTTTAGGGTCTGAAGGAATATTACAATTCACTACCAGCTCACCCCCCGTACAATTCATGAATGCATCTTTACCAATAGATACCACACTCTTAGGAACGGTGACAGAGAGAAGGTTCGTACACCCAGAAAAGGCTTTGGTTCCGATTGCATTCACTTCATTTCCTATCGTTATGACTGTAATAGATTCCCTATATTCATACCAAGGCACATCAGCCTCATTGGCATAATCCGTCATTGCACCTGTTCCTTCAACAATCAGTTCGTTCTCTTCGGTCAGCTTCCAAGTAAGGTTCTCACCGCAAATCCCCGATATTTCCTCCTCAGATGTTGATTGCATGTTGCCAAATTCCTTCCAACCATCCACCGCCTTATATGTTGAGGCCGAGGGTACATAAACAGGAATAGACTTGTCCACATTATCAAAAGCATTATCGCTACATACAGGTGGGTTTACGGCATTACAAGTGATAGAGATCAAACCGCTACAATCAGCAAATGCATGCATCCCAATCTCTGTAACACACTCAGGAATGACTACATCGGACAGAATTTTACAACCCTCAAAAGCGGAATTTCCTATCGACACCACATCCTCCGGTATCGTTGTAGTAGAACATCCGGCTACCAAGACATTAGTCCATGTCTCAACAATAGCATTGCATCCATTGCGCGAATCATATACAAGGTTATCTTCAGCTACGACTATAGATTTAAGGTTGCTACAATGTGCCAGAGCTGATTCCCCTATCGAAGTCACATTAGCAGGAATAGTGATGGATTCGAGGTTGTTGCATCCTCCAAAGGCAGATTTGCCTATCGAAACAACACCTTCCCCAATTGTCACTTGAGTGATGTCGTCTTGATAGCGACTCCACGGCGTATCTGAAAAACTTTCATAATCCGTCATCGTACCGGTACCTCCAATTATCAGCTCGTTCTTGTCTGTCAGCATCCAAGTGAGCTTATCACCACATGCACCCAGGTCCACAGTGTTCTCAATCGTTACGATATTCTTAAATTCTTTCCAATAGTCAGCAGACTGATATGCCTCCAATGATTCGCTTGGTACACGAAGGATACACACGTCCTTATTCACCCCACTAACAAAAGGATGCGATGCAATCGTTGGAGGCTCACACTTTACTGTAAAAGATCTTAATTTCTGATTTCCAATGAAAGCTCCTAAAATTTCCGTAACACTACTGGGCAACTCTAATGACATGAGATTGGGACAATTGCTGCAAACGTCTAAATATGCTCTAGTTACTCCTTCGGGGATTGCTATTGTGGTGATTTTTGCACAACTATTGAACACGTCTGGTAACAAAAGTAATTCTCTATAACTTTCATGGAACGTTACGGACTCCAAGTTGGGACAGCCGGAGAAGGCACCCCTATCAATAACCGTCAGGCTGCCGGGGAGCGATAAGGAACTGATTCCTAAACCAGCGAAAGCACCGCCTCCAATCCACGTTATCCCTTCTGAGAATGTCAATGATGTAACCTTGCTACAACCCGCGAAAGCTGAACCCTCGATTTTCGTTACATTTGCAGGTATATGTATAGGAGTAGCAAGATCGCTTCCCCAAAAGGCATACTGACCGATAATAGTCAAGCTTTCCGGGAAATTTGCTGATTGCAATTTGCTACACCCTCTAAATGCACCTTCGCCAATATAAGTTGCTCCTTCGGGAATGACTATGGATTCCAGTTTACTGCAACCCATGCACAACTCATATGCCACATTGGATAACTTCTCCGGCAACGTTAGGGCAGATAAACTTGAACAATACTCAAACGCTCGCTGCTTAATGTCTATGACACTATTAGGAATCTGAATGGCTGTCAATTTAGAACAGTTTGAAAAAGCTAAATCTTTGATTGTTGTGACACTGCCGGGTATGACAATAGATGTAAGAGCACTATTGCAATAAAATGCTTGCTTTCCAATCGCTGTCACACGAAATGTCTTACCATCATGTTTTACAATTGCAGGAATCGACACATCCGAACTATATTTATCAAAATAGTCGGTTTCACATCCTTGAACCTCTACTGTCAGATTTGTTTCCGAAAGAATTTTGTAGGAGATGCCATCCGCCGTAAAGTCTTCGGCATTCACCACCATGCTGCACAGCAGCAATGCCGCCGTCATCAGCCAATGTCTCATGTGTTTCATTGTTTGTGTACTTATTGGTTAATAATTAAAATATCAATCATTGCCTATAAGTCCCCCTGATTCGGCAGTTATACCTTTATTTAAAATAAAAAAGCGTGAGAACCTGTACCTGTTACCCGTCTCACGTTCTAAAGGCCTTCGCATTGCCCAACTCATCGAAACGAGCAACGCAGACCCCACGCCGATATGTATAAATACAACCAAATTGCCATACCTACTGCCGTTGCAGTATAGTATAACAATTGGATACAATAAACATATCCCGTGGCATCTACTGTTGCTTTGTTTTTGATGAGTTTTTGAGAAGTTGCGAAGTTCTTAGAACGTCAAAACCAAAGCGCCAAGTAAACGCCTTTCCACAATGTCATCCCCACCCTGCCACCTCGCTTCGCGTCAGCGAGCCGAGGTATCGGCATGAAGATGGTGCAAAAATAGTGCAAATTTTTGATTAAGTGAAAAGAATATAAATTATTTGCATTGTTGAATGAAAGAAATTGAGTTAAACCACATGAAAAAGCCCATTTTTAGTTGGAAAACAACGAGAAGAGTCGTCTATAAGCGATTGTTTAACGTATTTTCTTTGCAACACCTGTTGTTTATTCAAAAGTTTTACTACTTTTGCACCGTGATAGCCGATATGGTGCAACCTTTGAGGCTGTCAAGACATACTGTATTAGGGGTGCTTGCCCACGAGAGGGACAGGCTGAGATTATACCCTTTGAACCTGCTAACATAATTGTAGAGAGGAAAATATGAATCAAGAAAATCTGAAAAGAGATCTTGTGCTCGTTCGCACAAAGAGTCCGTTGGTACACAACATCACCAACTATGTAGCAATGAATTTTTCGGCCAACGCCCTGCTGGCCATAGGGGCATCACCCGTCATGGCTCATGCCGTGGAGGAGATGGACGATATGGTGGGCATCGCTTCGGCCTTAGTGATCAACATCGGTACGCTCGATGCCGAGTGGGTGCGCGGCATGCTTGCGGCAGGCCGTGCGGCTCATCGCTCGGGAAAGCCCATCGTGCTCGACCCCGTAGGGGCTGGCGCTACGCCCTATCGCACCGAGACGGCATGGCAGATCATCCATGAGTGCCACCCCACCATCATCCGAGGCAATGCCTCGGAGATTATGGCACTCGTCAATGCCGACATCAAGAGCAAGGGGGTAGACAGTACGGCAAGTTCGGACGATGCCGTAGAGTCGGCTCGCCAATTGGCCAAGGCCACAGGTGCCGTGGTGGTCATCAGCGGCGCTACGGACTATATCACCGATGGCACACGCACAGAGACCATCACCTACGGCTCGCCCCTCATGACGCTGGTGACGGCCATGGGATGCACGGCATCATCAATGGTAGGAGCCTTTGCAGGTATCAACCCCGACCCCTTCAAGGCTTCATTGCACGGTATGGCCGTGATGGGTATCTGTGGTGAGCGTGCAGTAGCCAAGATGGCTGCGCCTGGCTCGCTGCTGACAAACTTTGTAGACGAACTCTACACCATCACTCCCGAACAGTTGGGCGAGCATATCGCTGCCAACAAGCGCCAGTGGAGCGAGGTAGCCTTCGCCGAGGTAACCGATATCATGCATAGCATCGAGCACTACGAGTTTATCCAGCAGATGCTCGACGGCACCCTGCAGCAAGAGCATTTTGTGCGCTACCTACAGCAAGATAAGCTGTACCTCAAGGAGTACTCACGTGACCTCTATGCGGTAGCCGACATGATGACCGACAAGGCCGAGGGCGACTTCTTCCGCGCGATGGCCAAGGAGGGCATGGAGAGCGAGAATGCCATGCAAGCGATGTTGAGCGAGCGATTTGGTATTGTGGGTGAGGCCATGCCTGTAGCCACTACCTTGCGCTATACCCGCTTCTTGCGCCACTACACCGACACCTTGGATCTGCCCGTCGTGCTGGCTGCCGTGCTGCCCTGCTACTGGGTATATAACGAGGTGGGCAAATATCTCGTAGCACAAACCATAAACCCTGACAACCCCTATAAAGAATGGATACAGACCTACGGCTCGGAGGAGATGGACAACGCCACCCGCTATGTGGTGGCTCTCATCGACCGCCTGGCTCAAGGATGCACACCGGAGAAGCAAGCCCTCATGCGCCGCATCTTTGCCGAGGGGTGTGCCCTGGAACTGGAATTCTTCATGATAGGACTTCAAGAAGCATAAGACATTTTATATACGCAAATGAAAAATCCTTTTGACCTTTCTCTTTACCTTGTCACCGACCGCCCTCTCTCGGGTGGTCGTGACATAGCTTGGATAGTGCGTGAGGCCGCTGCTGGCGGTGTCACCATGGTGCAACTACGCGAGAAGGAGTGCTCTAC
>JAZONI010000026.1:0-14263 GCA_045654445.1 Bacteroidaceae bacterium | reverse complement strand
CATCTCACATTCAGGTATCTTCAACCTCGAGCAGCAATACCTCGAGACCGAGGAGATGTGGTTTGCCAACTGGGACCTCGGTGGCGCTTACTGGGAGAAGAACAAGATGACAGAGCACACCTTCAGCAACTCGCCTCACCTCTTCGTAGACAAGTGGGACACCCCCATCCTCTGCATCCATGGTGAGAAGGACTTCCGCATCCTCGCCTCACAAGGCATGGCAGCCTTCAATGCAGCAACCCTTCGTGGCGTGCCCGCACAGCTCCTCGTATATCCCGACGAGAACCACTGGATCCTGCGTCCGCAGAACGGTATTCTGTGGCAGCGCACCTACTTCGAGTGGCTTGACAAATGGCTGAAGTAAGTAGTACACAATAGTAGATAGAATAACATTAAACGATAAAAACACAATGACAAAACAATTGCAACAAACCTTGCGCGACTCTAAGGCGGCCCGTTGGACGGCCTTGGTCATCGTGTCGTTCACGATGATGTGGGGTTACTTCCTCACCGATGCCATGTCGCCTCTCATGACCATGCTCGAACTCGAGATGGATTGGTCAAGTTCTGACTTCGGAATCTTCAACTGGGCCTATTGCTGGTTCAACGTGTTCCTCTTCATGCTCATCTTTGGCGGAATGATCCTCGACAAGTTGGGTGTGCGCATCACCGGTATCGCCACTTGCGCCCTGATGGTTATCGGTGCATTCATCAAGTACTATGCCGTAGAGTACATCTCTCCGGGCCCCGATGCAGGAACCATCTTCGGTATCCGCACCCAGGTGATGGTAGCAAGTCTCGGCTATGCTATCTTTGCCGTAGGTACCGAGAACTGCGGCATTACCGTGACGAAGGTGATTGCCAAGTGGTTCAAGGGTAAGGAGATGGCACTCGCCATGGGCACACAGGTAGCCGTAGCCCGTTTAGGTACTGCCATGGCCATGATTGTGAGCCCGCTCATCGTGAAACAATTCACCATGTCTACTCCCCTACTCTTCGCCCTCGTGCTCATCGGTATCGGCCTCGTGGCTTATTGCGTATTCTGCGTGATGGACAGCAAACTTGACAAGCAACTTGTTTCTGAGCAGGAGGATGCCGAGGACGACACCTTCCACGTGTCAGACCTCAAACTCATCATCACCAACAAGGGCTTCTGGCTCATCGCCCTGTTGTGCCTGATGTTCTACTCTGCCGTGTTCCCCTTCATGAAGTATGCTACCTCACTGATGGAAAACAAGTATGGCATGTCTAACGTGTGGGCAGGTTGGATTCCCGCCCTCATCCCCATGGGTAACCTCATCATGACTCCCCTCTTCGGTGGTATCTACGACCGCAAGGGTAAGGGTGCTACCATCATGATCATCGGTTCGGCCATGCTCATCGGCGTACACGTGCTGTTTGCTCTCCCCGTACTCAACTACTGGTGGTTTGCCGCCTTCATCGCTATCGTGCTCGGCGTAGCCTTCTCACTCGTTCCCTCGGCTATGTGGCCCTCGGTACCCAAGATTATCCCCGAGAAGTTGCTCGGCTCGGCCTATGCGCTCATCTTCTGGGTACAGAATATCGGCTTGGGCTTCGTACCCCTGCTCATCGGCTGGATGCTCAATGAGTACTGCATCGTGGGCGAGCGTGTCGTTGACGGCCAGGTGTTCAAGCAATATGACTATACCCTCCCGATGTGCGTATTCGCCTGCTTCGGTATCGTAGCACTTCTCCTCGCCTTTGCCTTGAAGAAGGAGGACAAGCGCAAGGGTTATGGCCTCGAGTTGCCCAACATCAAGGGATAACCAATAGCCCATATATATACAGAAACGAGCAGGGAACGTTCCTTGCTCGTTTTTATTATGCTACCCACAGAGGATGTCAGATGAGTTGTGCCGTCTCGGCTTGTGCTATGCACAAGAGGTCGTCGGGCGCTATCTTCACCTGCAAGCCACGTACGCCAGCACAGATGAAGATGTAGGGATGCTCATTACAAGTGTCGTGGATATATGTCGGGAAATGCTTCTTCATGCCTATGGGCGAGCATCCTCCACGGATATAGCCCGTCAAGGGAAGCAGTTGCTTCATGGGTATCATCTCACACTTCTTGTTGCCCGACACCTTGGCGGCAAGTTTGAGGTCTACCGTCGCATCGCCAGGAATCACACACACGAAGTACCCTGTGCGGTCACCCTGCAGGACGAGTGTCTTGAATACCTGTGCGATATCCTCGCCCAGCGACTCGGCCACATGTGGGGCGCTGAGGTCGTTCTCGTCAACCTCGTAGGGGATGAGTTCGTAGGATATCTTTGCCTGGTCGAGTAGACGGGCAGCATTGGTCTTTTGTATCTTGGCCATAGGATTACGTATATATAGAAAAGGGGCAGACGACGTCTGCCCCTTGCTTGCAGGACTTATGATGCACGTTTCTTCTTTCTCACGAAGAGACCGACAATGGTACTGATCAAAAAGATAGTGAAGAGCATATACGTCCTTTTATTTGATGCAATAAACAGTCAATTATTTCTTGCTCAACTCATACACAACGGCCATCACAGCCTCGCCGATAGCGTTAGCCTCCTCAGGAGAGCCAGCCTCAGAGTATACGCGGATGATGGGCTCGGTGTTACTCTTGCGCAAGTGTACCCACTTGTCGGGGAAGTCGATCTTCACGCCGTCGATATCGTTCACCTCTTCGTTGGCATAGATTTCCTTCACCTTCACGAGGATAGCGTCAACGTCTACATCGGGAGTGAGATCAATACGGTTCTTAGCCATGTAGTAGGCAGGATATGTCTTGCGGAGTTCGCTCACGGTCATCTGCTTCTTAGCGAGATAAGTGAGGAAGAGGGCGATACCTACGAGAGCGTCGCGGCCATAGTGGCTGGCGGGATAGATGACACCACCATTACCCTCACCACCGATAACGGCACCAGTAGCCTTCATCTTAGTAACTACGTTCACCTCACCTACAGCCGAAGCGTTGTACTCAAGGCCATACTTGCGGGTAACGTCGCGCAAAGCACGTGTTGAACTGAGGTTTGATACGGTGTTACCGGGAGTGTGTTGTAGGATGTAGTCGGCAACAGTTACGAGAGTGTACTCCTCACCGTACATGTCACCATTCTCGTCGATGATAGCAAGACGGTCTACGTCGGGGTCAACCACGAAGGCAACATCGAGGTCAGCCTTCTTCATAAGACCCATGATATCGGTAAGGTTCTGTGCCAAAGGCTCGGGGTTGTGCTGGAAGTCACCGGTAGGCTCGCAATAGAGTCCCTCGATGGTTTCCACGCCGAGCTGCTTGAGCAACTTGGGCAATACCACGCCACCTACAGAGTTTACGCAGTCGATAGCCACCTTGAAGTTAGCCTTACGGATAGCCTCAACGTCAACGAGGTCAAGGGCGAGTACGCTATCGATATGCTTCTGGTCGTATGAGTCGTCCTTGGTGTAGTGACCGAGGTGGTCGATATCGGCAAATTCGAATGCCTCGGCAGCAGCGATAGCAAGCACTTCGCCACCCTCAGCAGCGTTGAGGAATTCACCCTTCTCGTTGAGGAGTTTCAATGCGTTCCACTGGCGGGGGTTGTGGCTAGCGGTAAGGATGATACCACCACATGAGCCCGACATGGTAACGGCCAACTCTGTTGTAGGAGTAGAGGCCAAGCCTATGTCGATAACGTCGAAGCCCATACCCATGAGGGTACCACATACACAACTGCGCACCATCTCACCAGAGATACGTGCATCGCGACCTACCACGATGGTGTTGCTTGTGTTTGTTGTTGTCTTACGAATGAGTGTAGCATAAGCAGCTACAAACTTTGTGATGTCAAGGGGATTAAGTCCCTCGCCTGCCACGCCACCAATGGTGCCGCGGATTCCTGAGATTGATTTGATCAGTGTCATGGTTCTCGCAGATATTTAATTTCGTAATATGTTGGATATACATACTGGGCAGCCGTAGAAGTTCCTTGACTATGCGGCACGATCAAGCGCACATAGGCACCCTGAAAGCCATCAGGGTACGGCACACGGCTCAGTGAGATATAACTTAGGGGCAGCATCCAAGCACCGGGCACGGCACTGCTACCATAGATACCAAGCATATAGCCTTGTGTGAAGAAGGCCGAGAAGGTGTCGCCACTACGTGTACAGGTGAACTTGTCGGGCGACGAGGCATACAGGTTTCCCGATATGGTGTCACCATCGGCGATGTTGTATTCCAGATAGCGGGCCAGCACGCCAATGCGCTCGCCATCGGCCATAGGCTCTCCCGTTCCACGGCGCACGATCTGCATATACACGCCCTTGTCCTTGAAGAGCACAAACTCGTTCTTTGCCGTATCCGTCGCGAAGCCATTCTTTTCAAAGGTCTCCATATCAATTACTTTTATTTCGTTGTCGGCGATAAAGTCATTGATGTGTGCCTTCTCCTTCGCCTTCTGTTCGGCATAGGTATCATAGTCATCACACGAATAGAACATGATGGCCAGGAGCGACAAGAATGTTATAATTATCGGTTTCTTCATCCAATCGTAATCAAATTTTCCACAAAAGTAATAAAAACGAAATCAATGCGCACTATTTTGCCCGTTTTTTTTCGAATATTTATTATTCTTTAGGGTTTGGGGAACTCTTGCAAGGCATTCTCAAAAATCGCCACGGCCTCCTGCAGGGTGCCATCGTGTTGTCCTCCCGAGGCATTGAGGTGTCCGCCACCATTAAAATAATGTGCCGCGAACTTATTGCACGGGAAGGTGCCCTGCGAGCGCAACGACACGCGGATGAGGTCCTTCTCCGTATCTTCACGCAAGAAAGCCGAGAAGTATATGCCCTTCATCTGCAGGGGTATGTTGACCAACCCCTCGCTATCGCCCTTATTGAAGTTGAAGCGCGCCATCTCCTCGCGGCTCAGTGTGATGAGTGCCGCATGGTGTTCGGGAAACACGCGCATCTTCTCATACAGCACGTAGCCCATCAGGCGCAGGCGGCCTTCGGAGTAGTTGTTGAATACCTTGTTGTATATGCGGTCCTTGTTGATCCCCTTCTGCAAGAGCATGCTGATGATGAGATACACCTCCTGTGTGCAGGGGCCATACGAGAAGCAGCCCGTGTCGGTCATCATGCCGGCATAGATACATTCACAAGCCGCCTTGGTGAGTTGGCCATATCCCTCCATGGCATACACCAGTCGGAACACCACCTCGCAGGTCGACGACAATTGCGGGTACGAGAACTCTAGGTCGCAGAAGTGGTCGGGTTGAAGATGATGATCCACCAGCACTTTCGTCCCCTTGGCCTTGCCAATCACCTCTCCCATATCATCAACACGGCTCAGTGAATTATAGTCCATGGCAACGATCACATCGGCCGTGGCAATCATCAATTTAGCCTTCTCAGGATGCTTGTCAAATCGTACAATTTCCTGCGACTCGGGCAACCATGCCAGGAAGTCGGGGAAGGCATCGGGAACAATCACCGCCGTCTCCTTGCCCAGAGCCTTCAGGTAGTGTGCCATGCCCAGTGTAGAGCCCAGCGCATCGCCGTCGGGGCCGGCATGACAGGTGAGTACGAAGAAGTCATTCTCACCGATAATTTCCACAAAGCGCTCGATATCGTTCGATTTGAATATATTTTCTATCATAATGCGTTATTTTTGACACAAAAGTAGCACATTTTTTCCAAATAAATCGTACTTTTGCATAATTTATAGATTCAGATATGGCAGAAGTGACAAAGCATGACGGTGTAGTTGACTCCATCGAGGGAGATTGCATCCACGTGCGCATCGTGCAGGCCTCGGCTTGTGCGGCATGCGGGGCCAAGAGTTTGTGTTCCGCCGCCGAGAGCAAGGAGAAGGTTGTCGATGTGTACGGGGCCGACACCAGTGCTTATGTCGTGGGCCAGCGCGTGATGGTCGAGGGTGCAGCGTCGATGGGTATGAAGGCTGTTCGCCTCGCCTTTCTTTTTCCCCTTCTGTTGCTTGTCGTCGCCGTGGCCGTGGCCATGTGGCTTACGGGTGGCAATGAGGCCGTGGCCGCTCTTGGTGCCCTGCTGGCCTTGACCGCCTATTTCCTGGTGCTCTTTGCATGCAAGAGGCGTCTCATGAACGAATTTTCATTCACGATCAAACCAATTTAAATATACTATAGTAAGATGAACACAATTTTGGTAGCAGTAATGGTTTTGGGAGCGACGGCCCTGGTTTTGGCCGCTGTGCTTTTTGTCGTTTCCAAGAAGTTTGCTGTAAAGGAAGACCCACGTGTGGGGCAAGTTGCCGAGGTGTTGCCGCAAGCCAATTGTGGCGGTTGCGGATACCCCGGTTGTGCGGGCTTTGCCGATGCTTGCGTCAAGGCAGGCTCGCTTGACGGACTCATGTGTCCCGTAGGCGGACAGGCGGTGATGACCCAAGTCGCCGAGATTCTTGGCCTCAGTGCCGGTGCCGCCGAGCCCAAGGTTGCCGTAGTACGTTGCAACGGCACCTGTGAGCATCGTCCCCGTACCGTAGTGTACGACGGTGCCGTATCGTGCAAGATTGCCCATGCCACCGGTTGTGGCGAGACAGGTTGCGCTTACGGATGTCTGGGTTGTGGCGATTGCGTCAAGGCTTGTCAGTTCGACGCTATCCGTATGAATCCCGAGACAGGACTCCCCGAGGTGGATGCCGACAAGTGTACCGCTTGTGGCGCTTGTGTGAAGGCATGTCCGCGCATGATTATCGAACTCCGCAACAAGGGTCGCAATGGCCGCCGCATGGTAGTGCTCTGCGTCAACAAGGACAAGGGAGCGCTCACCCGCAAGGCCTGCGAGGTAGGTTGCATCGGTTGCAGCAAGTGCCAGAAGGTATGTCCGTTCGAGGCCATCACCATCGCCAACAACCTTGCCTACATCGACTACGAGAAGTGCAAATTGTGCCGCAAGTGCGAAGACGAGTGCCCCCAACACACCATCGTGGCCGTGAACTTCCCTGCGAGAAAGCCGAAGCCAGCCCCCGCGGCAGAAGCTCCCAAGGCAGCTGAGACACCCGAAGCAACTCAGAAATCATAATAATTCATAATCCAGAATTCATGAAGACATTTAGAATAGGTGGTGTACATCCCGCCGAAAACAAGTTGTCGGCAGGCAAGAAGATCGAGCCCATGGCATTGCCCAAGCAGGCCGTATTCCCCCTGTCACAACATATCGGTGCCCCTGCCGTAGCCTGCGTAGCCAAAGGCGACATGGTGAAGGTGGGTACCAAGATTGCCGAGGCCGGCGGCTTCGTGTCGGCAGCTATCTTCTCGTCTGTATCGGGTAAGGTGGCAAAGATTGACTCTGTTATCGATGCCAGCGGATATCGCAAGCCCGCCATCTTCATCGACGTCATTGGCGACGAGTGGGAAGAGAGCATCGACCGTAGCGACGTACTGGTGACCGAGTGTGCCCTTGAGCCCGCCGAGATCGTGGCCAAGATCAAGGATGCCGGCATCGTGGGTATGGGCGGCGCCTGCTTCCCCACCCATGTGAAACTCACCCCTCCTCCTGGCAGTAAGGCTGAGTGCGTGATCATCAACGCCGTAGAGTGTGAGCCCTACCTCACCGCCGACCACCAACTCATGCTCGAGAAGCCCGAGCAGATTCTCGTGGGCGTGTCGCTCCTCATGAAGGCCGTGAACGTGACCAAGGGATATATCGGTATCGAGAACAACAAGCCCGACGCCATCGCTTTGATGAAAGAGAAGGCTGCCAAATATCCCAACATCGAGATCGTACCCCTCAAGGTACAATACCCCCAGGGTGGTGAGAAACAACTCATCGACGCCGTCATCGGCCGCCAGGTGCCCAACCCTCCTGCCATCCCCATTGCCGTAGGTGCCGTGGTGCAGAACGTGGGTACCGCCTATGCCGTATACGAGGCAGTCATCAAGAACAAGCCCCTCTTCGAGCGCGTGGTCACCGTGACCGGTAAGGCACTCGCCAACCCCTCAAACCTGCTCACCCGCATGGGTACACCCATGAGCATGCTCATCGAGGCAGCCGGCGGCATGCCCGAGAACACGGGTAAGATTATCGGTGGCGGCCCCATGATGGGTAAAGCCCTCCTGAATGCCGAGGTGCCCATCTGTAAGGGCAGTTCGGGCGTGTTGCTCATGACCGAAGAGGAATCCGTGCGCGGCAAGGAGCAGAACTGTATCCGTTGTGCCAAGTGCGTAGGCGCCTGCCCCATGGGCCTCGAGCCCTACCTGCTTGCCAAACTCGGCGAGTACGGCGACTGGGAGCGTGCCGAGAACGAAGACATCATGACCTGTATCGAGTGTGGATGCTGTGCCTTCACCTGTCCGTCAAACCGTCCCCTACTCGACTGGATACGTTTGACGAAGAACACCGTGGGTGGTATCATCCGTGAACGAAACATGAAGAAATAAAAGCAATTTACGATTTGACTATTTACAATTTACTATTTATTGAGCAATTTAGTGATTTTTCAATTTCAGCATCGCAAGTTCTTGTAAATCGTCAAATAGTCCAATTGTACATCAATAGTAAATAGTAAATTCGTAAATTGTAAATAAAGAAAACTAAAACTGCTATGGCAAATAAATTAAAACTCTCCTTGTCGCCCCACGTACATAGTGGCGACAGTGTAAGCAAGAATATGCGATGGGTAATCATCGCTATGTTGCCTGCGATGTTGTGGTCGTTCTATGCGTTCGGCCTTGGCGCAGTGATTGTCACCGCCACATCGGTGGCCTCATGTGTCTTCTTCGAGTGGGCAATCAATAAGTTTATCCTCAAGAATGACCAGTGTACCCTGTGTGACTACTCTGCTGTAGTGACAGGTATATTGCTAGCCTTCAACCTCCCCGCCAACCTGCCCCTATACATTATTATTATAGGTGCTTTGTTTGCGATTGGTGTGGTGAAGATGACCTTCGGCGGCTTGGGTTGCAACCTCTTCAACCCCGCCCTGGCAGCCCGTGTGTTCCTCCTCATCTCCTTCCCCGTGAAGATGACCATGTTCCCCGAGGTAGGACAGATGAGCGCTTATGCCGATGCGGTGACTGCGGCTACTCCCTTGGCCAATCTCGCCAAGACTGACCTCATGCCCCTCTTCTTGGGTAATGTAGGTGGTTCACTCGGTGAGGTGAGCGCCTTGTGCCTGCTCATCGGCTTGGTGATCCTGATTGTTACACGCACCATCACCTGGCACATCCCCGTGTCTATCCTGGCCACCGTGTTTGCCCTCACAGGCCTGCTCCATATCGCCTACCCCGTCGAGGTAGCCACCCCCTGGCACCACCTCTTTGGCGGCGGCCTCATGCTCGGTGCTGTGTTCATGGCCACCGACTATGTCACCTCCCCCATGACTGCCAAGGGCCAACTCATCTATGGCTTCTGCATCGGCTTCCTCACTGTTGCCATCCGCGTGTTTGGCGCCTATCCCGAGGGCATGTCGTTTGCCATCCTCATCATGAACGCGTTTGTGCCGTTGATCAACAATGCGTGCAAGCCCCAACGATTTGCAAAGGAGGTTAAGAAATGAAAAAGTTAGCATCATCACTCCAGAATATGCTCCTCGTGCTCACCCTCGTGTCGGCCGTGGCAGCATTCCTGTTGGCCTATGTCAACAATGTCACCAGCGCCACCATCGCCCAGATCAATGAAGAGGCACTGAGCGCAGGAATCAAGTCAGTGCTCAACATCAGTGCCAACGAGCAGATAGCCACCGCCGAGAAGGATGTAGACGGCTTCGTCGTGTACGAGGTGACCCGTGACGGAAACTGGCTTGGCACCGCCGTGAAATCTACCGACAAGAGCGGATTCGGTGGCGACATCGAGGTGCTCGTAGGTTTCGACCAGGAGGGCAAGATCCTCGGCTACGAGGTGCTCAAGCATGCCGAGACCCCCGGCCTCGGTGCCCGTGCCGGCGAATGGTTCCGCACTGCCACCTCGGGCGAGGTGAAAGCCGTGGGCGCCCTCACCAAGGTGTTCTTCGGTAACCCCGACCCCGCAGGCAGCCACAACATCATCGGCCGCGACATCGCCCAGGGCGAACTCAAGGTGACCAAGGATGGTGGCGATATCGATGCCATCACCGCCTCCACCATCACCTCGCGTGCCTTCCTCAATGCCGTGAACAACGCCTACAAGGTGTTCAAGGGCAATGTGTCGGATGTTAATTCGGGAGCGACAGGACAGTACTAATTTATGATTTATGATTCTTGATTTATTTCCCTCAACATGGGTCAAGTGACACTACCGCGAGGTGAGCAAATCAGAAATCATAAATCCAAAATCATAAATCAACTTATGAACAACTGGAAAGTATTTTTGAATGGTCTGATCAAGGAGAACCCCACCTTCGTCCTTCTCCTTGGTATGTGTCCCACGTTGGGCACCACCTCATCGGCGCTCAACGGTATGTCGATGGGTCTTGCCACCACGTTCGTGCTCATCTGCTCGAACATCGTTATCGCCCTACTTAAGAACCTCATCCCCGATAAGGTACGCATCCCCGCCTACATCGTGGTCATCGCCTCTTTCGTGACCCTGTTGCAGATGCTCATGCAAGCCTACCTGCCCACCTTGTATGCGAGCCTCGGCCTATTTATCCCCCTCATCGTGGTAAACTGCATCATCCTCGGCCGTGCTGAAGCCTTCGCCGCCAAGAACACCGCCCTCCCCTCCCTCTTCGATGGCTTGGGCATGGGTCTCGGCTTCACTTGGGCGCTCACCCTGCTCGGTGCCGTACGCGAACTCCTGGGCACAGGTGCCATCTTCGGCTTCACCCTGCTCCCCTCGGCCACTAACATGCTCGTTTTCGTGCTTGCCCCCGGAGCCTTCATCGTATTGGGATATTTGATTGCGATAGTGAATAAGATAAAGAAATAAAAGTGATTTACGATTTGACCATTTACTATTTACTATTTATTGAGCGATTTAATAATTTTTCAATTTCAGCATCGCAGATTTAGTAAATTGTCAAATAGCCCAATTGTACATCAATTGTAAATAGTAAATTTGTAAATAGTAAATAAAGAAATTGATTATGGAATACATCTTGATATTCATCTCAGCGATATTCGTCAACAATGTCGTGTTGTCCCAGTTCTTGGGTATCTGCCCCTTCCTCGGCGTATCCAAGAAGGTAGAGACCGCCAAGGGCATGGGCCTTGCCGTAACCTTCGTGCTGGTCATCGCCACCATCGTCACCTACCTGTTGCAGGTGTGGGTGCTCACCCCCTTCGGCCTGCAATACCTGCAGACCATCGTCTTCATCTTAGTCATCGCCGCCCTGGTGCAGATGGTCGAGATTGTGTTGAAGAAACTATCCCCCTCGCTCTATCAGGCGTTGGGCGTGTTCCTTCCCCTGATCACCACCAACTGCTGCATCCTCGGTGTCGCCATCCTCGTAGCCAACGGCACCTATAACGGCCAAGGCCTCGAGCCCAACCTCCTCACCGGCATCATCTATGCCCTTGCCACCGCCCTCGGCTTCGCCCTCTCGCTCATCGTCTTTGCCGGCTTGCGAGAGCAGTTGAGCCTCGTGCGCGTGCCCAAAGGTGTCGAAGGCATGTCCATCGCCCTCGTTACCGCCGGCCTTCTCGCCCTCGCCTTCATGGGCTTCAGCGGCATCGACAAAGGCATCGCCACCTTCTTCGGCTAACGAACGATACACATCCTCAAGTGTAATAAGACAGAAAATGATGAGCAATTGCTCATCATTTTTTTATTCTACATTAATAAAGGTATCCTTTTATAGTCCAATGTAAATATGTATTAGGGATTTGTCCACTACAACAGGCATCCACATTATATTATAAAACATTGAAAGTCCATCATGATGGACTTTCAATATCTATTAGCTCGAAAATTCTGTTTTGTTTACCACAAAACAAGATGAGAATTACTTGTCGGACTCTTCCAATGCCTCAATTTTCTTGAGGATGAGCTTAGCATCAGCTTTAAGACGATCCATCTTACGTTGCATCTCTGCAACAAGGCTATTACCGCTCTTACTTGTTGATGTCAAGAAGCCGAGGTTATTCTCATAGGTCTTGATTTCGTTGCACATGTTCTCATAGGTGCGCAGCAATTTCTCGCGCTCACGACCCACGTTCATGCCCTCCTTGATGCTGTTCTTGAACTGGTTTACGCGCTTGTTGGCCTCGTTCGCGCGGAAGGTATCGAACAACGCATCAATAAGTTCCTTATATTGCTTATAGAGTTTGTCCTTATCACGGAAAGGTACATGACCAATGCTGTTCCATTCGCGGATGAGATCGTGCATCTTTGCCGCATCCTCTTCGGTGGCCGCTTTCGGGTCGATAGCCTTCAATGCCGCCAGCACCTCTTTCTTCTTGGCCAGGTTCTGCATCTCCTCTGAACGTTGCGATGCACCTGCCTCCTTGCGTTTCTCGAAGAAAGTGTCGCATGCCTCGATGAAACGTTTCCATACAGCATCAGAATGTTTCTTAGGTACAGCGCCTATGGTCTTCCACTCACGCTGCAATGCACTCAGCTTGTCGGCCGTAGCCTTCCAGTCGGTGCTATCCTTCAATGCCTCGGCCTTCTCGCACAAGGCAATCTTCTTCTCCAAGTTCACGACATAACTATCCTTCACCTCCTTGAAGTATTCGGCTTTACGACGGAAGAACTCATCGCAAGCAGCGCGGAAACGGTCAAAGATCTTCGTGTTCATCTTCTGCGGAGCAAATCCGATACCCTTCCATTGCTCTTGCCAAGCAATAATCTCCTGAGTCTTTTCGTTCCATGCCGAGTATGTGGTGAGTTTATCATATTCGATGCCCTCTACCATCTCGCAGATAGCCGTCTTCTTGTCGAGGTTCTCATTCTCGCGTCTCTTCAGTTCTTCGAAGTGATCCTGGTGGCGCTTGTTCACTACGGTCGACGCAGCCTTGAATCTTGCCCACACCTCTTCGCGCAGCTCCTTGCTCACGGGACCTATCTCACGATATTCCTGATGCAATTTCTGCAATTGATGGAAAGCAGATATCACATCCTGCTCGTTGGCCAGGTTCTCTGCAGCTTCGCACAGGCGTGTCTTGGCTTCCAGATTCTTCTTGAAGTCATATTCGCGGAATTCGATATTCAGTTTCAGTATATCGTAGAATCGTTCGGTCAACGACTGATAACGTTTCCACAGGTCGGCCTGCTTGGTTGGTGGCACATCGCCCACCTCTTTCCACTCCTGCTGGAGTGCTTTGAAGTCATTGAACGATGCCTGCTCCGTATCAGCATTATTTACCATTCCCTGTAGGCGCTCGAGTATGGCCTCCTTGCGCAGATTGTTCTCCTCTTGCACGCGTTCTATCTCGCGTTGTTGTTCGGCACGTTTCTCTTTTATCACGCTCAGTGCCGCCTTGAAACTCTCCTCGGCCGATGTGTCAACCTTGAAGTCTTCAGGTGCACCGCCAACAGCCACATGCTCTTCACGTGCTTTGTCGACGTCGGCACGATGCTGTTTATAAAAGGCTTGTTTTAATTGATCTAGTTCTTCTTTCGAAGCAGTCAGAGGGTCTTGCGCAAGCACATTAAGGCGTTCTACAACCTCAGCGCATGTCAGTAATGTATCAGTCATCTTATTTATAATTTATATATTACTATATTTTTTTTGCATACAGACAGCAAATAAAGCAAATTCCCACGATATAAACTAATTTTCTCCCCGTTTTTTTCTTTCGAAGACTAAAATATATAAAAAAGGTGGGTCAGCCTATTGGCCGACCCACACATCAACTGTTTTTTCAGTTGTGAATTATAGTAAGTTGATTACTTCTTACCTTCGAGCTGCTCCTTCAATGCAGCGAGTGCATCGATGTCACCGAGAGTGGTAGCTGCTGCCTTGTTCTCGATAGAGGGAGCTGACTCCTCCTTCTTAACGGCCTTCTTAGCAGCTGAAGCAGCCTTCTTCTCAGCACGCTCTGCAGCCTTAGCTACATCTTCGAAAATGCGGCTGTGAGAGAGGATGATGCGCTTAGCCTCCTTGTTGAACTCGATAACCTTGAACTCGAGCTTCTCGTCAGCCTGAGCCTGTGAGCCATCTTCCTTAACGAGGTGCTTGGGAGTAGCGAAACCTTCAACACCATAGGGGAGAGCTACTACAGCGCCCTTGTCGAGCATCTCGATGATGGTACCCTCGTGGATTGAGTCAACCTTGAAGATTGTCTCGAATACATCCCAAGGATTCTCCTCGAGCTGCTTGTGGCCGAGGCTGAGACGACGGTTCTCTGCGTCGATCTCGAGTACCTGAACGTCGAGCTGTGCACCGATC
>JAZONI010000025.1:0-41580 GCA_045654445.1 Bacteroidaceae bacterium | reverse complement strand
GAGAACTGACCTATAAGGCCTATCGAGCGGGAGATGTTCTCACTACCGATATTGCTCATGCCCGTCTCCATCTTGTTACCGAAGATGAAGTCGTCCATATGTACGTCGGGGTATCCTGTGGCCGAGAGGTTCACGTAGTTGTTGCGGTCCTCATTGATGGTCCAGTTGGCAAAGGTACTGAAGAGATGGTCGCCCAACACCAGGTTGTAGTTGATACCCAAGTTGCTGGACCACGATGACATGTTACCCGTGCTCATAGAATAACTACCCTTGCGCGTAAGGTCATCCTCGAGCTCGAAACTGGAGTGATTGGCAGGGAGGAATCTGTCGGTACCCGCCACACCTCTCGAGTAGGAGAGCTGCTCGGTAATACGCAAGTTTCTCAGTATCATATACTCCAAGCTCAAGTTGGTAGTCATACTCAAGCTGTTGCTCGCATCCTTGATACCTACGGTGGCATCGTAGAGGGGGTTGGTAATGATGGTACTCTGCCCACTCACAGTATTGTTGTCGAGTATCTTCTCGGGATTGCCATACTGGTCTACAGGGATATAATAGGGGTTCAGTCGGGTATATTGTGAGAAGGAACCGTAGGGAGAGTTCTTGCTGTTCGACTCGGCCAGGCTCACACTGGCACGCATGGTGAAGTTCTCCTTCATATAGGTCATGTTGAAGTTGGCACCCATATTGCGGTTTTCCGAACCCTTCATCACACCCGGCTGCATGGCTGCATTCACATCGAGGCTATAACGGAACACTTCGGTACCGCCCGCCACGCTGGCCGAGTGGCGATGCTGGATAGCGGTGCGCAAGGGCTTTGACAGCCAGTAGGTGTCGACACCACCGAGGATGTTACGCAGATACTTGTTGTACAGATTCATGTGTGATGCATTGGTGGGGTTGTAGAGACCGGCTCTCCACTCAGTGTCAAGTTTGATAGCAGCATCCATCATGTTGTAGTCGGTGAGGTCAGGGGTCTGCACCGTCGTAGTACCATTGTACGATACCGACAGGGCACCATCGGGAGCCACCTTGGTCTCTACCACAACGACGCCATTGGCCGCGCGTGAACCATATACCGAGGTGGCTGCAGCATCCTTCAATATGGTGATGTTCTCTACACGCTCGGGGTCGAGGTCGAGGATACGGCTCATGGGCACGATGAAGCCGTCGAGCACGAAGAGCGGAGTGTTGGGACGGCTCGAAACGTTGTCGAGCATGAGGTCCATGCTGTTCAGCGATGAGGTAGAACCCAGCGACTGGTCACCACGGATCTGGAAGTCGGGCTCCGCATTGGGGTCCGAACCGGTTTTGTTGTTCTCGATAATCTTGAAACTCGGGTCAAAGAACTGCAAGCCCTTGAGAATGTTGGTAGGACTCATCTGTCGCAGCGCATCACCCTTGACCTCTACATAGTTACCTGTAAAACTATTCTTGTTGCGGCGGCTGATACCGGTCACCACCACATCGTCGAGTTCAATGCTCGGTTTCAGTTCGACTACCAGATTATGCTCATCCTTGAGCACCTGCTTGGATACTGTTTCGTAACCGATGTATGAGATAGTCACCGACTCCTTCTTGGCGAGGCGTATGCTGAACTTACCATCAACATCGGTGATGCATCCCCGGTCGCCCTTACCTGTGCCGTCGGTGACAAGCACGGTAGCACCGATGAGGGGTTCGCCAGTAGCCTTGTCGAGCACCTGGCCTGAGGCATTGAGCCACACCTTGTCACCCTCGTCTTGGGTGTCGGGTTCCACCACGATATGTCCATCACTCTCGTATCGGATCTTCACATTCTGGTCACCGATGAGTTCACCCAACACCTTGTCGAGTTCCTTGTCTTTGACAGCAAGGCTCGTAGGCTTGTTGATGTTCCAGAGCGACACATCCTGTAAGGTAATCGTGGCACCGGCAGCCTTGGCTACCATCTCCAGTACCTTTCCTAACGGCTGATTGCTCACTCGCAGGGTTACAGGCTTGTCTTGCCACGCTTCAGGTGTCTGCGCCTGCAGGCCGATGGTACTGCCCATCAGCACTGTAGCGGCAAGCATTATCTTGACAATGTTTTTCATATCGATTTCTTAAAAAGAGAGGTTACTGCAGCAATAGGTCAAGTATCTCCTTGTATGCAGGGTTGCTGTTGTACTTTTCTGTGTACTCTTTGTAAAGTGCATCGGCACGCTCTATCTCCTGTCCGTTCATGATGAAGTTGCGCAACAACACATAGATGACAAAGTCACGCTGGGCACCCTCATAGAAGGTCACGAATTCGGCATACATACCCTCCATCATTTTAGGCGCGGTGTAGGTCTCGCCACGTTCGCGGGCCGCCTTCTCGTTCATGTAGAAGCAGTAGCGCATGAGCAGGCTCGCATACTCCGGGCAACTCAGCGCCTGTGCATCGGTACGGGGAGTATAGCCCTCGGTGATGTTCCAGTAATCGCCAATCTCCTGCTCGGCAATGGCCAGCCCTCTGACGCTCTCATACATCACCGGATACTCGACGAACGACATGTATACATCATAGTCGATCAGCGCCATCACATAGTTCTTCGCCTCAGCACTTGCTGCACTTTTCTCTACGACACCTCCCGCACGTTCAAGCAGTGTACGTGAGTCGTCGATACGGGTCTTAGGCTTGATGTCGAGTGCCACGCAGCCCAGCAACTGGTTCTTATAGCGGAGGCTACGCTTGAGGTTCTCCATGCTCTTCATCAGTCGGTTGTTGGCCACAGCACGCTCGGTGCCGCTATACTCAATCTGTACATTCTTCCCTTCGTAGGTGATGTCTACATGCAAGCTGTCGCCAGGTTGCAGCAGCAAGGTGTTGCGCCCATTGATGGTCATGCATACCAAATCGTCACACTCAAAGGCATAGAGATGCTCTTCACCGGGGTTGGTGTAAAACTCCTGAGCGATGAGCGGTGTCTGCATGCAGTCAAAGTACACCTTTTCACCTTGATAGCCATAAACCTGCGCACTCAGCACCGTTCTTTCCTGTGCTACTGCGGTGCTCATCATTGCACCCATAGCAGCCAAAATGACCCACATTCTCTTCTTCATATTCCTAAAATTTCGTTCGGGACAACACTTAATAATATTTAATCGGGACAAAAATACTCAAAAGAATACAACAAGCAACTATATTAGCATAAAAAAACCTTAAAAAAATCCATACGCGACATCTATAGACGCATAGGCGACATCTATACGCGAGTCATATTTTATCCAAATGTGCGTTGATTTTATCAAATAAATGACTACTTTTGTAGAAACAATAGAGATATGCTCTCAATACTAATACCCACATATAACTACGACTGCACACGGCTTGTAAAGGATCTGCAGCAACAGGCCGAACAGATTGGCATCAACTATGAAATCATAGTTGCTGATGATGCTTCGCCAATAACTATATATAAAAAAAGGAATAGAGAGATTGACACACTGCCACACTGCAGATTTATCGAACTACCCAAAAATGTGGGACGTGCACGAATACGTAACCGACTAGCCGATGAAGCACAATATACATGGCTACTCTTCATGGATGCCGATGCCGAAGTTATCAGTCCAACCTTCATCATCAAATACCTGAATGCCATTACCGATACCACATCGGTAATCTGTGGTGGACTATGCCATGCAGACAAACTACCTTCACCAGAGGTAAGTCTACGCTATGCTTATGAAAAGCGAGCAGACAAGCATAGAGCAGCCTACTACCGAAAAGAGTCGCCCTACGCCCATTTCATCACCTTCTGTTTCATGGTACGCAGCGATATCTTTCATGCTATACGCTTCGATGAGTCTATCACTGAATATGGACACGAAGACACACTCTTCGGTATAGAACTTGAGCGAAAGAAAGTAAACATATGTCATATCGACAACCCCATGCAGCAGGGAGGAATAGAAACCAATGAGGAGTTCCTAGACAAAACGCATGCCTCGATACGTAATCTAGCACAGAAAGAGGACACATTCCTCTCACACTCCATGCTCATCAAGACCTATCGTTTTTTACATCGGCTGCGTATCACCAAACTATTAGCCCGCTACTATGCCAATCATGGGACTTCCCTCATGTCACACCTTTGCAGTAAACACCCACACCTCGGGCTGTTCTTCCTATACAAACTTGCCTACTATTGTCACGTGAAAGATGAAGAAAAATAAGGAGCTACATAAAACTAATAAGGGGCTCTTCACAGAGGCCCTTACTAGATTCAATAGGTATTAGTTTTTAAGGTAAAAAGATTGTTTCAGGATAACGCTGCAAAGTTCTATCTTTTTTTTGGACTTTCAAAACAAATATACATGTTTGACAACATATATTAAGTCATTTAGTGTATTTTTGACGAAATGTAAGCAAAATATGCCGATTTTGCCATTTACCCTACCCTTTTTACTATACAAACGCAAGCATAGATACGAGAAAGAAGTTATATTGCACCTTTTTGCTTGCTTCATCGAAAGTTTTTCATTAACTTCGCACCAGTTTTGTTCCATAGCCTTACTACAAGGCATAGGATGAAAAGGGAATCGGGTGAAAGTCCCGAACAGTCCCGCTGCTGTGAGCCCATAGACCGTACATCGAATCTGTAGCCACTGACAAATGTTGGGAAGGCCGATGTGCAGGGTAAGTCAGAAGACCTGCAAAACTGCGAGAGATGCTTTTAAGGCTTTGCTCTTTCGAGGAAAGAGGGCACTGCTAATGGTTGTTATTCAACACCGAAGATGTGAATAAAACGAGACGAACTGCTATTGCTGTATTATTGGCTTTATGTATGTCGCCCTGCCGTGCTGACGAGCAGGCTGACTCTGTATTGACTAAGGCACACACCATTGAAGAGGTAGAGGTGTCGGCACGACGTTTGTCGCATGAGGTGTCGGCATCGGCCCCCACACAAACCATGGGACGCGACATGCTCGACGCTGTGGCAGCACAGAATGTCGCTGATGCCGTACGCCACTTTGCCGGAACCAATGTAAGGGATTATGGTGGTATTGGCGGTCTGAAGACGGTATCAGTGCGCGGCCTTGGCGCTACACACACAGCCGTGAGTTACGATGGCGTAGTAGTGGGTAACTGCCAGGCAGGCCAAATTGACCTGGGACGATTCACTACACAGAACATGGGTGGCATAGCCTTACACATCGGGCAGACAGATGACCTCACCGCTACAGCACGCGCCTTGGCATCGGGAAGCCTCGTCAATCTCAGCAGCCGCACCCCCGAATGGAACAACAGACGCTATCGCATCGAAGCAGGCCTCACGGGTGGCTCGTTCGGATATGTCAGCCCAACGCTCAACTATGCGCATCGTTTAGGTGACCGCACCCATACCAGTCTCCATCTCGACCTCTCGCAGGCTCATGGCCGATACCCCTACCGCCTCATCAATGGGGCACAGGTGAGCACCGAGGAACGCACCAATACCGATGTGCGGCAAGCGCTTGCCGAGTGGAACCTGCACCATCAGTTTAGCGACGAGAGCCGTATCGACACTAAACTCTATGCCTACACTTCTGAACGCGGACTCCCAGGCGCTGTCATCCTCTATAATAATAACAGTACCGAACGACTGGCCGACCGCAACCTCTTTGCCCAATCGCGCTACACCAAGCAGTGGAGCCACCGCTGGCTGCTCACCTCGACGCTCAAGTACACCCATGGATGGGACCGCTATACCGACACAAACGTGAAGTACGAAGGGGGTAAACAGGTCGATGAAAACTTGCAGCACGAATACTATGCACAAGCGACTCTACGCTATAGGCCCGCTCTGAGTTGGGAAGTATCATTAGCACAAGATGCCTTTGCCAACACCCTAACCAGCAACCTTCCCTCGTGCCCCGACCCTATACGCTTCACTACGCTCACTGCCCTGCAAGCCCGCTACCGCACCGAGCGACTGAACCTCCACGGCATACTCCTCGGTACCGTCGTGAGAGAGCGAGCAAGAGATGCTGCAACATCTACGTTCCCTCCCCCATACACCAAACTGACCCCGACGCTCAGCGCCTCACTGCGCCCCTTCGAGGATGAACGTCTCTACGTGCGGTGGATGTACAAGCACACCTTCCGCATGCCCACCTTCAATGACCTCTACTACCACCGTAGCGGAAACAGGAACTTGCGTCCCGAGCAAGCAAACGAATACAATGCCGGCATCACATGGCAAGCCCACCCCATGGGAGCATTGAGTGACCTCACCCTCACGATCGATGGATATTTCAATGATGTCACCGACAAGATTGTGGCCTTCCCCTCGACCTATGTATGGAAAATGGCCAACTATGGACATGTACACATCACCGGACTAGATGCCACAGCAGATGCTACCTGGCGGATAACCCAGGGTATACACCTCACCACAGGAGCCAACTACACACTCAACCATGCCCTTGATGTGACCGACCCCACGGCACAAGGCTATCGTGTACAGTTGCCCTACACTCCCGTACACAGCGGCAGTGCCCACCTGCTACTCGCTACTCCATGGGGCAATATGGGCTACTCGGCTCTATTTGCCAGTGAGCGTTACAGCATGTCAGAGCATACCAGCCGCTACCGTATCGACGGATATGCCGAGCACACCATCACCCTATCGCGTACCTTCACCATCGGAGACACACGACTCACCACACAGGCCGAAGCCATCAACTTCACCCATGCACAATACCAAATCATACAATACTACCCCATGCCGGGCCGACAGTTTAGAATCTCTTTTAACATTAAACTATGATGCGACTCATCCTGCTCTTGATTGTGACAGCCAACCTGTTTGTCTCATGCACACACCGCTCATCAACGACATCTATCTCCGATGCCGACACACTCGAGTTGCGCTATGCCCGATACCTTACCCTGATTGAGCACGCCGGCTACACCGAAGTACAGATACGCAACCCTTGGGATGAACGCAAGTTGCTGCAAAGTTTCAAGATTAACGACAAGGTCTACGAGAACCTAGCCATCTTCACCACCACCCATGCCAACCTCATCAACGAATTGGGCAGCATCGATGCTATTGCCGGAGTATGCGAGACGGAGTATATCGCCAATGCGCACCTGCGTGAAGCCCTCAGCAAGGGACATATACATGACCTTGGCAGCGCCATGACTCCCGATCGCGAGCGTATCATCGCCCTTGCACCCGACCTCATCCTACTCTCGCCCTACGAAAATGCCAGCACCTATGGCAACCTTGAGTCGCTGGGCATCCCCATCATACAATGTGCCGACTATATGGAGACCTCCGCACTAGGCCGCGCCGAATGGATGCGTCTCTATGGACGCCTTGTTGGGAAAGCGCACGAAGCCGATTCTCTCTTCCTTGCCATAGAGACCGAGTACAACTCTTTGCAGACCCTACCCCAAACCCTGGCACCAGACAAACGCCCTACTGTGCTCTTCGACACAAAAAACGGATCTGCCTGGTATGTGCCTGGAGGACGTAGCACCATGGCTCAACTCATTGCCGATGCTGGAGGATGCTACCTCTTTGCCGACAACCCCAAAAGTGGTTCTGTACCTCTCGCCTTTGAGACCGTGCTCGACCGTGGAGAACAGGCTCACGTATGGCTCATCCGCTATAACAATAGTCGTCAACGCATGACGCTCACCGAACTAGGCAGCATGTATCAACCCTACACGCTCTTCCATGCATATCGTAACGGACAAGTCTATGGATGCAACTCGGCCGAACTTATTTTCTATGAGGAAACACCCTTCCATCCCGAGCGTTTATTGCACGACTATATCAAAATACTACACCCACAATTTCCGAACAGCGATAGCCTCAGATACTTCCACCAGTTATAAAACAACATATATTTATGAGACGCCTACTTCCCTATCTACTCACACTATGCATAGTGATACTATTAATCGCTAACCTACTCCATGGTTCTGTACATATTCCTGCAGATGAAGTATTAAGTATCCTCTTTGGAGGTGAGGGAGAGAAATCCGCATGGCGACACATCATCTTAGAATCACGTCTACCACAAGCAATCACAGCATTACTTTCTGGAGCAGCATTAGCTGTATCGGGGCTGATGCTGCAGACAGCGTTCAACAACCCATTAGCAGGTCCAGACATCCTTGGCATCAATGCTGGCGCCGGACTAGGAGCTGCCATCGTATTACTATTGTTTGGCGGACTCATACCTGCAGGAAACATCTTCTTCGGTGGCTCGCTAGCATTGGTGGGAGCAGCCTTCATTGGCGCCCTACTCGTAACATTGGCAATCATACTCTTTTCCACACGATTGCGCAACCATACCATGCTGCTGATCATAGGTATGATGATAGGTTATATCGTTTCGTCGGTAGTATCGTTACTAAATTTCTTCTCTACAGCCGAAGGAGTACAATCATACATGATGTGGGGAATGGGAAACTTTGGCGGTGTATCACGTCATAATTTACCCCTATTTGTAGGGTTCATCTTCGTAGGATTGTGCATTGCTATCACTCTGGTAAAGCCACTCAATGCATTACTACTTGGCGAGCGCTATGCAGAAAACCTAGGAGTAAACATACATCGTACACGTCTATTACTACTGCTATCCACAGGTTTACTTGTGGCTGTCACCACTGCCTATTGCGGCCCCATCAACTTTATCGGATTAGCCGTACCACACATGGCACGACTACTGCTCGGCACAGGCAATCACCGTTCACTCATGCCCACCACATTACTATGTGGTTCCGTAATTGCCTTATTATGCAACCTCATCAGTTGTCTACCAGGTGATAACGGCCTATTGCCACTTAATGCCATCACTCCCATCATCGGAGCACCAATAATCATATATATCATCATAAACCGTCGCAAATCATTTTATTAATCTGCGACACAATCATAGTATATATTACTATAGTTTTATTTCTGACACATCAACCAGTTTGTTGACAATGGCATAAATAGTAAGCCCTGCAGGAGAATGTATCTGTAACTTACGCGCTATATTACGGCGATGAGTAATGACGGTGTGCACCGAAAGACATAGCATTTCTGCAGTTTCCTTATTAGTAAGCCCTTTCACTACACAAGCTATAATTTCGCGTTCACGAGCGCTCAAGGAGTCTTGTTCTACAGTTTTTTCAATCGCACCTGAAACAGAAGTTATACGTTCACCACGCTGCAAACGCTGTTCAAGAGCAGTAACAGCAGGTACCAACAAATAATCCTCTACATCGCAGTGGGAAGCTAGGTCTTGCTCGCAGTTATAAATATCAAAGAGAACCGCATTGAGTTGATTATAGTTCTCCTTGCCAGGATAATACTTAACAATAATGCTCTTGAGTTCGGCCAATTTTGAGTTGACTTGGCCGTGCTTGCTAGCAAAGGTAGCAATATCGTAACTATCGATGACTGCATTTTGCAACAACTGCTCTATATAGGTAAATACAGAACGGTTCTCAAACTCCATATGTCGGCGTACCTCACGAACATATTCATCGAAAAATTTAAGGATGAGCATGGCCACCTCATCAGAGCCTGAGCAGTCAATGGCTTCGATAAGTTTGCGACGTATTGTCGGCAGATTAAACTCGAGGAAATAAGTGTGAGCACGCTTGAGATAGTCCAGCAAAGCTGGCAGCGAGTAACTACCAACAGGATAAGCCCCCTCTTTGTGAACAGTCTCACTTACGAAGTTGGCTACCGTTAGAAACGTAGGGCAATGGACTTCCTGCGCCTTACACACCTCTGCGACAGTCTTGTCACCAAATCCCAATGACAATCCAAAACGACTCATTACCATCAACAACGCATTGTTATCACTAATGAGTGCACTCATATGGTCATCTTCACGATATCGTCTACGTGTGTCCAACATACAGTTTCCCTTTTATTCTAACTAATAGTTTGCAAAGAAACAACTTTTATTCGATTCATGCAATCCCCAATTTTAGGTATTTTTGATGTATTAAGTTGCTTCGTAAAAATAAAACTCTGAAAATAGAAAGAGTTTCACACATTTTATATACTTTTGTAAGACAGAATACTATTGAAGACAGAAATATGACACCAATGATTGAATGCTTTGCACCCAACATGAGCAAGCAACAGAATGATGCTCTACATCGTACTTTGGTCGATAACCCTATAACATCTATTCACTTTATTCCTACGGAGTCAGAGGCTGAAGTTCCATTCATACCTTGGGAGCGAAATATTTCAACATCTACCATAAAAGCTATGGTTACGCAGTGTAACACTGACTACATGCTTCTTTACACCCATGCAGGAGCACTGCAAGTAGGATATCGCGCCATAGAGCGCATGCTTTGCACTGCCATAGAAAGCCGTGCCGACTGGGTATACAGCAACTACCACATGGTACGACAAGGAACAATGCAGGCTGTACCCACCAACGAATACCAAGAAGGGAGTCTGAGAGACGACTTCGACTTTGGCCCCTTAGTGTTGGTGCGAACCGAAGCGGTAAAAGAGTTTGCCGCCACCTCCCCCGACGAGATGTGCCATGCGGGACTATACCAACTGCGTCTCCACATCAGCCGCACAGGGCGGATGGTACATGTCAACGAATACCTCTACACCGAGAGCGAACTCGATACACGCACCTCGGGCGAGCGTCAGTTTGACTATGTAGACCCACGCAACCGACAGATACAGATAGAGATGGAGCGTGCCTGTACCACACACCTCAAGGCCGTGGGGGCCTATATCGACCACCATACGCTGCAGACGATAGATACAACTGCGGGCCACTTTCCCTACGAAGCTACGGTAATCATACCAGTCAAGAACCGCGTACGCACCATCGGTGATGCTATACGCTCGGTATTGTCACAAAAGACCGACTTTCCCTTCAATATCATCGTAGTGGACAACCACTCTACCGATGGAACCACGGAGTCAATCATCAATTGCCAGTCATCGGCTACCGACTGTCAATTAACCCACCTCACCCCCGAGCGTAACGACTTGGGCATCGGTGGCTGCTGGGATCTCGCCATACGTCACGACCAATGTGGCCGCTATGCCGTACAACTTGATAGTGATGACCTCTATAGCGACGAGCACACATTGCAGCGCATCGTTGACACCTTCCGTCAAGAGCGATGCGCCATGGTAGTAGGCAGTTACAGCCTGTGCAACTTTGACTTGGAGACACTGCCCCCAGGCATCATAGACCATCGTGAGTGGACTGCCGAGAATGGCATGAACAATGCGCTGCGCATCAATGGCCTGGGTGCTCCACGTGCCTTCTACACTCCCATAGTACGCGAGATAGGATTCCCTAATGTGAGTTATGGCGAAGACTATGCCGTAGGTATCGCCATCAGCCGTCGATACCGCATAGGCCGCATATATGACTCCATTTATCTGTGCCGCCGTTGGGAAGGCAACAGCGATGCAGCACTCAGCCCCGACCGTGTAGCCACACACAACCATTACAAGGACAGCCTGCGTACACAGGAACTGAGAGCTAGATGCAATTAAACTATATCCTCAATTCTTAGTCAAAGAAAAACAACTGTTGAACTAACAATAACATCCCGTGGCACTACCCATCGACGAAGACATACTCATCGAACGCCTGCGTGATTCCAAAGCACGACGTACTGCTTTCTCCGACATGGTGAAGGCCTACAGCGAGCCGCTATATTGGCACATACGCCGCATGGTGCTGAACCACGACGATGCCAATGACCTGCTACAAAACACTTTTATGAAAGCATGGACAGGCATCGACGGTTTCTTGGGTAACGCCAAGGTGCTCACTTGGCTTTACCGCATAGCCACGAACGAGACCATTACCTTCCTCAGCCACACCAATCCGATAGCAATGGAAGAGGTTGGGGCCTGTGCGGCACAACTCGAGGCCGATTCCTATTTTGATGGTGACGCACTACAGGTGCGTTTACAAGAGGCCTTGCAAACACTGCCTCCCAAGCAACGCATGGTGTTCAACATGAGATACTACGACGAGATGAAATATGAAGAGATATCTAACATTATCGGCACCAGCATCGGAGCCTTGAAAGCATCGTATCACCTTGCCATAAAGAAGATAAGTGCATTTTTTGAGGACGAAATTTAAACCACATGCCACAAAACATGTCATACCTATATAATTAAGACAATCGCGTATGAAAGATGATAAAGAACTGAAGGCACGATGTGGAACAGAAAACCCCTTCCATACTCCCGAAGGATATTTCACCCACTTTCATGAGCAGTTAATGGACAGCCTACCCGAGATGGAGACGCCCCAAACCAAGGTCGAGGTGTCACTGTTCATGCGCATCAAGCCATGGCTTTACATGGCAGCCATGTTTGTCAGCACCGTGTTCCTCATACAAGGGCTGATGTATGTACAGGAGAAACGTTACCCCACTGCCGACAGCATCCTCGCCGAGGAGCTGTATACCGACGACTTGGACCACTTCATGTCATCGTCGCTCTATAATGAATATGCACTATACTCTTACCTGACCAGTGGAGAATGACAGAAAGGCTACCAACCAACTGAAAAAGACAAACGATATGAGACGATACCTACTACTGATCATCAGCGTGGCATGCCTCACGGCAGCAGCACAGAGACCGCAAGGGACACACCGTCCGCACATGAGTCCCGAAGAGTTCCAGACCAGACAAAAGGAGTATATCATCCAGCATGCCGGACTCACCGAGGAGGAGAGCGCCGCATTCTTCCCGCTCTACTATGAACTGCAGCACAAGAAGCACGAGATCAACGGACGTGTATGGAAGCAGGCGCGTGCCGTGCCACCACACGAGCGCACTGAGGAGGAATGCAACGCGATGATCGACGCACTGGCCGACATCAAGATAGAGTGTGCCACACTCGAAAAGGAATACCTCGCCAAGTTCAAGACCATCTTGCCTGCCAAGAAACTGATGCGCGTACAGATGGCCGAAGATCGTTTCCAGCGTGAACTGCTCAGAAACATGCACGACAGAAAACATAAAACCCAAAAATAAAACATTTGGACTACCATGAAACGATATTTCACCATTATCATCCTTTTGCTTTCCATAGGCATTAGCCCCATATTTGCACAAAAAAACATTCGCGTTGCTTGCATAGGCAATAGCGTCACCTACGGGTACGGACATAGTAACCCTAACATCACCTCCTATCCCACCCGCTTGGGCGAGCTGTTGGGTGACAAGTATGAGGTGCGAAATTTCGGGCACTCGGGGGCCACACTCCTCAACCGTGGGCACCGCCCCTACACCCAGCAACAAGCCTATCGCGATGTCGTAGCCTTTGCCCCCGACAAGGCCATCATACACCTCGGACTCAACGACACCGACCCGCGTAACTGGCCCAACTACCGCGACGAGTTTATCCCCGACTACCTCGCGCTCATCGACACCCTGCGCAAAGTCAATTCCAAGGTAGAGGTTTGGGTGTGCCGCATGACCCCCATCTTCCATGGTCACCGCCGTTTCAAGTCGGGCACCCGAGACTGGCACGCACAGATACAAGTTGCCATTGAGGAGGTCGCACGACTTGCCGATGTACACCTCATCGACTTGCACGAGCCCCTCTACCACCGACCCGACCTCTTTGCCGATGCCCTGCACCCCAATGCCGAGGGCGCACAGATATTGGCAGAGACCGTCTACTCAGCCATGACAGGTAACTATGGTGGCATCAGTCTCCCCGCCATCTACACCGACCACATGGTGATACAGCGCGACAAGCCCTTCGTCCTACGCGGTACAGCCAATGCAGGCAGCAAGATTACCGCCACTTTGGGCAAGGAGAAACAGCGTACCACCACAGCCCCTGATGGTACATGGGCACTCACCTTCAAGGCCCGCAAGGCCACACACGAGCCCCTCACGCTCACCGTCACCGATGGCAACGCCACCCTCACACTCACCGATATCCTCGTGGGCGAGGTATGGCTCTGCTCAGGACAGTCAAACATGGCATTCATGCTGCGCCAAGCCACCAACGCGCAAAACACCATCGATGACGCCCTCACCAAGAAGTACCTGCGCATCTACGACATGCGCCCTCGCGTATATACCGATGCTGTGATGTGGGACAATGCCTCACTCGCCAGCCTCAACCAGCTCGACTACTACGTGCCCACCCAATGGCAAGCCCTCTCGGCAACCAATGCGCCCCACTTCTCGGCCATCGCTTACCATTTTGGCGCAATGCTTGCTGACTCGTTAGACATACCCGTAGGCCTTATCTGCAATGCCGTTGGCGGAGCCCCTATCGAGTCATTCATTGACCGCCACACCATAGAGCATCACCCCGAGCTGGTAGATATCCTCACCGACTGGCGCAACAACGACCGCATACAAGACTGGGTACGTGGCAGAGCCTCATACAACATCAAACAGAGCAGCACCCCCCTACAGCGCCATCCCTACGAGCCCTGCTATCTCTACGAGGCAGGCATTGCCCCCTTGGCAGGCTATCCCTTGCGCGGAGTCATTTGGTACCAAGGCGAGTCAAACGCCCATAACGTAGAACTCTTTGCCGTCGAGTTTCCCGCACTCGTCAGCAGTTGGCGCCGTGCGTGGGCCGACGAGACCATGCCCTTCCACTTCGTGCAGCTCTCTAGCATTGCACGCCCCTCATGGCCCCACTTTCGCGATGTGCAGCGCCAACTGGCAGCAGAGATAGCCCATTGCGAGATGGCAGTGTCGAGCGACAAGGGAGATTCACTCGATGTCCACCCCCGCGACAAGCGCCCCATCGGCGAGCGTCTCGGCCGCATAGCCTTGCACCACGACTATGGTTTCAGCGACATCGTCCCCTCAGGGCCCGCCATACGCTGTGCCAAGAACAAGGATAAGAGCATCGTGCTCACCTTCGATCACGCTGAAGGCATGCACTCCTCTGATGGTGCTATGCTCAGAACCTTCGAAATCGCTGATGAGCTCGGTATATACCATCCAGCAGAAGAGATAGAGATCAAGGACAATACCATACGATTGCAAAGCAAGGCAGTGAAGCGCCCTATGCGTGCCCGCTATGGTTGGCAGCCCTTCACCCGCGCTAACCTCGTCAACAGCGAAAAACTTCCTTCTAGCACTTTTGAAATAGCAGCAGAATGATATTGCAACAAGATGCTTGACTGTTCTTATCGTTTATTCGCTTAGGGACAAGGTAGAGTATTAAATCATTTTAGCAACATCTATATGATATCCAATAAGTAGTCAATAATATAGCAGCTTACCCGACTTGAAATGGGTAAACTACTATATTATTACTGAAGAAAGTACTTGAGAAAGTATTCTTTTTACACTCATCAAAACGGCATATCTCCTTGATCAACTCCACCCATCGGGAAGGGATTGGCAGACGGTGCCATAGAAGGTGGCGGTACAGGAGGCATACCGATGTATTCATCGTTGGCTGCAGCAGGCGTAGCCGTGCGGCGGTTCATCTTCGATGTCAAGACTGTATGCTCGGGCAAGGGGGCCAAGCTATCGTCCTGTATGTTCTGGAATCGGGCAAACTGTCCCACAAAACGCAAACGTACGTCACCCACGGCGCCATTACGGTGCTTAGCAATGATAATCTCAGCCATTCCGCGCAAATCCTCCCCCTTCTCGTCCTGAAATATCTTGTAGTACTCGGGACGGTGTATGAAACACACGATATCGGCATCTTGCTCGATAGCTCCCGACTCACGCAAGTCACTCAGTTGTGGACGTTTTCCCTCGATACCTTCACGACTCTCCACACCACGATTCAACTGACTAAGGGCAATAATAGGTATATCGAGTTCCTTGGCAAGCCCTTTGAGTGAGCGCGATATAGTACTCACCTCTTCCTGTCTACTACCAAACGATGCTCCCGAGGCATTCATCAACTGCAAATAGTCTATTATTATAAGCTTCACGCCATGTTCTCTCACAAGACGTCGTGCTTTGGTGCGCAATTCGAAGATAGAAAGCGAAGGGGTATCATCGACATAAAGCGGCGCTTCGAAGAGCTCTGTGATATTACTATCAAGTTGTCCCCACTCGTAAGGAGCCAATTGTCCGCTTTTAATTTTCTCGCCTGGTATCTCGCAAACATTGGTAATCAAACGATTCACCAACTGCACATTGCTCATCTCAAGGGAGAAAAGCGCCACAGGTTCACGGTTGTTCACAGCGATATTCTTGGCCATGGACAGTACGAAAGCTGTCTTACCCATGGCGGGACGGGCTGCGATGATGACGAGGTCAGACTTCTGCCATCCCGAGGTCATCTTGTCGAGGTCATAGAATCCCGTTGACAGGCCACTCAGTCCCGAGGTACGCGACGCTGCTATCTTGAGCTGGTCGTATGCCTGCTTGATGACAGGGTCAATCTGCGTGTAGTCCTTCTTCATATTCTGCTGAGAAATGCTGAAGAGCCGTCCCTCGGCCTCCTGCATGAGGTCTTCCACATCGTTGGTGGTATCGAAGGCCTTGGTCTGTATCTCACTGGTGAAGGTGATCAGTTCGCGTGCAAGGAATTTCTGCGCGATGATACGTGCATGATATTCGATGTGTGCCGATGAGTTTACCTTTCCTGCCAGTTGGGTGATGTAGACAGGTCCGCCCACCTCATCGAGTGCACCTGCCGAGCGCAGCTGCTCTGCCACGGTGAGGATGTCGACGGGTTTCTGCTGTATGGAGAGTGTCTGTACGGCCTTATAGATGAGTTGGTGCCGATGCTCATAGAACGACTCGGGCTTGAGTATCTCGCTCACAAGTGAGTAGGCATCTTTCTCAATCATCAGTGCTCCCAGCACGGCCTCTTCAAGTTCGGGGGCTTGTGGCTGCAGGTGACCGTAATCGTCGGTTTGCTTTATCGCGGTGCGCTTGGTGGCTGCTGCCCGCGGCTGTCGTGTTGTTGCCATTGCTTTTTTTTGTTTTGGACCGCAAAAATACAGAAAAAGGTGAGGATACAAAAAATTTCGGCGACGAAGTTTTCCAATTCTTTTCCACAACGTTTTTGTATTTCGCCAGTTTTGCCGTATCTTCGCAACAGAAACACGATTATTCACTTACAATTTAATACGATGAGACGAACCACCATCTTTACAGCATGCCTACTGGCTGCTATGAGCGCTTGGGCGCGACTGACCTACGATGCCGCCACCTTCGGCATAGTTCCTGGAGCCACAACCGACATGGCCGCCCTCACGGCACAGATGCTCGACCAGGTGAAGAGCGAGGCGGCGGGCAAGCCCGTAACCATCACGTTCGCCCCGGGCGAATATCACTTCTACCCCGACGGGGCCGTACACAAGGAGTACTACATCAGCAACCACGACCAGCACAAGGACCGCGCCGTGGGCATCGCCATCGAGGAGTTTGACAACCTCACCATCGACGGCCAGGGAGCCGACTTCATCTTCCACGGACGCATGCTCCCCGTGAGCATCGTGGCTACCGAGGGCTGCACGCTGCGCAACCTGAGCATCGACTTTGCCACGCCACACATCGCACAGGCCGAGGTTATCAAGAACGAGGCCGATGGCATCACCTTCCGCGTGGCTCCATGGGTCAACGCCCGTGTTGCCGAGAATCACGGCTTTGAGCATGGCGGCGAGGACTGGACACACCGCCCGGGCTGGGGTATCGCCTTCGACCCCGACACGCGCCACATCATCTACAACACATCCGACATAGGCACTCCCATACATCAGGCACAGCAAATCGACGAGCACACCTTCTATGCCCCCGACTGGAAGGACAGACGCCTCAAGGTGGGCACCATCGTGGCCATGCGCTCCTATGAACGCCCCTCACCGGGTGTCTTCGTGAGCCATGCCATCGACACCAAGTTACTGAATGTCAAGGTTCACTATGCCGAGGGCATGGGTCTCTTGGCACAGATGAGCGAGGACATTACGCTCGATGGCTTCTCTGTATGCCTGCGTGGCGACGACGACCCGCGCTACTTCACCACCCAAGCCGACGCCACCCACTTCTCGGGCTGCAAGGGCAAGATCACCTCTGTGAACGGACTCTACGAGGGCATGATGGACGATGCCATCAACGTGCACGGCACCTACCTCAAGGTGATGGAGCGCATCGACGACCACACACTGCGTGCCCGCTACATGCACGGACAGGCATGGGGCTTCGACTGGGGCTACACGGGCGACAAGGTGCAGTTTGTACGTTCACGCACGATGGAGCTCGTGGGCGACAAGTTCGTGACCGAGGTTGCCGAGATTTCGGAGTACACGGAAAATGCGGTCAATCCCGCCACACCGCAGCCCTTCACCCTGGAAGGCGCCACCCACGGCACCCGTGAGTTCATCATCCGCTTTGCCGACGCGCTGCCCGAAGAGATTGGCACCGCCCAGGGCTATGGCATCGAGAATCTCACTTGGACTCCCGAGGTATACTTTGCCCACAACACCATACGTAACAACCGCGCCCGCGGCTCACTCTTCAGCACTCCCAAGCGCACGATATGTGAGGACAACCTCTTCGACCACACTTCCGGCACGGCTATCCTGCTGTGCGGCGACTGCAACGGCTGGTACGAGACCGGTGCCTGCCGCGACGTCCTCATCCGCCGCAACCGCTTCGTTAACGCCCTCACCAGCATGTTCCAGTTCACCAATGCCGTCATCTCCATCTATCCCGAGATACCCGCCCTGGACGAGCAGAAGGCCTACTTCCACGGTGGCACGAAGAATGCCATACGCATCATCGACAACGAGTTCGACACCTTTGACCACCCGCTGCTCTATGCCAAGTCAGTCGACGGACTGCTATGGAAAGGCAACACCATCAAGAAGAACAACGACTTTGCCCCCTTTCACTGGAACAAGGCCAGCGTGCTGCTCGAACGCGTGACCCACGTGAACATCGAAGGAGTACTGTGCAACGGCGAGGTGAAGCGCATGGAACTGATGCTGCCCAAAACTATAAAGTAACTTCCCTACCCTCTCACACAAAAACCTTCTTGGTCTTACATAAAAAAACAAAAAAAATGGCTACATCGTAGCTATTAATAAAAAAAACTATTACCTTTGCACCAACAAAAGAAAGCGATGACAAGTTTTGCGTCTACATATTATTACTTTTCATACTTTTACTTTGGCAAAAAGTAGAGCGGGATTAATCATGTAGCAAAATGAGTTGTCAGAACAGAAGAGACAAAAGAGAATAAATAAAAGAATCCCGCTCAACCCTATGAGCGGGATTTTATATAATATATAAATAGGTAAGACATGGAAGATTGTAAGACATGCGCGATACGCCCGGCCGACCGACTCGCCTCGGTGAGCGAATATTACTTCTCGCGCAAACTCAAGGAGGTGGCGGCCATGAACGCTGCAGGAAAGGGTGTGATAAGTCTGGGCATAGGTAGCCCCGACATGCCTCCCTCGGAGGAGACCGTGGAGACGCTCTGCGCTGAAGCGCACAACCCGAACGGTCACGGATACCAGCCCTATGTGGGCATCCCTGAACTGCGCGAGGCGTTTGCCCGGTTCTACAAGCGCTGGTATGGCGTAGACCTCGATGCCAAGACGGAGATACAGCCGCTCATAGGCTCGAAGGAGGGTATACTGCATGTGACACTGGCTTTCGTGAACCCGGGTGAGCAGGTGCTCGTACCTAACCCTGGATACCCCACTTACACCTCGCTGAGCCGACTGCTCGGTGCCGAAGTGGTGAACTATGACCTCAAGGAGGAGAATGGCTGGATGCCCGACTTTGATGCACTGGAGCGCATGGACCTCTCGCGCGTGAAACTGATGTGGACGAACTACCCCAACATGCCTACGGGAGCCAACGCTACGATGGAACTATACGAACGACTCGTCGATTTTGCACGCCGCAAGGGCATCGTCATCGTGAACGACAATCCCTACAGCTTTATCCTCAACGACAACCCTTTGAGCATACTCGCCGTAGAGGGAGCCAAGGAGTGCTGCATCGAGTTCAACTCCATGAGCAAGAGCCACAACATGCCGGGATGGCGCATCGGCATGATAGCAGCCAACCCCACCTTCATCAGCTGGATACTCAAGGTGAAGAGTAACATTGACAGCGGCATGTACCGCGCTCTACAGCTAGCGGCGGTAAAGGCACTCGATGCCGAGGCCGACTGGTACGAGGGCAACAATGCCAACTATGCTGCACGCCGCAAAACGGCAGGCGAAATCATGGAGGCACTGGGATGCACCTACGACAAGAGCCAAGTGGGCATGTTCCTTTGGGGACGCATACCCGACGACCTCAGTGATGTGGAGCAACTCACCGAGCGTGTGCTGCACGAGGCCCGCGTGTTCATCGTGCCGGGATTCATCTTCGGCAGTAACGGTAGCCGCTACATACGCATCTCTCTGTGTGCCAAGAATGACATGCTGGAAGAGGCGTTGAGGAGAATAAAGGAAATTACCATTTGACAATTTACCATTTACAATTTATTTACCATCTACTTAATTTACAATTTACAGAGAAGCGATAGCAGAAATTGACAAATAGTTCAATTGCACATAAATAGTACATTGTAAATTGCTAAATTGTACATAAATTGTACATAACAACGAATAAACAATAATACACATAAGTTATGAACTTACAACCTATCAAACTTGCAGGTGTTGAGGATAAGCGTCCCCTCGTGATAGCAGGTCCCTGCAGTGCTGAAACAGAAGAACAAGTGATGAACGCTGCCACCCAGTTGGCCTACAAAGGCATCAAGATATTCCGTGCAGGCATATGGAAGCCTCGCACCAAACCTGGAGGCTTCGAAGGCGTAGGTGTAGAAGGATTGAAATGGATGCAACGCGTAAAACAGGAAACGGGCATGCATACCAGCACCGAGGTGGCCACTGCCAAGCACGTGGAGGAGGCATTAAAAGCAGGTATAGACCTCCTGTGGATAGGTGCACGCACCTCGGCAAACCCCTTTGCAATGCAGGAACTGGCCGATGCTCTGAAGGGTGTTGACATCCCTGTATTGGTAAAGAACCCCGTAAACCCTGACCTCGAGCTGTGGATAGGTGGTATGGAACGCCTTAACAACGCTGGCATTACACGCCTCGGCGCTATTCATCGCGGATTCAGTACCTACGAGAAGAAAATCTATCGCAACCTTCCCCAATGGCACATCCCCCTCGAGTTGCGTCGCCGCTACCCCAACCTCCCCATCTTGTGTGATCCCAGCCATATCGGCGGCAAGCGCGAACTCATCGCTCCCCTATGCCAACAGGCCATGGACCTCAACTTCGATGGTCTCATCGTTGAGAGCCACTGCTGCCCCGACAAAGCATGGAGTGATGCCGCACAGCAGGTAACACCCGACTCACTCGAATACATCCTCGAGATGCTAGTCATCCGCGATGCTGCACATAGCACCGAAGATCTTGGCCAATTGCGTAAGCAAATTGACGCTTGCGACGATAACATCATCCAAGAGCTAGCCAAGCGTATGCGCGTAGCCCGCGAGATTGGTATGTTTAAGAAAGAAAATGGTGTCACCATATTCCAAAACAACCGCTACAATGAAATTCTCGAGAAACGTGCCCGTCAAGCTGAGCTGAGCGAGATGAGCGGCGAGTTCATGAAAAAAATCTTCGAAGCCATTCACGAAGAGTCAGTACGCCAGCAGATGGAAATCATAAATAAGTAAAGCCCCATTCTTTATGAAAATACTTATCCTCGGAGCCGGTAAGATGGGCTCCTTCTTTACCGACCTGCTGAGTTTCCAGCACGAAACAGCAGTATATGATATCGATCCCAAGCGATTGAGGTTTGTCTATAACACCTGTCGCTTCACTTCGCTTGACGAGATACGCGACTTTGCTCCCGAACTGGTCATCAACGCCGCCACGGTGAAATATACCATCGAGGCTTTCAAGCAGGTAATCCCTGCACTACCAAAGAACTGCATACTAAGTGATATTGCCTCGATAAAGACGCAGTTGCCCGAGTTCTACCGCGAGAGCGGCTTTCGCTTCGTGAGCACGCACCCCATGTTTGGCCCCACCTTTGCCAGCCTCAGTAACCTGAGTAATGAGAATGCCATCATCATCAGCGAAAGCGACCACTTGGGCAAAGTTTTCTTCAAGGACCTATATCAAAACCTTGGACTCAACATCTTTGAATACACCTTCGACGAGCATGATGAAACCATGGCTTACTCACTCTCCATTCCCTTTGTGTCTACCTTCGTGTTTGCCGCTATCATGAAGAAGCAGGAGGCACCAGGCACCACCTTCAAGAAACACATGGCCATCGCCAAGGGACTGCTCAGCGAAGACGACTACCTGCTGCAAGAGATCCTCTTCAACCCCCGCACACCGGGACAGGTCGAGAATATACGCCGCGAACTCAAGGAGTTGCTGCAGATTATCGACGAGCGAGATGCCAAAGGCATGAAAGCATACCTCACCAAGATACGTGCCAAGATAGAGTAAGAACAAGAATTCTTTCACTCCCTAAAAAAGGACATAAAGTCCTAATTTTAGGGAGGAGAGGGACAACCTAGGATAGAAGAGCGCTTTTCCTATTACATTAATTAATCACTATATCACTGATAACCTGAGCACCCACATAGGTATTTAGTCGCACTACTAGTTCGCGACGTTGCATACACAACTCTTGGCGTAACACGGGAGAAGATAAGTGCACGTGCAAGGTTTGATTGCGTATGGCAAGATCGCGTGTATAACGTGCCACCACAGGCCCCATCACATGACTCCACCCTTGAATGAGGCGATACTCGTTGAGTGGTGCCTCAAGGCCTTGTTGACGTAAATACTGACGCAACAAGTTACCAACAGTTTCTGAATTGGTACGTTTCATAGTTCATATAACTGCACGTTACCGTCAGATACGGTATAGAATTTGTAATCGCCTGTTGCTGCTGCCAAGATGCGATCGAGGTGACCGCGGTTGACATCAGAGATGAATATCTGTCCAAAAGTATCGCCCGACACAAGATGTACGATTTGCTCCACACGCGAAGCGTCAAGGCGGTCAAAGATATCGTCAAGCAACAATATAGGAGTAGTGTGGCCTGAACGACGAAGGAAGTCGAACTGCGCCAACTTGAGTGCAATAAGATAGGTTTTGCTTTGACCCTGCGAACCCTCACGCTTGATGGGATAGCCACCAAGTTGCATCACGAGATCATCTTTATGCACTCCATGCAGCGAATAGCCCATGATACGGTCTTTGGCACGTCCATCACGGATTACGTCCAGCAGTGCCCCACGATCACCATGAGAGAGATAGGTAAGCGACACCTCCTCACGATCACCGGAGATTTGGGCGTAGAATTCCTGAAAGATAGGCACCAAATCCTCTATGAAGGCCTTGCGACGCTCGTAGATGAGTGTACCCGCTTGGGCCATCATCTCTTCCCACAAGGCGAGAAGTTCTGCATCGGGTTCTTCCTCCATTTTGAGCAGAGCATTGCGCTGCTGCAAAGCCTTGTCATAATTAATGAGCTGGGCCAGATACTCCTTATCATGCTGCGAGATGGCCACGTCCATAAAACGACGACGCTCCTCACTACCTCCCAGGATAAGTTCATTATCAGAGGGAGAAACCATCACCAAGGGGATGAATCCTACATGTTCGGAGAAACGCTGATAGGCTTTCTTATTGCGTTTGAAAGTCTTCTTTTGGCGACGTTTCATTCCACAATAGATATCCTCTTCATCGCCCTGCTCGGTCTCGTAAAATCCCTGCACAACAAAGAAATCGGCATCATGGCGCATCACTTGCGAATCGATAGGGTTGGTAGCACTCTTACAAAAGGAGAGATAATAGATAGCATCAAGCAGATTGGTCTTACCCATGCCATTCTGCCCGATGAAACAATTCATTTTGGGCGAGAACTCCAGATCGGCCTGTTCAATGTTCTTATAGTTTAATATGGAGAGTCGTTTCAGTATCATTCCGCAATAATATTGAAGGGGAAAGATAGTGTGAGCGAATGAAGAAAACTTTTTATTTTCAACGGACGCGGCCTATCTTTGCTATGCATGTTACAAAGATAATGACATTTCGTCGAATTGAGAAATTTTTCACCGATACACCCTAAAAAAACATGAAAGAGCAGCTAATTAGAGAAGGATTTTTCAAATAAATTTTGTGCTTTACTCCTATAGTTAATTATTATTGTTATATTTGCACAAATAATTAATATAATAACATTTAATAGTAATACGATGAATACACATCTTTTGAAGCGCATAGGCCTCTATCTTGGTCTACTTGTTGCGCCCATGTGCGTTTGTTCGCAAACCACTTTTTCGCTCGTAGAGCAAGTCCCGGACAATCCCGACAATACACCGGCTCCCGTACACCCAGTACCTCATCCCCGCCAATTAAAATGGAATGAAACGGAATTTTATGCTTTCTTCCACTATGGCATGAACACCTTTACTGGTTTGGAGTGGGGCTTCGGTAATGAAGATGAGTCAAAATACGCACCCTTAGCTGTACCCAACCCAGAACAGTGGGTGACCTCGGTAAAGGCAGCCGGCATGAATGGCGGTATCGCGGTGGTGAAGCACCACGATGGATTCTGCCTCTGGCCTACAGCAACTACAGAACATAGCATCAAGAATGCCGGTAATGAGAACGGTAAGAATGCTAATATCCCCTTGCTCTTTGCCCAAGCCAGTCAGAAGCACGACATGAAGTATGGTTTCTACATCTCTCCGTGGGACCGCAACTCGGCTCACTATGGCAAAGATACCTATGTGACTGAGGTGTTCCTCAAGCAGTGCGAAGAATTGGCAGAGTTTGGCTCTGATCAGTTTGAGATGTGGTTCGACGGTGCACGTGGTGGCGACGGCTACTATGGTGGCGAGGGCGGCAACCGCAACATTGATGCCGAAATCTATTATGACATCCCCAACTTGCGCTCGCGAGTACACCGCATCGCTCCCAACTGCGTGATGTGGGGTGTAGGTGGCGAGGCTCGCTGGATTGGTAACGAATCGGGGTATGCCGGTGAGGGCAACTGGGCCATGACCGACTACATGTCTGAGACCGTGGTACGTGAAGAGGGCGACATCAACGGATGGTTCTGGAATCCCGGTGAGAGCGATGCCAAAGCTACCAACAATGGATGGTTCTGGCACAGAGGGGAGAGTATGAAGAGCGCCGAGCGCCTGTTCCAGATGTACCTCGAGACTGTAGGCCGCAACGCGACACTCATCCTCAACTGCCCACCCGACCAGTATGGCGTACTCCCCGAGAACACCGTGAACGAACTCGTAAAGCTCGGCCGTATGCTCCACGAGCGTCTTGCTGTGCCTGTATATGGTCTTGATGAGAGTACAGCAGCTACCGACTATGCTAAGACTGCCAACATAGAGGTGAGCGAGACCCGTACTGGTGGTAAGTATGCTGCAGCCAACCTAACAGATGGTGATAAGGAGACCTATTGGGGTGTCAACGATGGTCAGTTAAGCGCTACCATCACCCTCACATGGGATACACCGCAGGTAATCCGCTACCTCGTGATGCAAGAGCCCATCATCTTAGGACAACGTATCAAGGACTTCAAGATTGAGTATAGCACAGATGGCACAGAGTGGACTGAACTCTGCCCCACCATGAAAACCACTACTGTAGGCTACAAGCGCATCATTCCCCTCAATGGAAAGACCAACGAGAGCTATGGCAACGGCTACAAGGCCAAGCAGCTGCGCATCACCATCCTCGATAGCCGCGCATGCCCGTTGCTCTCAAATCTGAATGTATATTAATAGGAGAAAAACATCGATACGAACGAACTAAAAAACACAGGAATTATGAAAAAGACAACTATATTACTTTCTGCTGCGTTGATGTTTTTCGGACTCACCGCAAAGGCACAGACCACTATCACCTTCGATAGTGATGACTATAAGAAGATAGGCGTATACGACACATGGGAGCAGAGCCCCTTCCGCACTGGAGCACTCAAGGGAAATGCAGCTGTGACTGATAATCCCAGCACTGGGGTCGACGCAGTACTCGGTGAGGCACCCAACAGCACAGGCAAAGTAGTGGCGCTGCAGCGTAGCCGCTATGCCAGCAATACCTATGGCGTGCGCATCGACCTGAAAGAACCCATCCGCGTGACCAAGCAGTTGCAATATATCCATGTGATGACCTACCTGAAAGATAAACCCACTGCCAGTCGTATGATGGTTGTCGGTCTTGGCAAACGCATCGAGGAGAGTTGGAACTGGCAAACAGGTGAGGAAGAGCAATTCTGGTCAACCACTACCACTGATGTAAAGCCCAAAGACGGTTGGCAGGACATCGTGGTGAGCTTCAAGGGTTTCTCATACGCGAAGGAGGAGGACGAGAATAGCGGTATCGATATCTACTCGCTCGTCATCGTACCCGATGTACGCTCACCGCATGCCGATGAGGCCGACTGGATAGCTTACTTTGACGAAATCGTGGTAGACAACAATCCCGACAAGCGCTTCTCTACCGAGAAATATGCCCTCACCTATGGCGAGGAGGCCGATATGACACGCACAGACCGCAAACTCAACAATGTAGGTCTCACCGTAGGCGGCAAGAGCTACTCAGCTGAGACACGAAGCGGCAAGGTGTATACCAACAATATCGCAAAGAGCGTATTCTCTGTAACTCCAGGTGCTCAGGTGCAACCCACCTTCGGCTACTCTGGCAGCTGGATGAGCGCCTACACCTATGTGGATTGGGGCAACGACGGACTCTTCAAAGATGCCCTCAATAGCAATGGTACTCCCGCCGAGGGTAGCGATGTGGTGAGCTACAGCGCCGTGGAGATCGATGGCACATGGTACAAGAGCGATGGCTCTACCACTGCCAATGGTAATACCATCTCAGGTGGCGTACCCGCATTCACCATACCCGAAGGCATAGCTAACGGCTTCTATCGCATGCGCTATAAGGTTGATTGGAACAGCATCAGCCCTGCAGGTGGCAATACGATTATCTCTGATGGTGGTGGCATCGTGGATGTAATGCTCGATGTACATGGAGACAAGGTTGTCGTTAATGCTTCACAGCTCAATGGTGACATCGTGTTGGCATCAGACAATAGCGTGTTACAGAATTTCGAAACCGGTTATGAAACTCCCCTCACTGTAAAAATAGTTCCCGAAAACGGTTTCGTACAATATGGTTTCTCACTCAAGTATGGATATAATGTAAATGCCAAAGAACAGTTTGACGACAATGGCAACCCCAACTGGGTTGAGGTTGTTGTGCCCTTCGATCAAATCAATGCCGATGGAACCTACACTATTCCAGCAGAATACATACGTGGTGGCCGTGTAGGTATAGTAGGAGACATGCAGCAAGTGTGGAAATATACCGTAAAGATTATCGGCGATGAAGGACAGGGTGGCGTTTCGTACGGCAAGATTGAAGCCAAAGATGGCGATGCGCTCAATGTGACCCAGTTCTTCAGCAAGGAGCAACTGGTAGTTAAGCCCCTTGAAGGATACACTTGGGTATTGACTATCAATAGCACCACTTTAGAGGTAACTGTAGAATACCAGAAAATTCAAGAGTATCATCAGATTGCTTCGCTCTCGGAGTTGAAGAACAACATAGCCTATCACATCAAGGCCAAGAGTGGCGAAGGTTATCTGGCATGGAACAGCACTATCACCGACACCTACGTGAGCCTACGCGGTGTGACCAACACTTCATACAATGGAGAGCCCTCGAACGAAGCAATTGTTAACATCTATAAAGAGGAGGTAAACCCTTTTGATAAGACTGTCGTGTGGCAGATTATCTTGGAGGATGGCAAATACTACTTGTATCAGCCCGCCAAGATGGAATATGTCACTCGACAGGGCGAGAGAGACTATGTATTCACAGCCGAGAAGACCGCCCTGGATGCTATCCGCGACAATAAGGACGGCACATTTGGCTTTCACGCAGGTGGTGGATATAGCGACAACTCTCAGAAGTTTGCCTGTATCGTAACCAACGAAGCGACGACAGCTGTGCGCAACTGGACGTGGAGTGACCACGGCTCAATCTTCCACATTATCGAGAACCCCAACATCGTTCTTGATGAGGATGCAAGCAATTGCGAGATGATTGTAGTGGACAATGCCCGCAAAAACATCTACAACCTACAAGGCCAAAAACTCAGTGCAATGCCTACATCAGGCATCGTCATCGTTGACAACAAAAAGATGTATGTCAAGTAACTTCGAATACTGATTTCCCTACATACTAAAAGCATAGAGGCTGAGAAAATTCTCAGCCTCTATGCTTTTTATAGGATAAACAGATATCACTTTGTCTTCACGATGTGTGTAGCTTCCTGTGTGGCGTTGCGCACCTCCACTTGACGCACTACGGCTTCGGCCAAGTTACGGAAGGCCAGGCCTGTCATCGTGGTATCGTCCAGTGCTACGGGGCAGCCATTGTCGCCACCTTCGCAGATGCTCTGCACCACGGGAATCTGTCCCAAGAGGGGCACACCCATCTCTTCGGCGAGATGCTTGCAGCCCTCCTTTCCGAAGATGTAGTATTTGTTCTCGGGCAGTTCGGCAGGAGTGAACCATGCCATGTTCTCTACGAGTCCGAGAATGGGCACATTGACCTTATCGTTGGTAAACATGTCGATACCCTTACGTGCATCGGCTAGGGCTACCTGCTGCGGTGTGCTCACGATGACAGCACCTGTGATGGCCACCGTTTGGAAAGTGGTGAGATGGATGTCGCTCGTACCAGGAGGGAGGTCGATGAGGAAGTAGTCAAGGTCGCCCCATGCTGCATCAGCGATGAGTTGTTTCAAGGCGTTGCTGGCCATACCACCACGCCAGATGGTGGCCTGCGCAGGGTCTACGAAGAAACCTATAGAGAGCAACTTCACGCCATAACTCTCGATGGGGATGATGAGGTCGCGTCCGTCGATGCGCTCGGCATAGGGACGTGCATCTTCCACCTGGAACATCTTGGGCATTGAGGGGCCGAAGATATCGGCATCGAGCAGTCCCACCTTGTAGCCCTGCTTGGCGAGCGCTACGGCTAGGTTTGCCGCTATGGTGCTCTTGCCCACACCGCCCTTGCCGGATGACACGGCGATGATATTCTTCACCTGTGGCAGCAGTTTCTCCACTTCGGGTCGTGCCTGCTGGATGGTCTTTACACTAATGGTCACCTCAACATCGGCGCCTGCTTCGCGCTTGATAGCCGCTTCGGCACTCTTGAGAATAGACTTCATGAAGGGGTCGGTAGGTTTCTCGAAGATGAGCGAGAAAGACACTTTCTGTCCGTCGATGCGGAGGTCATCCTCCACCATCTCGGCCTCCATCAAGTTTTTACCCGTTCCCGGGTAGCGCACTGTGGCCAGTGCATCGTGGATGAGTTTGGGATATAAGTTCATGTCTTCGAATTCTGATTTATTATTTATGATTTATGAATCCCGTCCGGATGAATAATTTTCAATTCTCAATTTTTAATTTTCAATTTTCATCGGCTTGTTTGCAATCCGCTACGCTTGCTGCGGTTATAACTGCGGTAGTCGTCTAGTTCAATCTCAATATCGGGTTCCTGTAACTCTTGCCCTGGGATGAGGCTGAACTTGAGATACTTGATACTCAGTCCGCGGTCAAGCCATTGCTGTTCGTAGTAGGTGCGGATAGAGAGTATATCATCGGCCTGTCCGCTATTGTAAAGGTCGGTGGTATTCACCTCGGTGGGCAAGTTGTTTATCTTCACCAAGGCATCGGTGTAGGTGTACAGGAAGTTGCTGTCGGTCTTGAGGTGTATGATACCGTCGGGTTTGAGGAACGAGGCATATCGGCGTAAGAATGCTGTGGATGTGAGTCGCTTTGTCACCTTCTTCATCTGCGGGTCGGGGAAGGTGATCCATATCTCGTCGACCTCGCCTTCGGCAAAGAAGCGATCTATGATCTCGATGTTGGTGCGTAGGAAGGCCACGTTGGTCATTCCCTCGCGCATGGATTCCGTGGCTCCGGTCCACATGCGTGCTCCCTTGATGTCCACTCCTATGAAGTTCTTGTCGGGGTACATACGTCCCAACCCTACGGTATATTCTCCACGCCCACAGCCCAATTCGAGCACGATGGGGTTGTTGTTCTTGAAGAATTGTTCGCGCCACTGCCCACGCATCTCAAAGGGCACCTGCTCGGCTACCGAGTGAGGATATTCAAAAACATGCGGATAGACTGCCATATCGGCAAACTTGGCTAACTTTCCTTTTCCCATTTTCCTACTTTTTTATTTAAGTCGCAAAGTTACATATAATTCGTTGAATTGATAAATTTGAGATAAAATAATTGACAAGCAATATTCTTGCAAAGGTCCAAGAATAGAACAATGCCACATTATGCTCAATCAGTTCTACATTATCAATATGCAACCATATGCTAAAAAACACTCATTGTTACGTTAGACTCGTACTCTTTCAAAAAACATATTATTACTTTACACTCCCAGCATCTCGCGGGCATTGTTGATGGCGGCCTCGGTGAGAGTGCCGGCACTCATCATCTGTGCCAGTTCATTGATGCGTTCCTCGGTGGTGAGACAACGCATATGGCTCACGGTGGCAGTATCGGTATCCTCCTTATACACCTTGTAGTGGGCTGTGCCCTTAGCAGCAATCTGCGGCAGGTGGGTGATGCTGATGACTTGGCGTCCATGACTGGCAATCTCCTCCATGATGGCGGCCATGCGAGCGGCGATAGTACCCGACACGCCCGTGTCAATCTCGTCGAAGATGGGCGTGGGCAGTGCCTTAGCGGCAGCGATGATGCTCTTGAGCGAGAGCATGATGCGCGATATTTCACCTCCCGAGGCAACCTCGGCAATATTTTGTAAAGTACCGTTTTTGTTGGCCGAGAAGAGGAAGTTGACGCTGTCGGCTCCCGTATCATCGGGCTGTCGGCGTGGAGTGATGTCAACGGCAAAGCGGGTGTTAGGGATGCCCAACTCGATGAGGCGTGAGGCTATCTCCTTCTCGAAGGTGCTGCCTATCTCGCTGCGTTGGGTGGTGAGACGCGTTCCTGCCTCTTGCAAAGCGGCATAGGCGGCAGCCTTGGCCTGCTCCATGGCCGCGATGCGCTCTTCGGCTTCGTCGATACGGCTGAGCGTGTCGCGGAAGCGCTGCTCAATCTCCAACAAAGCGGCAATACTGCTCACGCGGTGCTTCTGCTGGGCGGTATAGATGGTATCGAGACGTCCTTCTACCCATGCCTGGCGCTCGGGGTCAAAGGTGATGCGCTCCTCGGCATCGGCCACCTCATCAGCGATGTCGCGCAGTTCGATATATAGGCTTTCCATACGCTCATGCCACTCCTCGGCCTGAGGATATATGCCGGTGAGTGAACGCAAGGCGGCTGTCGTGTCGTGCAGGGCCGATGTCTGTCCGCCCTCGTCGCCATTGAGCGCTGCACTGATGCGATAGAGGCCAGCCTTGATGTCCTCGGCATGGGTGAGGAGCTCAAGTTCTTGCTCTAACTCCTCCTGCTCGCCCTCTTGCAGGCGCCACTCGTCAAACTGCTGCAACTGAAAGCGTATATACTCCTCGTCGCCCTGGTCGCCCGTGAGTTGGCTGCGCAAGGTGTCGAGTTGTGCTGATACTTCGCGATAGTGGCGGTAGGCCTCGGTGTATTGTTCCTTGACAGACTTGTCGGTGCTGAGCGTGTCGAGCACACTGAGTTGGAAGCCTTCGCTATTGAGCAGCAGGTTTTGGTGCTGTGAATGTATGTCGATGAGGCGTTCGCCCAGCTGCTTCAGGATGGCAAGCGACACGGGGCTGTCGTTGATGAAGGCGCGGCTCTTGCCTGTAGCTGCAATCTCGCGGCGCACGATGCACTCGGCATCATACTCGATGTCGTTCTCCTCGAACAGGTCGTGAAAGTCGTAGCCCGTGATGTCAAAGGTGCCCTCGACGATACATTTCGTAGCTCCGGTGCGTATGGCTGCAGTCTCAGCACGTTGACCCGTAAGTAGACCGATGGCACCGAGAAGGATAGATTTACCGGCACCCGTCTCACCAGTGATGACCGAGAACCCCTTGGTAAAATCGAGGTCGAGCGACTCTATGAGCGCATAGTTTTGTATATGTAGATTGCGTAACATTCGTAGTTCATGTTTTGGGATGACAAAATTAGTGCAAATTTTCGATTAAGCGAAAGCTATGCACATATAAGTAGAACTTTAGAAAGGCTATTTCTTTTCAACTACACCAATTCCGTGCAAACCATCCATCTTTACCACAAAAGGATATTGACAACGTACGTGGCGCACCAAGGCACTTTCCCAAACGGCAGGCTGAGCATCGAGCCAAGCACGATCGAAAATCTCGCGTGTAGAACTACCGCCAATCGTGAGGTATCCTACACCAAAGGAGGTAAGGTTCTGGAAGAAGTGTGTCCCTTGCGAAGGTTCTATATGACGTCCATCAAGACTAAGTTCCGTAATCAGACGTGCAGCCGAGATGTCGGCCCATTCAACAGGAACTCCTAAGGCTACATCGGAACTACCCCAACGCCCCTCACCGATAAGGATGTAACCATTACCATCGGCAACAAAGGTTCGGTTCAAATTGCGGATTTCCTCTGCAATCGTGCGATTGGCCATCATAGAGAAGGCGCCTTCCTTAAGGTAGATAATATCATACACATCATTTATCACTCCATTGCCCAACGAACGTGCCGAATAAAGCAGTAGATCCTGCTTGGGTATAACTGTGAGATCTTCGTTAATACATTCACGAGCACTCACAATAGGACGTATCTGGAGAGGATAGAATATACCTTTCAACTGGGTATCGCCATTTCCTGAAGAGGGTTGGTTAAAGCGAACAGCAAACTCAATCTCTACGGGACGACGCATCTCATTGGCTCCATATTGCAATACTAACTGCACGATATTGGCCAAGGGGAAGGCTTCGTAGCGTAACACACCAGCAAAGGTCACCAACTTGCGCCCACGCATATGTGGCGTATCATAGATCATATCATCGTCACGCACATAGGTCGAACCAATCCAGTCAAGCGTACCATCAGCATCAGCCTGACGTACCGGAAGGCGCACCAAGTCAAAGGACTCATCGGAAGACACTGGGCGATTGGATGCCTCCAAATCGAGAGCCAAGAAGGTGCTCTGCGTCTCCTTCAATGCCAATTGTTGGTCACTCGTCTGTATCACATGGTCGGGATGTGCTGGCGACACGCGCAGTGACTTTCCCCCATCAACAATATGCTTACCCAATCCCAAGGCAAGGTTCATCACGCCTTCATCGGCTGTCTCCTCCCCTACTGGATAGAAATTTATCGAACGTGCTACACCCGAACAGTGAGGATAGAAGTAATTCCCATGACGGTCACCTACCACCTCCTGCAGGATGATGGCCATCTTTTCTTGGTCAATCACATTCGATGTTGCGCTCATATAGGCTTTAGAACCACTATAGTAGACCGATGCATACACGCCCTTAATGGCCGAGGCTATGTGATATGCCATGGCACGGCTATCGGCGCAATCGGGGATCATATAAGTAGCATACACACCGGCATAGGGTTGGTAGTGCGAGTCCTCAAGCAATGATGATGAGCGCACGGCAACAGGGCCATTCACGACCTCACAGAAGGTCTGTATGTCGTCAATCAATTCTTCAGGAAGGGACGAGGATAAAAAAGCATGCAGAATCGTTTCATCAGAAGCATCAGAAAGTGCCACTTGATACAATCCACCCGACTCCATAAAATGGTCAAAGATATCGGTACATAGCACCAATGTCTTGGGTATGCGCACCTCTACATCGGGCAGCGCCTCAAAGACCTCGTGTTTCTTTAAGATATGGTCAACAAATGCTATACCACGCCCTTTACCTCCGAGCGAACCTTCACCAATACGGGCAAAGTGTGAGAAACGGTCAAAACGGCCACGAAGATATTCGGCTACCACACCCCGATTCTTCATCTTGCGATAGCGCACAATAGCATCAAATATCAGTTGGCGATGCTCCAACACATCTTCATATTGATCTTGCGTGATGCGCTTGAGAAACTCCGACAAGGGGAACATGGCTCGAGAGCATAGCCAACGCGAGATATGATTGCGAGCGGTGTGATACACAAACGAATCTTCAGGAATGGTAAAGATATTATCCTGCAACTCCTTCAGATTATGTATGCGCACCACTTCAGCCCCTTTGATTGGGTCACGAAAGACAAGATCACCAAAGCCGAAATGTTGTTCAATGCGGTCGCGCAAGTCAATATTCATCTTCTTTGAATTCTTGTCAACGAAGCCCGCACCCACCTCACTGGCCCACATGCGATTGTCACTTTCGCTCGATTGCATGATAAGAGGCAAAAACTCATCGCACCGACGTATCTCACGCATCAAGCGTACACCGGCATCACTCACCTTAGCACCGCCTTCGCACAAAGGGAAACGTACATCGGAGATTACACCTAACGTGTTGTTGTGATAGGTGGCATATAGTTTCCATGCCTCTTCATAGTTTCGCGCCAACACAATCTTGGGTCGACCACGCATACGTAACGTAGCCTGATGCGCATTGAGAGCCTCTGTTGCAAATGAGCGGCTCTGCTCCAGTACATATTTATACAAATTGGGAAGAACAGAAGAATAGAAACGGATAGAGTCTTCCACAAGCAAGATCATCTGTACCCCTGCTTCACGGATATCGTGATCAAGATTCATCTTATCCTCCATCAATTTAATGATGGACAGCAACAACTCCGTATTACCCAACCAGCAAAAGACATATTCGAAGAGGCTAAGATCTTGCCGCTCCATATAGCGTGTGATACCATGCGAGAAGGGGGTAAGCACCACCAACGGTGTGTCAGGGAAACGTTCCTTAATGCCTCGACCAATGTCGAAAGCATCGGAGTTATCCGTACCCGGCATACAGATAACCAATTCGAAGCGCATCTTTTCCAGTGCCTGTGTTGCCTCTTCTTGCGTACTCACCTGCGTAAATCGAGGTGGATAACGTAGTCCTAGACGAGTGTACTCTTCGAAGATTTTCTCATCAATGCGCCCGTCATCTTCAAGCATAAAGGCATCGTAAGGATTTGCCACCAGCAGCACGTTAAAAATGCGCCGCTCCATAAGATTCACAAAAGAAGTGTCCTTAAAGAAGAGCCTAGTGTCAGGTTTGTATACTGTTTCCATATTTTCAATTCGAGTCTAGTTCATATCCCAACATGATATCTCAATTCAACCAACGCTGCAAATATACGAATAAACGAGTGAGAAATATGAAGCTTGCTTCAATATTTTTCAAAGAGAGCGATAGTATCCTAACAAACGTTGTGAAGATACGATAAACGAGTGAGAAATATGGTGCGAATAACATAAAGTCTACTTTATCTTTTTCACGATGAATGCAAGCATCGTCATTGCAAGACAAAAATACAATCCACGACAATTGCAATAAAGTCACTTAAATTTTCATAACCCAACGAAAAACCGTATCTTTGCATTTCAGTCACACACATCATCTATTATGCGCATCGACATACTCACGGTATTACCCGAAATGATTGAGGGATTTTTCGATTGTTCCATCATGGCTCGCGCCAAGAAGAAAGGGCTTGCCGACATCGTTATACACAACATCCGCGACTACACCACCGACAAGCACCGTCGTACTGATGACTACCCCTTTGGAGGTTGTGCCGGTATGGTAATGAAGATAGAACCTATCGACAACCTCATTACCCAGCTCAAGAGCGAGCGCCACTACGATGAAGTCATCTTCACCACACCCGATGGTGAGCAATGGAACCAGAAGATGGCCAACACGATGTCCATGTGTGAGAACCTCATCATCCTATGCGGCCATTTCAAGGGTATCGACTACCGCATACGCGAGCACCTCATCACCAAAGAGGTGAGTATAGGCGACTATGTGCTCACGGGGGGCGAACTGGCAGCAGCAGTAATGGCCGACAGTCTGGTACGTATCATTCCTGGAGTTATCAGCGACGAACAGTCGGCTCTTAGCGATTCATTCCAGGACAACCTTTTAGCACCTCCCGTATATACGCGCCCAGCTGAATACAAAGGTTGGCGTGTGCCCGATGTGCTACTTTCAGGCCATGAGGCCAAGATTCGCGAATGGGAATTCCAGCAATCGCTGGAACGCACCAAACGTTTGAGACCCGACCTCTTGGAATAAATATAGACAAGAGAATCAAATATGGCTGTCATTTATTAGAATACGGGCATTTTCTGAAAATCATGTGAATATATGTAGGACTTTTAAAAAAAATAGTTACTTTTGCAAAAGATAAAACACAGAAACTGAAACTTTAGAATCGCCATTCGACAACAGACGGTCACCTACCACAAAAATACGAGATAATTAAAAACAATATATACCTCTTTTATTTACACTATTATGGCAAGTGAACATATAGTAACAAACGTGAGTGAGAACGAAAACGACTTTGACTTCAAAGAACTTTTGGCGCAATTTCTAATCCATTGGAAATGGATTGCATTCTCCATCATTTGTTGTTTAATCTGTGCGGCACTCTACCTTAGGTCTACCACGCCTATCTACCGCATACAAGCAACAGTCATGATTAACGATGAACTGAAAGGTACCTATCAAAACCAGGTAAAAGTCCTTCAACAAGACTTCGGCATCATGAATACCTCTGGCGGTATCGATAATGAAATTGAGATTTTCCGTTCTAAGTCTATTATCAAGCAGGCCATATTGGATTTAGACCTCTATATGCTATACAACATGAAAGATGGCATGAGAAATTGGGACATCTATGGGAAATACCCCATTAATGCATACATTTCTCGTGAAGATTTGGACGCATTAAACAATGCATTCACCTTCAGCATCTGCAAGCTTGACTCTTTGAATTACAGCATCGAGTACACATATGTGGACCCCATGTCACGCGAGGAGACAAAATTCGAAAAGGAGGTTCCTATATTCCCTTATACACTGCCAACTCCCATTGGCGACATATACCTATCTAAAGGTGAAGCTAAAGACTTGGAGACCGATCAAAAGCTGTCAATATCGATCGTTCCTCCTATGAAAATGACCAAATCATATTTGGGCCGCCTATCCATAGAGCCTACATCTAAACTAACATCTATTGCATATATCTCTTTTTTGGATTCAAATAAGAAGAGAGGTGTAGACTTTGTCAATAGTTTGATTACGGTATACAATCGCGAGAACAACAACGACAAGAACATTGTAGCCATTAAGACCGAAGAATTCTTAAAGGAGCGTTTGGAACTTGTTGAAAAAGAATTGGACGACACCGAATACCAAATAGCCGAGTACAAGCAGGAATTAGGTCTTACCAATATTTCCGGTGATGCTCAAAAGATGTTGGAAGGAAGTTCTGAATATGAGAAGAAACGCGTAGAGATAACCACCCAGTTAAGCTTGGTGACCTATCTCAACGAGTACATCAATAATCCCAAGAATGACCTACAAGCAATTCCCGTTAATATGGGTCTAACAGATGCGACACTCACCTCCTTCATCAGCAAATATAACGAAGGTGTAGTAGAGAGAAATCGTTTGTTACGCACAGCCAGCGAGAGCAACCCTGCAGTAGTAGACATCACCCTCCGCCTTAACCAAATGGCTGAAACCATCAAGGCCTCTATCGAGTCACTCTGCAAATCGTTAACAATCAAGAAACGCGACATAAATGAGCAAGCTGCAAAATTCGAGAAGAAGATTGGAGTAGCCCCGACACAAGAGAAAGTGCTTGCTGGATATATGCGTAAGCAAGAGGTTAAATCAGGCTTGTATCTGATGTTGCTGCAGAAACGAGAAGAGAATGCAATTGCATTGAAGATCACCTCTGACAATGCCAAGATTATTGATGCAGCCTATCCCAATGACGCTCCTGTATCACCAAAACGTAAGAGCATATGGTTGATTGCCTTGGTTATGGGTTGTGCTATACCTGTAGGAATCATCTATCTGAAGAACCTATTAGATTATAAGATCAAGAATCTTAAAGATTTGGAGAAGTTGACCACAATCCCCATTCTAGGATATGCGACCGTTGTCAATAACTTAAAGAAGGGAAAGCGTTCAATTGTTGTGCACGAAAACAACAACGATACAATAGCCGAGGCTTTCCGTTCAATTCGTACCAACCTTAGATTCTTCTTGGACAGCCCAGAGAAAAAGGTCATCCAATTCACATCCACCATGTCTGGAGAAGGTAAAACATTTATATCTTCAAATCTAGCCATGAGTATGGCTCTTCTTGGTAAGAAAGTTGTACTTGTAGGCTTGGACATCCGTAAGCCGCACTTTGCCGAGATGTTCGGATTCTCAGACTTAAAGAGTGGTGTCACCATGTTCCTTGCAGGCGATCCCAATGACAAGAAACTACTGCTCAGCCAGATACGTCCATCAGGCATCAATGAGAACTTAGACGTCCTCCCTGCAGGAATTATCCCGCCCAATCCTACAGAGTTGCTGTCGAAAGTCAACCTTGAGAACGCTATCAAATTCTTGAAAGAGGAGTACGACTACATCATCATTGACACAGCACCGGTTGGACCTGTTGCCGACACATTGATTATAGCACCTTTCGCAGATGCCACAATCTATGTTTGCCGCGCCAACTATACCGCGAAGGACGACCTGCAACTCTTAAACCACCTGTATGCTGAGAGCACACTTAAGAATGTCAGCATTGTTCTTAATGACGTAGACATGTCCAAGGACAAATATGGCCATTACTACGGTAGATATGGTAGATATGGCAGATATGGCCAACAGGGTTATACAGACTACAAACAATAATCCAAAGGAAGCGCCAGTTTCGCTTCCCCCATAAAAAAGAACGATATACGCGCGTATATCGGTCTTTTTATGCAAAAACAGAAGCTCATCGTCTACTCCAGGGCCAGCGACCACGTTTCGGAAGCGAAACATAATCATCGCTATTCATATCATCAGAAAGAAGCTCATGATATGTTTTATTCTCAGTTATGATTCTATAAATAGTTCCCCAATCCGGCAAACCTCCTACATTACGGTCATCTATAAACATATCGACCTTCAACTTACGAGAATATTGTCTATCCTCTGTACTTTCTTCCGGAAAGTCTTTGTTTACGGCATAGAACTCTATTCCGCGTTTGCGACACCACTCTACAGCCTCATCCAAAAGTCTTCCCTCACGCACAGACCACAAGATAAGACGATGACCATCATCAATCAACGCCTTTAAAGTATCTACAGCAAAAGGTATTTCACGACCTATTTCCGGATAGCGATGTTCTACTATAGTGCCATCAAAGTCTACTGCTATATGCATCCTTGTTCTAATTATTAGGTTTTGTCCAATTTTGTAGTTTCAACATATAAAAAGGGCAGTTAACATTAGCCCCAAGTTCCATACACAAATATGGAGAGAAAGCCAATGTTAACTGCCAGACTATAGTTGCTATATTACTCCCACTCGATGGTTGCGTTGGGCTTCGGCGACATGTCGTAGCACACTCGGTTTACGGTCTTCACCTCAGCGAGGATACGGTCTGTAATCTTCATGAGGATAGCCCAGTCTACCTGCTCGATGGTGGCTGTCATAGCGTCGATGGTGTTGACGGCGCGGATGATAACGGGCCAGTCGTATGAGCGGGCATTGTCGCGTACGCCTACAGACTTGAAGTCGGGCACTACGGTGAAGTACTGCCATACGGTCTTGTCGAGACCTGCCTTAGCGAACTCTTCGCGGAGGATGGCGTCTGACTCACGCACTGCCTCGAGGCGGTCGCGTGTGATGGCACCGAGGCAACGTACGCCGAGACCGGGGCCGGGGAACGGCTGACGGTATACCATCTCATAGGGCAAGCCGAGCTCGAGACCGCATGCACGAACCTCGTCCTTGAAGAGCTGCTTCAGGGGCTCTACGAGTTCGAACTGGAGGTCTTCGGGCAGACCACCTACATTGTGGTGGCTCTTCACGCACTTGGCTGTCTTGGTGCCGCTCTCTACGATATCGGGGTAGATGGTACCCTGACCGAGGAAGCTGATGCCTTCGAGCTTGCGAGCCTCTTCCTCGAATACGCGGATGAACTCACCACCGATGATCTTGCGCTTCTCTTCGGGGTCAGCTACATTCTCGAGCTTGGTGAGGAAGCGCTCGGTAGCGTCGATGTAGATGAGGTTAGCGTTGAGCTGGTTCTTGAACATCTCAACAACGGCTTCTGACTCGCCCTTACGCATGAGACCGTGGTTTACATGCACGCATACGAGGTTGTTGCCGATAGCCTTGAGCAGCAATGCAGCTACTACAGAGCTGTCTACGCCACCTGAGAGGGCGAGCAGCACCTTCTTGTCGCCTACCTGGCGGCGTACGAGCTCCACCTGGTCAGCAACGAAGTTCTTCATATTCCAGTTGGCCTCGGCCTTGCAGGTATCGAAAACGAAACCCTTCACAGCAGCCTTGGTAGCCTCCTCATCGTCGGTAAACTGTGCCAACTTCACCTCGCACAATGCCTTGTCGTGGCCTGCCGCCATCACGGGGAAACCAGCCTCGTAAATCTCGGGCAATACGTCAATCTCTACGCCGTCGATTACGTGGTTGGGGCCACCGTTGATGATGATACCCTTCACATTAGGCAATGCCTTCAACTCTGCTGCGGTGATGTCGTGCGGATAGATTTCGCTATACACACCCAACGCACGGATGGCTCTAGCAAGCACGGTATTCTCGTGGCTGCCGAGGTCCAAAATTACAATCATGTCTTGTTTCATAAAACAAAAATATTAAGTAAGGTTTTTTGTTCTTTTCTATGGAGTGCAAAGGTACGAAAAAAACTTTTTTCTTGTTGTGGCAGATGGCTATATATTTATAAAAAAAAATAAATTCCACCTGCATTTTTTCAGTCTGACGCCGCAAAAACATCATTTTGCACACACCATAAAGCAAGGGCGATACTCCCCTGGCGCTGGCATTCCTGAAAACTACTGCTAAATCCATATAGCAAACTTTGCCGATAATTATTCGAATGCTTTTGGATGAAAACTTTTTTATGCAGAAAAAACGACATTTTATGCTCAAATTCCGTGTATATATAAAAAGAATATCTTAAATTTGCAGAGTAATAAAAAAGGTGGACAATGAAATCACGCTATTACCGACTGCTTTATATTGCGCTAGCCCTACTTATGGTAGCTTGCAGCACGGCTCATCGGTGCAATTGCGGATGAGGTTCACCCACACGAAAGAGAGAACGAGATTTTTTTTAATTATAAACGTTTTAATTAAATTTAAGTACAATGATTAAACTTGGTATTAACGGTTTCGGTCGTATCGGCCGTATGGTATTCCGTGCTGCAGTGAAGAACTTCGGCAACGACATTCAGGTAGTAGGTATCAACGACCTTCTCGACGCTGATTACTTGGCTTACATGTTGCGTTACGACTCTGTACACGGTCAGTTCGACGGTACAATCGAGGTAGAGGGTAACAACCTCGTAGTAAACGGCAACAAGATCCGCCTCACCGCTGAGATGGACCCCGCTAACTTGAAGTGGGACGAGGTAGGTGCAGAGGTAGTAGTTGAGTCTACTGGTTTCTTC
>JAZONI010000024.1:0-1937 GCA_045654445.1 Bacteroidaceae bacterium | reverse complement strand
ACCTATTATAAACTGATGGAGCTGGACCTTGCCGAGGGGCGCACCGACTCGGTGCCTGCCTACCTGGCACGCCACACCGTGTTGCTCGACTCCATCGCCCGTATGCAGAGCCGTGCCGAGGTGGAGCGCGTGCGTGGCGAGCACCAGATAGCCATGCACGACCGCATGCTACGCCACCGCCACACCCGCTTCGTGCTCATGGGCATCACCATCGTCATCACCCTCGCGCTGCTGCTCGTGGTGCTGTTTGCCGCCATCGACAATCGCCGCAAGGCCCGCTACATACGCCTGCAGAAGCAGTTGGCACAAAACCGTGCCGAGATGCTGGCCCTCACCGCCATGACCGACGATGCCGACAGTGCCTCCTCTGAGCCCAATCCCGAGCGCCTCATGACCCTGCGCCGCCAGCGTATCGACTACTGCCGCGAGATGTTTGCCCACACCCCTTGGCGCACTCGCATCAGCCAGTTGGAACACTCCTCCGAGACACTCACACTGAAGGAGCGTACCGAGCTGCAGCAGGTGCTCATCGACAGCTTTGCCGATGTGATGATCGACTTCCGCACCCAGTGCCCTACGCTCACCACCAGTGACCTCCATCTGGTGATACTCACACTCCTCGGATGCTCCATACGCACAGCCTCACTCTGCACAGCCATCTCGGAGAACGCCTTGCGCTCGCGTAAGACCCGCATGAAAGCCAAAATGACAGAAGAGCTCTACCACTTCGTGTTCGGATAGCACAAACGCGGGGTTAGCACTTATCTTGTACCAAGCTATTCCTAGCAAAGCAACGTCTTCAAGAGAATGCTGTTTTCGCCCATTTCATCGGCATTTCTCGCTTTGCAATACTTTTGCAATACCAAAAATTATTTTTATTCACTATATAATCCCTATATTTGCTCCCAATAACGAAAAGAAATACATTTTGTACTATGAAAAAGAGGATTTTTAGTTTGCTACTTTTATCATGTGTTCTCCAATGCGTCATAGCGCAACCCGATTCTTTGAAAACCTACCTCGTTACCGAAGGCAAGGAGTGGGCATTCCGAAGTTTAGTGGCACAGGAAACACGAGATGTAGTGTACAAATTGAGTGGAGACACAATCATAAATGGACACAAGTATACAAAGGAGTGGCAACAAGCGGGATGGATTGACTCGTCAAAGTTAGAACTTACGCAGGGATTCCTACGTGAAGAGAACGGCAAGGTCTACCGCAAGGAATATGACAAAGAAGAATACCTATGGTTCGACTACAATGCCAACATCGGAGACACCATTTTCTACGAACATAGCTTTGTAAAAGTTGTTGGCCATAGCGACACGACCATCATATGCAACGGAGTAAGCCGCACGTATAAGGGAGTAGATGTGCAGGTAGGAGTTTACGATGTAAACATTGGCACTCCTGACTCGTCAAATCATTATAAGTATTATCTTTTCCCTGGGCATATAGAGACCTTCTACGAAGAACTGGGCTTATTTGCCAATGGTGATATTGTGAGCTCCCCCAGCTTTTATTCGACGGGTAAAATAGGTTATCTGCTCTATGTAAAGCAAGGTGACACGATGCTGTATCAGAGAGAGGAAGAAAAGTCCGACCCATCTCGCCCAACAACCAAATACGGCTATGGCATCTACTATGGCGATAGGTACCTCTATCGCTACATCATCAATGAAGGTGAAGCGGTAACAGACTCTACCGACTTTGCCCGATGGAACGACAAGACGGTCATCTACTTCGATGTAGACACCGTGGGCACCAACGCTTTTAGCAATGCCATTTTCCGCCAAGGCCAGATACTCTACTTCACCGAGCGGCTCAACTGCATCATGCCCGATGCCTTTACCGACATCATGATGCTTGACGATGAGCAAGCAGAAGAGAATCCCTTCGGAGATCTGTGCATCGTATTCAACGGCAGTGCGCCATCA
>JAZONI010000023.1:0-2621 GCA_045654445.1 Bacteroidaceae bacterium | reverse complement strand
CTTGAGTTCGGCAGAGCCTTCCTTCACAGAGAAGGTTGCCAACATACCATTCTCGCTTATCATGGTAGTATCGGCGAAGAATCCCTTGAAGATGGCGACAGCCTCGGCAAGACTATCCACACCTACAGTCACCTCATCGGGAGCTGCCTCATCGAGCACCTCACCCCAGATGCGTTCTACTAGATTGCCCTCCTCATCGACCTTCACCAAATGGTTTTGCAATATGGCCAACTCATCTTCTACATACACAGAGTCCTCTTGGGGTACCTCAGGTGTGTCAGGACCATTGTTCTCTTCAGAGCAAGATGTCATACCGATTCCAAACAGGGAAATCATCAACAGATAAAATGCTAACTTTTTCATACTTTTTTGTTTTTCAATGTTAAACAATGTGATTATTCATACTCATACTCTTCTATATACTTACTGGTGGCAAAGAACTGCTTCAGCATATCCTTGGCTCCCTTATGCTTTATCACTACTCCGTTTTCGATCTGGTGCTCGCCACTATCTACATATTTCTTTAGTGCATCACGTTTGGCCAGCATCTCTGTAGAGGAGATACTCTTCACCTGCGTGAGGAAACGCTTCGAGAACAGGGCGGTAGCCTCCTGGTTGTCCTCAGTAGTGTAGTCGAAGCTCAGTACCACACCCACCACAAAGTCGGGAGCCACGAAGTCATAGATCATCCCCTCCTCCTTCTCTTCGTCATAGGTGGCGGGAAGGAACACGATGGGGTCTACCAGGAAAAACGATTTGTCAACGCTATCCAGCTCGTTGCCAGGGTGGGCATAGTAGCGGTAGTTGGCTTCTGCTTGCTTATAGATGTAGGCAGTGGTGGTCGTATCCAGGCTGGTGGTCACCATTTCCTCCACAGGGGCTTCGATGTAGAGCATATTGAGACCCTTGATATCGGAGGAGTCGGAAGAGAAACTTACGTAGAATTTACCTTCATTGCCCTTCTTGTCGATAAATATAGGCTCCTGAATCATCCCCTTGGCCTCGAAGTCCATCATATCATTCCTATAGACATCGGTATGTCCGTGAGGTTGATTGGGATACACACCATAGGTCCAGCTCATCTCTACATTGCGTATGTCCTTGAACACTGCCGTGTTGAGGTTAATATTTATTGAGGTGGGGTCCAAGAAGGTCATCAGGCGCAGGTTGTCTGCTTCTGAGTTAGAGACGCCCTTGCTGTAGCCATCGGCCTTGACGATACAGCCGAAATCCTCATCCTCACCGAGCAAGCGGTCATTTACCACATACACGATGGGGTTGTCCTGCAGGCTCCACACGCCCTGACCAGTCTGGGCATATTGGGTAAAAGCCGTTTGTCTAAATTCTACGCCAATGGCGTTGTTCGAGGTGTTTGAAGTGGAGTATCCTTCAAGACTGATTTTTCCCGTGAAGCTTTGGTTGATATTACCTGTGCTCTTGGTCTCGGTCTCATAGTTATCGGTGGCATTGCCAGTCATGGCCTTCCCCATGTTCCATAACGACATTACTCCCTTGAAAGCACCCTTCAGATAATTGCCTGCCATGATAGCCTCAAAAGCATCCATGGCATTGGTAGTACCCGATTTGAATTGGTCCAGATAGTTCATGCCGTTAGCAGTCGAGGTGGACGAGTTGGACAGTTCCTCAATCGTACCCTTACTCTCGCCAGTAATAGTACCAGCCATCGTGATACTGGTATTGTTGGCGGTCTTGCAATCAATAGACATGCGGTCGCGAGTACTGAAGAAACTCTTGGCATCAGGGTTATAGGCACTCCAGTCCAAGTCAAAGCAGTACCATCCAGTTTTCAGCACCACATCGGCTTTCACGTAGGGCGTCACCTGCTGCTGGAAGGTATTATTGCCCAAGGTAGCCTTCAACACATTACCTTTCAACTGTACATCCTTGTTGCATACGGGAATGGCATACTGGAGGCTGTGATAGAAGGGAAACTTCGATGTTTGGGCATCGTCGGGAGTCACCACGAAAGAGAACTCACCGCCTGTGCCTGCATCTTCGAACTGATAATAGAACACGCGCAGCACTCCCGTATATTTATTATACAACATGAAGTAGGGTTTGCTGTTGGGGTTACCATTGGTTTGGGCAGCAAAGAGGTTATAGGCCATGGTCCACCCCTCATTGGCTGTCATGCCGTCATTGACGAACAGTTTGGTGGGAATATTCGATGTAGAAGCCGGAGCCCAAGGCAGCGGTATATGCTCAGAGGTAGTAACGATTTCTCCCCTGATTGTCTTGGTAGTGCTATAGAGGATTTCCTCTTCTTGCCACCAGGCCTTGTTGAAATCATCATAGTCCGAGGCGTTGTCACCAAGCGGTACGATGGCCTCGTCGGCTATAATGACGATGGTAATCTTACGGTTTTCGGCGAAATAGACATACGCCGAGTCTGATTCGAAGCGATGGGGAGTCTCGCTCAAGCGGATGATGCTTAATCGAGTGTTTCCCACATCGTCAGTGCCGTCTTGTGCAATGGAAAGCCACTCCATGGGTGAAATCACATTTGTTATCTGCTCGGTAATGCCCAACAGACTCACCGACAAGGAATCTTGCGAACCACGCAGACTGAATTCGTAGCGTCCCAAAGATTGCTCCTGCGG
>JAZONI010000022.1:0-9553 GCA_045654445.1 Bacteroidaceae bacterium | reverse complement strand
ATACAGGTGGTTATCGTGCCCATCTACAAGAATGCCGAGCAGCTCGCCGCTATCGACGCCAAGGTAGAGGGTATCGCCGCCAAGCTGCGCTCTATGGGCATCAGCGTGAAGTACGACAATGCCGACAACAAGCGTCCTGGCTTCAAGTTTGCCGACTACGAGCTCAAGGGTGTACCCGTGCGCCTCGTGATGGGTGGCCGCGACCTTGAGAACAATACCATGGAGGTGATGCGCCGCGACACCTTGGAGAAGGAGACCATCTCATGCGACGGCATCGAGGAATATGTAGCACGCCTGCTCGACGAGATTCAGGAGGGTATCTACCGCAAGGCACTCGCTTACCGCGAGGAGCACACCGTAGCCGTCGACACCTACGACGAGTTCAAGGCACAGATCGAGAAGGGTGGCTTCGTGCTCGCTCACTGGGACGGCACCCCCGAGACCGAGGAGCGCATCAAGGAAGAGACCAAGGCCACCATCCGTTGTATCCCCTTCGAGGGCGATACCACCCCCGGCACCTGCATGGTTACCGGCAAGCCTTCGGCCCGCCGCGTTCTCTTTGCCCGCGCCTACTAATAGTGGTAGAATATAAAAGTAATAGGGTGCATCGTGATGCACCCTATTACTTTTATCCTGTATTGGACATTTACTTGTCTTTCTGTTTTCATGGCCTTTGACGTGTAACTTTCTTACAATGTGGAAAGAGATAGCTGAAATCGCGTTGAAACACCAAACCGAGACCCTGTGTCGTCAGTGAGGTCTTGGTGAAATATCGATCGTTAGTTTTGTTATATCCCTTTAAACTGAAGTCGTTGCGCAGAAGGTAGCGTATGTCAAAGTCACCAATAAAGTTTGTGGCATACATAGGATTATCACGATAGCCAAAGTTGCCGTTGATGAGCAAGCGATTGTTAAGCAAGCGTCCCTCAAGCATACCTTCAATTCCCATATTTTCAAATCCGTTATTGGCTTCTATGCCCGTGGTCTGACCCATCAAGTTTTCGGCACGTATATTGCTGGCAAAGTTCCAATTATCACTGCTGATGATATTGGAGAGCAAATTATTGATTTGTCCCGAAATTGTGGTACTGATAAAGCTCTCCATATTGTTATTCTCCTCCATTCCTTGTTGGGCGAGATTCATTGTATAGAACTTACCTAGGCCAAGAAGATAGATAAATTGTAGATTAGTTTGCTCCTCAGTACTGGTATAAGAACGTAATATAGCCTTTTGCTCTTCCGTTCCTTGTGGTAGTTCAAGCGAGAAGGTCAACTGAGGGTTGCTAAGTGTACCTCCGATATGCAGAAGGCAGTTGACGCGCACGTTTCCTGTCAGTTCTGGAGACAAGTCTTTGAAAGGTACATAGTTGACAATATGGCGGGCGGTGATATCAAGTCGTGAGGCCATAGGGTCTCCCTCAAAAGTAATTGTGCTGCCTGTCAGTACGTCAAAATTTTTATTTATAACATCTTGTAGACTCAATCGATAGAATCCCCTGCTAACGGCATAGGTACCGAAGAGATTGATTTCATCTCCATCTATGTTGACTTGTATGTCACCTTGGCCCGTAACGCTAATGTGGTCGTCGGCGGCCTGATTCATTACAAGTTTGAGCGTTGCCTCTGGAGTAATATTGGCGTTAATATTTATGGTTGAGCTTGTTTCGGGGAGAATATCCCCTACTTTGAGATTCTCCACAGAACTTATGTCACTTTTATAGAAGTTTTGCGTGAGACTGTTGCTCGCTCGGGCATTACGGAAAGTGATGAACTCATTTTCTGCTCTAACGTTGTTGTCTCCAAGATTGAGCGCAAATATCGAGTTCTTTTCCGTTATCGCCCTTATGTCTATTGTCAATGGATGTTGTGGACTGCCATAGACATGTACATCTCCAGTACCATATATCGTTGTATAGAAGTCATCGCTACCCGTATTGGGCAAATCGATACCTAAAACATTCTGTGCGTCAATGTGAAGGTCGTAGCTAAAATCCTTAAGTGCATTGTGAGTGATGATGCCATTGATGATGGCTTTTTGTCCTCTATTGTCATGTCCCTCAATGTTGGGGAACGATATTCTCCCTGGAACAAAACGTATAGAATCATTGATGTGATATTCTGCATTGGTGGGAGTCAGTACAAGACTGGCATCAGTCATCAGCGCTCCTTTGAGTTCAATGGCATTTGTCGGCCCTCCAATCAGGAGTTGTCCTGTGGCATTGCCTTTGATGTCATGCATGAAATTTCCGAGAATATTGTTGAGGAAGGAGGCGTTGAGGCTATCCGCATTCACATTTATCCATAATTCATCATTCTTGAAATCTGCAATACCATCGACGGCACTTGTGTGTTGTGGAGTTTCATTAATGTATGCTTGAAACTCTAGTCGTTCCGAGTCCTGATTCCAATATGCCTGCGCTTTAGTGTCTCCCATGACACCATCACAGAAACTAAACTTCTTAGCCTCAACATCGGCGTTGAGATAGGGCTTGTCAGCAAAGAGATTGGCTGCATGAATGTGACCGCTCACTTGTCCGCCGAAAGAGATACCTTTGAGTCTTACAAGTGTGAGCAAATAGTTCAGGTCCATATCTCTAAGTTCTACACATAATGTATCAGCAAGGTTCTCGCCTATAGAACCGTTGATAGCGATATGTTGCTTCTCATTCTGATCGAACCGGAAATCCTCAATCTCAATATGATTAGGCGCGATGTGTACTTTGAATGGTGTGAGATCCCATTTTGCATGATTGATAATGAAGAATGAGCTGTCGCCTTCGATGGTGGCTGCTGTCGTATTTGATGCGCTATAGAAGTTAGCCTTTGCATGGAATGCCCCATTAAGAAAACCTGTCGGATTGCTGTGCCATAAAGTCCCGAGAGTTAGATGGTCAGCATTTGCATTGGCTGTGATGTTAGCCGTGATAGGTGGTGTGTCTACTAGTTCTAATGTGCCTCCAGTGCGTAAAGTGGCATTAGTTTTGTCTGATTGCAGGTTGAAATCAGCTCCTGAAAGATTCATCTCACCATAGTGCAACAGGGGAAGTGTGGCAGACAAACTAGCTATTCCAGTATGGTCATTGATAAGCAGTTCAGCCGTTGCTGTCTTTTCTAAGTTTATAGGTAATAACAATAGCCTTTGCAGAGGGGTAGCATTGTATACTTTGATGTTAGCAACACATAAATTTTCTTGGGAATGATGGATGTGCTGGTTATTGCAGCATAGCGAGGGGACACTATGATGTATGTGTTGTATGAGGCTATGCTTGAAACTTTTCCACGTAAAATCTCCACTCATCGAAGCATCCATAAAATCAGCATGTAGTGATAATAGCTTTTGCTTAGGGTCACTGGTATATAGGGCTATCTGCTTGATGATGTAATCCTCTTTAGGCTCATGCAAAATGAGGCTGTCGATGCTAATCTTTCCTGTTAGATGGTCAATATCGTGTCCGCGCATGTCACCATCTACTTGGAAACTGACACTCTTTCCTTCGTGTATCTTGATAAGTTTCATGGCATAGAGGTCTAAGCTATCAGCCTTCAATGTTAACGAATAGGTTGGTTTCCTTTGTGTTAAGTCGTAGGCAGCTTTTAGCTTAAAAGTTCCGTTTGGGTCATTCAGTCTTGCCGTAGCCTCATAATTGTCGGGGCTATAATTGCCATTGACGACCAACTCCTTATAGGCATATCCCATGATTTCCGTATGTGTGGCTTTTGCCTCAAAGTTCCCATTCAAAGGGAATGTGCCTTGTTTTTCGCGGTCATAGGCCCCCTCTGCATATATATTGAGATTGGTGCGGGTGAGGGGGCTTGTGGGTATGAGTTCTGAAATATTTAATTCTGATCCATTGGCTATGATTTGATACTGTCCATTGGTGTCTATTTGAGCATGTGCCTCTATCTTGCCCACATCGGTCTGAGCCAACAGATTGATGTGGCTGGCAGTGCGGCTTAGGTGTGCTGAGCCTTTGGCTGCAATACCTCCTGTACGGGTTATCTCAACAGGCATTAAATCATGGATTTCAGGTAGCTGTTCCTTGATTATTCCCCACATTTGAGGAGTGGCATTTAATGTGTCAAGATCCAGACTGAATGTTCGTCCTATTTGTGTGGTGAGATGAGCTTGTAGGGAGAGATCTTTGTGATGTGTATACACTTCCAACCCTTTGATGCTGATCTGTGATTTGCCGGCTATTGCTTCACCACTAACATGTATAGGTTCCCTAAAATCTTTGATTGTAGGAATGAAGCTCCCTAGATCGGAAGGTGTAATACGCGAGGGTGGTATGGATCCTTTAACAATGAGGCTGTTGAAGAAATCATCGGGTGAATAATCAAACCATAACGTATCGAGCCGCAGACTAGAATTTGGGAGCTTGAGGTGAAAATTACCTAAAGTGGCTCTATGTCTGTTGCCTACAAAACGTAGGTAGAGATCTTCGATTTTTGCCCCAGAATGCTCAGTACACTGCATGCTCCGCACCATCATACTGATAGAATCATTAGTAAGTTCTTTCAGTGAAAGCATAGCAGAAAGGTTGTTGATATCAATGTGGTGGCGATTGAATATTCCTGGTGTCGCCATTTCTGAATGAACGTCGTATTTTATACTTGCTTGCCTGATTAACAATGAGTTTACACGCAAATTTAGACGTTTAGACTTTTTCTCTTTCCTTTCTTTCGCGGTGAGGGCATCGACGAGGAATTGATAATTCATCTCCCCATCAGCGTTTTCCTTATATATATTGATATCGGGTTCAAAAAGACGTATATTACGTATTGATAACTGTCTATGTTTGACGAGAGAGATCCATTCCACCTTAATTGCAATACGATTCACCGCTAATAGCTGTTTATTTTCTTGGTCATTGATAGTCAAGTCATCGATAATGAGACTACTGGGGAATAACCAATGAATCTCGCCAATATTGACACGTGTGCCAATCCGATTTTCCAGTTCAGAAGCTATGGTAATGGCTACTTGTTGCTGCACTTTGGATGAGTTCAGCAATATAGTCATGCCTATGACGAGCGCAGCAACGACGCATAGAGACGTTTGTATATATCGTTTTGCCTTTATATTCACATTAAGAGGCAAAGATAAGCATAAACAATCGAAAAACAAAGTCACATTCTTGTTTTTCAGCGAGCTCTATTTATTTTGAATGTTTGGATGTCCATAAACAAAGAAAAAATTAAATAAATTTGATAGTTCGTTCGGTTTTCGTTAAATTTGCACGAATTTTGTATATTCAAGTTAACTAACTATTATAACAATTATGCCAGAAGTAATTAAATTACGAAAAGGCTTGGACATTAAACTCAAAGGCACTGCCGAGAAGGAGTTGGTAGCCGTTAAGGCTTCACAGGCGTATGCGCTTGTGCCCGACGACTTTGTGGGTATCACACCGAAGGTGGTAGTGGCTGAGGGTCAGCATGTCAAGGCCGGGGAGGCTTTGTTTGTAGACAAGAAGCGTCCCGAAGTGAAGTTCGTGAGTCCTGTTTCGGGCACAGTAGCAGCGGTTAACCGTGGTGCACGCCGTAAGGTGATGAGCATCGTCGTTACCCCCGATGCAAAGCAGGAGTACGTAGAGTTTGGTGTGAAGAGCGTGCACTCGCTCAATGGCGAACAGGTGAAGCAGGCACTGCTCGACAGCGGTATGTTTGCATTCCTCCGCCAGCGTCCTTACGACGTGGTGGCTAACCCCACCTGCCGTCCTAAGGCTATCTTCGTGTCGGCTTTCGACAGCAAGCCTCTCGCTCCCGACTTCGAGTATGTAATCAAGGGTAATGAGGCCGACTTCCAGGCTGGTCTCAGCGCATTGGCTAAGATGGCTCCCACATACTTGGGTGTTAGCGACAAGCAGAAGCACCTCAATGTGGTAGACGCCAAGAATGTGGAAATCAATGTGTTCAAGGGTAAGCACCCCGCAGGTAACGTAGGTGTGCAGATTAACCACGTGAGCCCCATCAACAAGGGTGAAATCGTTTGGACCGTAGGTGCTGAGGAGACTATCTTCATCGGCCGCTTGTTCAACAAGGGCATCGTTGACCTCACTCGTACTATCGCTGTAGCCGGTTCACAGGTTGAGAACCCTGCTTACAGCAAGGTAGTGCTCGGTGCACAGATCAGCAGCATCGTAGGTGGCCGTATCAAGGGTGGTTGCGTAAACCGCATCATCAACGGCAACGTGCTCACAGCTCCTGCTACAACAGAAGAGGGTTACCTTGGTGCATTTGCCAACATGGTGACCGTAATTCCCGACGGTAGCGACAAGCACGAGATCCTCGGCTGGGCTATGCCTCGCTTCAAGGAGTTCAGCGTGAGCCGCGCTTACTTCAGTTTCCTCTTCCCCAACAAGGAGTATGTGCTCGATGCACGTCTCAAGGGTGAGGAGCGCCACATGATTAACTCTAACGAGTATGACAAAGTGTTCCCCATGGACATCTACCCCGAATACCTCATCAAGGCTATCATCGCCGGCGACATCGAGAAGATGGAGGCTGCAGGTATCTACGAGGTGGCTCCCGAAGACTTTGCCCTGTGTGAATTTGTAGATTCGTCTAAACTTGAGTTGCAGCGTATCGTTCGTGAAGGATTGATGAAGTTGCGCTCTGAAATGGAATAAGTTATGGGATTGAGACAATTAGTAGACAAGATTAAGCCGAACTTCGAAGAGGGTGGTAAACTCCACGCTTTCCGTTCTGTGTTCGGCGGGTTCGAGACATTCCTCTTCGTTCCCAACCATACCGCTAAGAGCGGCTCAAACATCCACGACTGCTTCGATAGCAAGCGTATGATGATTATGGTGTGCATCGCATTGGTGCCCGCGCTCCTCTTCGGTATGTATAATGTAGGTTACCAGCACTTCTTGGCTGCCGGTATGCTCGATGCTGCTACTTTCATGCAGGTGTTCGGCTACGGTTTCCTCGCTGTGTTGCCTAAGATTATCGTTTCTTACCTCGTAGGTCTCGGTATTGAGTTCACCGTGGCCCAGTGGAAAGGCGAGGAGATTCACGAGGGCTTCCTCGTATCGGGTCTTCTTATCCCGATGATTGTGCCTGTAGGTACTCCTCTGTGGATCATTGCTGTGGCTACTGCCTTCGCCGTTATCTTCGCTAAGGAGATCTATGGTGGTACAGGTATGAACATCTTCAACGTTGCACTCGTAACACGTGCATTCATCTTCTTCGCATACCCCAGCGTAATCTCTGGTGATGCTGTATGGGTGGCTACCGACTCTATCTTCGGTCTTGGTGCCGACATCGACGGCTACACCGCTGCTACCGCTCTCGGTCAGGCTGCTGTTGCTGAGGCTCCCGCGTGGGATATGAATATGGTATGGGGTCTTATCCCCGGCTCAATCGGTGAGACCAGCGTTGTGGCTATCGGCCTCGGTGCACTCATCCTCTTGGGCACAGGCGTAGCTTCATGGAAGACCATGCTCAGCGTATTCGTTGGTGGTGGTTTGATGGCTTGGGTATTCAACCAGTGCGGTTCAGCTGACAATGCTGTGGCTATGATGCCTTGGTATCAGCATCTCGCTCTCGGTGGTTTCTGCTTCGGTGCCGTATTCATGGCTACCGACCCCGTTACCTCATGCCGTACCGAGTGTGGTAAGTACATCTACGGTTTCCTCATCGGTGTTGTTGCTATCATCATCCGTGTGCTCAACCCCGGTTACCCCGAAGGTATGATGCTTGCCATCCTGTTGATGAACCTCTTTGCTCCGCTCATCGACTACTACGTATATCAGGCAAACGTATCTAAGCGTGCTAAGCGTGCTGCTAATAGTAAGTAATAATCCAATAATCGAATACAATTATGAATACGAATAAGAATTCCTATACATTTATATATGCTTCGGTTATGGTTATTATCGTAGCATTCCTTTTGGCCTTCGTTTCTTCTGTATTGAAGCCCATTCAGCAAAAGAATGTTGAACTCGACAAGAAGAAGCAGGTGCTCGCAGCTCTCAACATCTTTGAGAAAGACAATGCTGCTGCTGAAGCTGCTTACAACACCTATATCAAGGCTGACCAACTCCTCGCTGCCGATGGTAGCGTTGCTGCTGAGAATGGCGGTTTCGCCATTGACAACTCTGCCGTTAGCGCTGAGAGCCTCCCCCTCTATGTTTGCGAGGTTGAAGGTGAGACCAAGTATGTGCTCCCCCTTTACGGTGCAGGTCTTTGGGGCCCCATTTGGGGTTATGTAGCCCTCAATGCTGACAAGGAGACCATATATGGTGTTTACTTCTCACACGCTGGTGAGACTCCCGGTCTTGGTGCCGAGATCACCAACCGCGAGAAGTTCCAGGTCCCCTTCATCGGTAAGAAGGCTCTCAACACCGACAACGAAGTTGTTATCAGCGTTGTTAAGAACGGTAAGGTACAGAACCCCGAGACAGAGGTTGACGGTATCTCAGGTGGTACCATCACTTCAAACGGTGTAGATGCTATGCTCAAGAGCAGCATCGGTCTCTACAAGGCATTCCTCGCTGAGGGCGTTTGCGAGAAAGCATGCTGCGAAGCCGCTTGCGACAGCGTACAGTGTGTATCTGCAACAGAAATTCAAGAAGTTGTTAACCAATAATCAAAGGAGGAAACAGTTATGTCATTATTTTCAAAGCAGAATATGGAGGCGCTGAAGACTCCTCTGGGCATGAACAACCCCGTTACCGTACAGGTACTCGGTATCTGTTCTGCATTGGCTGTAACAGCTCAGCTCAAGCCCGCTATCGTAATGGGTCTTTCAGTGACCATTATCGTGGCTATGGCCAACGTGATCATCTCATTGCTGCGCAACACCATCCCCAACCGTATCCGTATCATCGTGCAGTTGGTAGTAGTTGCTGCGCTCGTAACCATCGTAAGTGAGATTTTGAAGGCTTTTGCCTACGACGTGAGTGTCGAACTCTCGGTATACATCGGTCTTATCATTACCAACTGTATCCTTATGGGTCGCCTCGAGGCTTTCGCCATGGCCAATGGCCCCTGGCCCTCATTCCTCGACGGTATCGGTAACGGTCTCGGCTATGCCAAGATCTTGGTAATCGTTGCCTTCTTGCGCGAGCTCCTCGGCAGCGGTTGTCTCTTCGGTTACCAGGTAATCCCACAGTGGTGCTACGACCATGGTTATATCAACAACGGTATCATGCTGATGCCCCCCGCAGCCCTCATCATCGTAGGTTGCATCATTTGGTTCCAGCGTGCTCGTCATACTGAGTTGCAAGAAGAACAGAATTAATTTACAATTTGACAATTCACAATGTACAATTTATTGTGCGATTTGACGATTTTATGATTGACTTTCGCCGTAGATGAAATTGTAAAATAATAAAATGGTAAATCAATGGTAAATAGTAAATTTGTAAATTGTAAATAAAGAAGAAATTTATGGAACATTTTATTAGTCTTTTCGTCCGCTCTATTTTCGTGGACAATATGATTTTCGCATTCTTCTTGGGTATGTGTTCTTACCTTGCCGTATCAAAGAATGTGAAGACAGCTCTCGGCCTCGGTGTAGCGGTAACCTTCGTGTTGCTCATCA
>JAZONI010000021.1:0-6546 GCA_045654445.1 Bacteroidaceae bacterium | reverse complement strand
GGCCGACTCGGTACGTGCCGTGTTTGAACTTGCTGGTGCTGCCGTTGAGGTAGGTGAGGGCTACCCCGGTTGGAAACCCAATGCCAAGTCAGAGATTCTGCAGGTTGCTATCGCTACCTACAAGCAACTCTTCGATAAGGAACCTAAGGTGAAGGCCATCCACGCAGGTCTCGAGTGCGGACTCTTCTTGGAGAAATACCCCTACTTGGATATGATCTCGTTCGGTCCCACCATGCGTGGTGTACACTCACCCGACGAGCGCCTGCTCATCCCCACCGTAGAGTTGTGGTGGAGACACCTCGTGGCGGTGTTGGAGAATGCACCAGTGAAGTAAATTTGGTGTTATAAAATTAAGAAAGAGGGGTTTGGCCCCTCTTTTCTTATTTACCCTTATTGATGATGAAGATTCCCGTCATCGCCAATAGCGCGGCGACCAGATATTTCCAATAGAAAGGTTCGCTCAGGCATAGGCATGAGGTGATGGCACCGACTACCGGGATGAGCGAGTTGAAGATAGCCACTTTGCCTACGGGGTTGCAACTGATGAGTTTGTTGTATAGCGTGAACCCCAGCGAAGATATGCCTATCAGTAGTATCAGGATGATGAGGCCCGTCGTGGTGATGTGGGGTAGGGTACCACCCATGAGCAGGCCGGGGATGATGAGCAGTGCTCCGCCCAAGGCAAGTCCGTAGCCAGTGCCCACGAACACATCTATCCTGCGTGAAAGGCCTCTTGTGAGCAGTCCGGCCAGTGCCGAGCATAGGGCGTTGAGCACAATCATGCCGTCGCCCATGAACGTAAACTGTCCGCTACTGCCACCCCCCATGTTGAGCATCAGTATGCCGCCAATACCTACGGCACATCCTATGATCTTGCGCGAGGTCAGTCGGTCGCTCTTGAAGCATAGGCAAGCCAGCAGCACCAGCATGAAGGTGCCCATGGAGTTAAGTATGGCAGCACGGGCTCCCTCGCTATAGGAGAGTCCGATATAGAAGCAGGCATAATGGAGTGTGGTGTTGAGTAGGGCAAACAGCAGTATGTAGCCCCATGCGCCACGGCTCGTTGTGGCAAAGCGGCGTTTTGTAAAGGCGGCGATGGCCAATACGATCAGTCCCGAGAAGGTGAAGCGTATACCGGCAAAGAGAATCTTACTGCCTGTCATCGTCTGCTCGATGCCAAACTCGCCGAATCCCAACTTGATGAGCGGGTAGGCCCAGCCCCATGCGATGGCTGCCGTGAGGGCAAGCACAATCACCCATGCGGGGCGTTGGAATATGCTCGTCGGCTGTTGTTGTGTCGATGGTGTATCCATGGGTTATGGTACGTCGGGAGTGTTGTATACCGTACTATCCTGTATGAATTCGACCTCCTTGATGGGGAGTTCTTCGCCTATCATCTCTCCTTCTATATATATGCGCACGGGAGTCTGCTTGCCGTTGTTATGTATGGTGATGCTCTTGCGGAACACCCCCGGGCGACGCCCCTTGCCATTGTAGGTGACGGTGATCTTTCCCTTCTCGCCCGGCATGATGGGCTCGAGTGTATATTCAGGTACGGTACATCCACACGATGCGCTTGCCTGGTGTATGATGAGCGGCGACTTGCCCACATTGGTGAATACAAATTCGTGGGTTACGATGGCCGTGTCCTGGGCAAAAACTCCGAAGTTGTGGCGGGTGTGCTCAAACTTCATCTCGCCCTTATTTCTATCCTTTACCTCCTCTTGTGCAAAGCTTGCGAAAGCCAAGCACGACATTACTGCCAATACGATCAGTTTCTTCATGTTTATACTAGTCAATTTATGTTATCAGTTACGGTTCACTTGCTTCACACCCTTCACCGTGCGCAGCTTCTTCACCAAGGCCTGCAGGCGGGCATTCTCTTCGATGAGCACGGTGAGTGTGCCCGAGAAGAGTCCATCGTGCGAATTGATACTGATATTACGCAACTGTATGTTCTCCTCCTTAGAGATGATAGAGGTGATGTTGTTGACAATACCTATATCGTCGTGCCCGATGACGGTGAGCGTGATGGGATAGAGCGAGCCCTTGCTCTTGCCTGCCCAACGTGCCTTTACTACACGGTAGCCGAAACGGGTGTGCAGGTCGTGTGCATTGGGGCAATCGCAGCGGTGTATCTTGATGCCTCCACCTGTGGTCACGAAACCAAATACCTCATCACCATAGATGGGGTTACAGCACTGGGCAAGTTTGAAGTCAATACCCTTGAGGTTTTGGTCGATGACCAGCACGTCGCCCGAGAAGTGCTGCTTCAGTTGCTCATCTTGCTGCATGCTGTAGCCCTCGGCACTACGTATGGTGACGTCGTGTGGTTCAGTCACCTGCTCCATGGCTTGCACGTAGCGGTCGATAAACTGGTTCACATCAAGCGACCCTTCGGCAATCTTCTGGTAAAACTCCTTCACTTGCTTGTAGCCCATGCGCTTGATGAGGCGCATCATGGTAGGCTCATCGTAGTCGATCTTGCGATTCTTGAACTTGCGTTCTATAGTCTCACGGGCAAAAGCCGCCTGACGCGACTCTATCTCGTTGAGACTCTGACGTATCTTGTTGCGTGCCTTCGAGGTGGTCACGATATCGAGCCAGCCCTGCTTGGGAGTCTGCGTATTTGAGGTGAGTATCTCTACCTGGTCGCCATTGCTCAACTTCTGACGCAACTGCGCATGCTTGCCATTGACCTTACCTCCTGTGCAACGACAGCCCACATTGGTATGTATATGGAAAGCAAAGTCAAGCACCGTAGCCCCTTGGGGGAGTTTGAAGAGGTCACCCTTGGGAGTGAATACGAACACATCGTCTTTGTAGAGATCCATCTTGAACTGATCCATCAGCTCAAGGCCGTCATCATCATTGTGCTCCAGTGCTTCACGTATGCTCGTGAGCCACTCATCCAGTCCTGTCTCGCTCTTCACCCCCTTGTAGCGCCAGTGTGCGGCCAGTCCGCGCTCGGCGATGTCGTCCATGCGCTCGGTGCGTATCTGCACCTCCACCCACTTGCCCTCGGGACCCATCACCGTGGTATGCAACGACTCGTAACCATTGCTCTTGGGGATGGAGAGCCAGTCGCGCAGGCGCTTGGGGTTGGGCTGGTACATATCGGTCACGATAGAGTAGGCGGCCCAGCACTCCTGCTTCTCTTTCTCATATTCCGAGTCGAGGATGATGCGTATAGCGAAGAGGTCATAGATACCCTCGAAGTTGGTCTTCTGCTTCTTCATCTTCTGGCTGATAGAGTGTATGCTCTTCGTGCGGCCCTTGATGTGACATTTCAGCCCTGCGGCAGCCAGTTTCTCTTCGATAGGTTGTATGAACGAGGCGATATACTTGTCGCGTGCCGCCTTGGTGGCATTGAGTTTCTCCTTGATGTGGTAGTACATGTCGTGTTGCATGTACTTGAGCGAGAGGTCCTCCAACTCCGACTTCAGTTTGTACAAGCCCAGCTTGTGTGCCAGGGGGGCATACAGGTAGGCAGCCTCACCGGCCACCTTGAGACGAGCCTCTTCGTTGGGAGCATCCTTGATCTGGCGCATCGTGTTCACACGGTCGGCAATCATGATGAGAATCACGCGCATATCTTCGGCAAAGGAGAGCAGCAGATTGCGGAAATTCTCCGACTCTATCGAGGGATTCTTCTCGTAGAGTTTGCCCGTGCGCACCAGTCCGTTCAAGATGCCGGCCACATCGGCACCAAACTGTGCAGCAACCTCTTCGGTGCTGATATATTCATTCTTCACCACATCGTGCAGCAAGATACTCACGATGGCCGCGCGTCGCATGCCCATCTCGTCCACCACGATGATGGCCGTCTGCAAGTTGTTGATGATGGGGTTTAGCCCGAAGGTGTCGCGTCCCAGTCGCTCCTCCTCGATGGCCTGTGTCAGCAGGGCCTCGATGCGTGGCATGTCATCGTCACGCAGGCAGTCGCCCGCCAGTTCGCACAAGCGTGCTTCGAGTGTAGCCTTCAGTTCCAGCTCTTCGGGGGTGAAGAATAGGGTATATTTTGTCTCGTTCATAACGTACTTTATCTATTGAACTACAAAAGTACGTTTTTTTCGGCAAACTCATGGGCAAAGCCACACATATATTAATAACATTTCACATTTTTCATGCGGGTTGTAACCTGCCAGATGTTAATCTCGACGTTTCAGTTTGCTCCTTTCGGGTGCGGAACCTGTCGTCTGAAAGCACTTTTTTCTCAGTGATTTGTCGTTTTGTTAAAGAAAAATTAGCAGAGTTGTTTTATTCTATTTAACTTTGAGGCCTAAAATGAATTTAATTTAATAAATTAGAATAGATATGTTTACAACAGAAGATCAACAGGTATTTGTCAAGAGAGGTGTCGCCGAGGCACAGGTATTGGAGCAGTTAGCATGTTTCAAGAAGGGCTTCCCCTATCTCACCTTGGAGGCTCCCGCTTCAGTGAAGAATGGTGTGGTAAAGGCCGATGAGGCTCTGCTCGAGCAGGCTGCAACCGATTGGGAGCACTATCTCAGTGGCGATCACCGTATCGTGAAATTCGTACCTGCTTCGGGTGCTGCTAGCCGCATGTTCAAGAACCTCTTCGAGTTCCTCAATGGTGGTCACGACGAGCCCGTTACCGATTTCGAACACGTATTTTTCGATCATATAGAGTTTTTCGGTTTCTATGCAGCGCTCAATGCCAAGTGCGTGGAGCTGTATGGGAAGGATATCAATGCCTTGATGGCCGAGGGATGCCATCGTCAGGTAGTGGCGGCATTGCTCAACCCCGAAGGTCTCAACTTCGGTCAGTTGCCCAAGGGCCTGCTCCTCTTCCACCTCTATGCCGATGACACCGTGCGCACTCCGCTCGAAGAGCATCTCGTGGAGGGCGCCCTCTATGCACAGGACGAGAACAAGACCGTACACGTACACTTCACCGTATCACCCGAGCATCGCGAACTCTTCAAGGCTCGTGTAGATGCTGTAGTGGCTCGTTACGAAGAGGCATTTGGCGTGAAGTACGACATCACCTTCTCTGAGCAGAAGGCCAGCACCGACACCATTGCTGCCGATAAGGACAACAATCCCTTCCGCGATACCGATGGCAGCCTCGTGTTCCGTCCCGGTGGTCATGGCGCACTCATCGAGAACCTCAACGACCTCGATGCCGACGTCGTATTCATCAAGAACATCGACAATGTGGTTCCCGACCGCTTGAAGGAGGATACCGTAACCTATAAGAAGTTGCTCGCAGGTGTGCTCGTGTCATTGCAGGCACAAGCCTTCGACTATCTGCGTCGTCTCGACGAGGGCAATTGCACCGATGAGGAGTTGCAGGAGATGGTCGACTTCCTTGAGAACAAGCTCTATTGCAAGCATCCCGCTATCGACACCCTCAAGGGCGATGTGCTCGTGACATACTTGAAGAAGAAACTCAACCGCCCCATGCGCGTGTGTGGTATGGTGCAGAATGTGGGTGAGCCCGGTGGCGGCCCCTTCCTCGCCTACAATGCCGACGGCACCGTATCGTTGCAGATCCTCGAGAGCTCACAGATCGATATGGACAACCCCGTGAAGAAGGCCATGTTCCTCGAAGGCACCCACTTCAATCCCGTAGACCTCGTGTGCGCTATCAAGGACTACAAGGGCAATAAGTTCGCTCTTCCCCAATATGTGGACAAGTCTACCGGTTTCATCTCATCAAAGTCTAAGGGTGGCCGTTCACTCAAGGCGCTCGAGCTCCCCGGCTTGTGGAATGGCGCCATGAGCGACTGGAACACCATCTTCGTAGAGGTGCCCCTCACCACTTTCAATCCCGTGAAGACCGTCAATGACCTTCTCCGCGATCAGCACCAGAAGTAATCACTGCGTTCTACGCATCTATAATTATAGCAAACAGGAAGAGAGCCTCTTCCTGTTTCTTTTTTATCTGTTTGGTCAACGATTATTTTGTCAGTGATAATATAGCAGTTGTCCAAAAACTTAAATTCTCCTCTTGATTTACCGAATTTCATTTAGCCAACCCTCTGAAGGTAGGAGAGTGTAGGACAATGCCCTTTGGTTAGTTCATTCGAGCGACAAAAGCTATTAAGAAGAATTGTCGCCCTTTTAAGGGGGACGAGCGAAACAACGTGGAGCGGAGGGGGTACCAAAAACAACCAAGCCGTGTCGGGTGAGGGGCTGAAGTCAATGATAGTGTCGGTAGCGACAGCTGCCGATTTATCGGTATAAAGGAGTGCCTTTCCTTCGAAGAGGGGGGAGGTGGTACACAATCTTGGATAATACCCCCTCCGATCTGCACACACCATTGGGTATTTTATCCTCACCGAAGGTTACAAAAGTTCATAAATTGGTTGGCGGTGGCAGAATTCTCCTCGAGGAGAATTTCAAGGTAGGTAAACATCTATATTATTACCGTTGTTTTTCATTTATAAGCCCCTATAGCTGTATTAGGTTGAACGAATCGCTCGGCTTTAGCTGTCCTGCACTGTCCCCCTGGCAGGGGGACGAGCACGAAGTGCGGAGGGGGTACAAGAGGGGTAGGGTGACGAGCGGAACAAAGAG
>JAZONI010000020.1:0-12526 GCA_045654445.1 Bacteroidaceae bacterium | reverse complement strand
GTCTCTAAAATATTATCTCTTATCATACTGGATATGCTATAAATGTCCGAGGGGTTGCTAAAATACTGATTACCGAATAAACGATAGAGAAAATGCATTTGTTTCTCGTGATGAAGTTATTCAGTTGCTGGTGATGAGTTCGTTTTTTATATCCAATAGCGAAGGTACTACAACTTATCAATATCAACAACTTTTTGTCTTTAATTTCATGTAAAAGATAAAAATACCGTAGTATACAACCTCATCCTTGCCCTCAATCCGCCCAATCCCCAAGGCGAACGAAAAGAACGCAGCCACGGGCAGTGAGAGACTGTTTGGTTTTTAACGTTATATGTTGTAGGATTTACTTTACTTTCAGTGAAGTTACTACGCTCGGCAAGTAGGATTTACCCACACGCCGCATCATAGCAATCTATCTACCTAAACGGAAAGAAGGACAAAGAACGCTACACGGGTACGGACAATCAATCCACCTCGTAAATCGTTTTACCCCGTATCTTTGTTTAAATAAGTAACCTTGCAATCAACGATATTTTTCGTTACTTTTGCAGTGTAATCAGATAAAAGAGTAAGATAATGAAAATAGCACTTATCCAAATGAATCTAGCTTGGTGCGATGCACAGGAGAACCTCAATCGTGCCGAGTCATTCATACACAATCATCCAGGCGCCGATGTGTATGTGTTGCCCGAGATGTTCACCACAGGTTTCTGTATGGAGCCGCAGCGTATTGCCGAGCCTGCCGAGGGCCTTACACTGCCGTGGATGCGCCGCATGGCGGCCGAAGCGGATGCGGCTATCGTAGGTAGCGTGGCTACAGTGGATGCCGAAGGCGGATATAAGAACCGTATGTACTTCGTGGAACCCGACGGAAAGGTGACCCATTATGACAAGCGCCACCTCTTCAGTTACTCAGGCGAGGACAAGCACTATGAGGCGGGCAAGGAGAGAGTCATCGTAGAGTTTCGTGGCGTGCGCCTCTTCCTTCAGGTATGCTACGACCTGCGCTTCCCTGTCTTTGGGCGTAACTGCGACGACTACGATGTGGCACTCTACGTGGCCAACTGGCCCGACAAGCGCCGCATGGCATGGGACATCCTGCTCCGTGCACGTGCCATAGAGAACCAGGCAGTGGTAATCGGTGTGAACCGTGTGGGTACCGACCCCTTGTGTAACTACGATGGTGGCACAGTGGCCATCGACTTCTTCGGATTCGTAGCAGCCGCCTGTGCCGACAATACGGAAGAGGTGGTAACCTATGAGGTGAAGATGGACGAGTTGCGCCACTACCGCGACAAGTTCCCCTCGCTGGCCGACTCGGATGACTTCAGCCTGGTGGAAAAGGAACAGTAATCGGGACTATCTTACCGATATGATGACGTGTACTCTGCAGCCCACAAAAGGCTGCAGAGTCTTTATAGTGCCTCGCTCAGTAGAGAAAATGCAAGTATTATTCCTCGAGGGAGATAAACCTCCCTTCGTCTCAAGCAGCGCTTTCATTGCTTTTTCCTTACGGCCAGCGACCTAAAGGTTCCGCGTCGGCGTTCAGCAAAGAAAACGCGAGCGCTTTCTTTACATTCACTCGTTGAAACTTGCATTTTCTCTTGCCTTGCACTAATATTAATCTGCTTCGCAGTTTGAAATTAGGCTGCGGCTCGGAAAATTGTAAGTAAACTTGCATTTTCTCTCGCCTTGCACTAATTTTGCAGATTGTTACCATTGAAAAAATATGAAACAGAAATCACAAGTGATATTTGAACGCAACTCGGTGGAGTTTGTTACCGTGGCTGCCGAATATTGTGCCTTCGTGGAACGTTGTGAGGGGCAGAAACGCTCGGAGTATGTGGATACCTTGCTCAAGATATTGCCGCTGCTCTACATCAAGGCCTCTATGCTCCCCGAATGTGAGGCAATGGGCGATGATGTGCTCGAAACATTTGTCAGCGAGGAGGACTATGAGGTTATCCGCCTGAACTTGCAGGAACTGCTGGCCGACCGCGATGACTACCTCGACGTGTTCGTTGAGGACATGAAATATAGCGACACGCCCATACGTAAGAGCATTGCCGAGGATCTCGCCGACATCTACCAGGTAGTGAAGGATTTTGTATGCCAGTTCCAGAGTGGGTTGAACGAGACCATGCACGACGCACTGGCTCAATGCCGTGAACACTTTGCCGCCTATTGGGGACAGACATTGGTGAACACCATGCGTGCCCTGCACGAGGTGAAGTTTGGCAAGAGCACTGAGGATGACGAGGAGGGGTATGATGACTGAGATATGTAGCGACATTGCCAAGGCGGAGATAGCGGAGATGCCGGCCGAACTGTTCGGTGGGCGCATCATCGTGGTGCACTCGGCTGCCGAGGTGGACAAGGCGGTGAACTACCTGAAGGGATTTCCCATATTGGGCGTCGACACGGAGACACGCCCCAGTTTTGCAAAAGGGAAGACCTATGAGGTGTCGCTGCTACAGGTGTCGACCGAAGATACTTGTTTCCTCTTTCGTCTCAACTATATCGGTATGCCCGATGCACTGGTCGCTCTGCTACAGGATGGCCGCCAACTGAAGGTGGGCCTATCGCTCAGGGACGACATACAGGCGCTGCAGCGCAAGCATAGTTTTGAACCCAACGGATTCCTCGACCTCCAACAGTATGTGAAGAAATGGGGTATCGAGGCGCAGAGCCTGCAGAAGATATATGCTTTGCTCTTCGGAAAAAAGATTTCGAAGTCGCAACGCCTCACCAACTGGGAAGCCGATGTGCTCACCGACCGCCAGAAGGGATATGCGGCCACGGATGCCTGGGCCTGCATACGTATATATAAGTATCTGGAAGAACTCAAGGCAAAGGGTGGTCTGAAGGTTAAAGAAGTAACTCCTAAAAACAAATAATACAAAGCATGTATAAAACGGTTTATCTAAAGAAGGGAAAAGAAGAGTCGCTCGGGCGTTTTCATCCTTGGGTGTTCTCGGGTGCCATCCATCATATCGACGGCCGTCCCGAAGAGGGCGATGTGGTGCGTGTGCTCAGCGCCGACGGTAAGTTCTTGGCGGTGGGACACATTCAGATCGGTAGCATTGCCGTGCGTGTGCTCTCATTTGACGATGTGGCTATCGACCGTGAGTTCTGGCGTCAACGCCTCAGCGTGGCCTACGATGTGCGCAAGAGCATATTCCCGCAATGGACTACAGATAATGGACAGTTGACCAACGCCTTCCGTCTCATCCATGGCGAGGGTGACGGCCTGCCCGGCCTCGTCGTCGATGTATATAACCGCACGGCGGTGATGCAGGCTCACTCGGTGGGTATGCACGTGAGCCGTCGCGAGATTGCCGATGCACTGGCCGAAGTGATGCAGGGGGTTGTCGATAATATTTACTATAAGTCTGAGACGACATTGGCCTATAAGGCTTCGGAAGATGGAGGTAACGGATTCCTTAAAGGAGGACTTGCTACGGCCGATGATATAGCCGTGGAGAACGGACTGCGCTTCCATGTGGACTGGTTGGGTGGACAGAAGACGGGATTCTTCGTCGACCAGCGTGAAAACCGTGCTCTCCTGGAGCATTACTCTAAGGGACGCAAGGTGCTCAACATGTTCTGCTACACGGGTGGATTCTCGTTCTATGCCATGCGTGGTGGTGCCGAACTGGTGCACTCTGTAGACTCATCGTCACGTGCCATCGATATCACCCGTGCGAATGTGGAACTCAACTTCCCCGGCGATACCCGTCACGAGGCTTATGCTGAGGATGCTTTCAAGTATCTTGACCGCATGGGCGACCAGTACGACCTCATCATTCTTGACCCGCCAGCCTTTGCCAAGCATAAGGATGCCTTGCGCAATGCGCTCATGGGATACCGTAAACTTAATGCCAAGGCATTCGAGAAGATACGTCCCGGTGGTATTCTCTTCACCTTCTCTTGCTCACAGGTGGTGACGAAGGACAACTTCCGTACGGCTGTGTTCACTGCTGCTGCTATGTCGGGGCGTCGCGTGCGCATCTTGCACCAACTCACACAGCCTGCCGACCACCCCGTAAGCATCTATCATCCTGAGGGTGAATATCTCAAAGGACTGGTGCTGTATGTAGAGTAGCAAACTGCCAACTCTATTTGACATATTGATGCGCGGTTGTTCGCTAAAATGACAAAATAATGTAAAAATGGAGGAAAAAGTGTTTTTATGACACCTTTTCCTTCTTTTTTGTTTGTCGATACCGAAATAAGCTGTACCTTTGCATTGTGTTTTTCATGGTATTAGATTTTTAAAGTAGGAAGATTGGTCGTCGGGATGACGACCTTCTTTTTTATGGAGAAGATACGTGAGAAACTTAAGGTAATATAAACGCTACAAGATGACACATCTACACTTCAATGAATATCAACAGACGGCTTTGCAGAAGTTGTCGGTGACAGCACTGACCCCGATGCAGGAGGCTGCTCTATCTGCTTTCCGTGAAACGAACGACGTGATATTGCTCTCACCTACGGGTACGGGTAAGACACTGGCCTATCTGTTGCCGCTGATTGAACGCTTGAAAACAGGTGTCGAAGGGGTGCAGGCAATGGTGATCGTCCCGTCGCGAGAGTTGGCCCTGCAGATTGACTCGGTGATAAAGAACATGGCTTTGCCGTGGAAGGCAATGAGCGTGTATGGAGGTCGTCCGGCAATGGATGAGCACCGCTCGATGAAGGGTATACGCCCCTCTATTATAATAGGTACGCCGGGACGTCTCAACGATCATCTCACCAAAGGAAATATCGACGCACGTGGTATCGGTACATTGATTATTGACGAGTTTGACAAATGTCTCGAGTTGGGATTCCAAGCCGAGATGCAGGAGGTGATAGAGAAATTGCCAGCAGTGCGTCAGCGCTACTTGACATCGGCAACAGACTTGTCCGAGGTGCCTGCATTCACCGGTGTCCGTCGTCCCACGAAATTGAACTATATCGGTGAAGCGGTAAGTGGTGATAAGGTGAGCACCTATATCGTACACTCTGACTGCAAGGATAAGTTGCAGACGCTCTATCGTCTGTTGTGTACGTTCGAGGGTGGGCAGGCCATCGTGTTCTGCAATCATCGTGAGTCGGTAGATAGAGTGGGAGAGTATCTGCACGGACAGAAACTGGCGCATGAGGCTTACCATGGTGGCATGGAGCAGGAGGTGCGCGAGCGTGCCTTGTATAAGTTCCGTAACGGTAGCAGCAATATACTCGTGAGCACCGACCTCGCTGCACGTGGACTCGATATCCCCGAGGTACAGCACATCATACATTACCACATGGTAGGAAGTGAGGATGCCTATATCCATCGCACTGGACGTACGGCTCGTTGGAATGCCGAGGGTAGTTCATACCTTATCCTGCATGCTGAGGAGCATGTGCCTGAATATCTTGTCGGACAGACGGAAGATTATCTGCTGCCCGAGCGTGCTGCCCGTCCGCAGGCTCCTCAGTGGAGTACCCTCTATATCGGTCGCGGCAAGAAAGACAAGATAAACAAGGTCGATATCGCCGGTTTCCTCTATAAGAAGGGAGGACTCACGCGCGAAGATGTGGGCACCATTGATGTGCATGACTATTATGCCTATGTGGCTGTGCGCCGTGCCAAGGTGAGACAGTTGCTCACATTGATAGGCAATGAAAAGATAAAAGGGCTGAAGACAAAAATAGAGGTGGCAAAGTAATCGTGCCACCTCATTTTTTTTTGTTTATGCTACTGCTTTATAACTTGATCGCAAACTTCTTGAGTCGCGTGTCAATCATCTCGTCGGGGATGATGGCCTTTACGGCATCGGCAACGGAGTTCATGAGGCGCTCGCGCACGTAGTCCTGACGGATGACGAGCGATATCTCACGTACGGGGGTGGGGGCTGCCAGTTGTCGTACGTGGCATTGCTGCTGATCGTGCAGCAGGGGGAGGTGCAACTCGGGAATCACGGTGTATCCGCCATTCTCGTCCACGATCTTGATGAGCGTGTCGATGCTGCCTGCCTCGTAGGTGGTGGAGTAGGCCGATTGTGTCTGGCAGAAGTTGAACACCTGGTTTCTCATGCAGTGGCCCTCCTTCAGTACCCACAGATGTTCGGTGGGCATCTCGTGAGCAGCAATCTCCTCCTTCTGATACAATTCTTCGTTGGGCGACACATAGGCGGCAAACTTCTCATAGTAGAGCGGTACTTCGAGGAAGTCGGGCTGCTCGAGCGGAGTGGCCAGGATGGCCATGTCGAGTTCGGCCTTGCGCAACTGTTCTATGATGACGGCTGTGCGCAGTTCGAAAGCGCGCAACTCAATCTGCGGAAACATCTGCTGCATCTGCTTGAACAGGCGGGGCAATATGTAGGGGGCTACCGTGGGGATGACACCGATGCGTACTGTGCCGCTCTCCATCTCCTTCTCAGTGCGTGTCATCTCCTTCAGTTGGGCGATGTGGTAGAGCACCACACGCGCCTGGTCTATTACGGCGCGTCCGCTGTCGGTCGTGCTGATGGGATGGCTCTTGCGGTCGAAGAGCGTGAGGTCGAGTTCCTCCTCCAACTTCTGTATCAATGCACTCAGCGTAGGCTGGCTCACACCGCATGCCTCGGCTGCTCTTTGGAAGTGGCGATGCTTGTCGAGCGCCACGATATACTCTAACTGCTGGATGTTCATCTTTTATATTTCTTAAGTTAATGGCAAAATTAATGTAAAAAAATGATTAAACGAAAATATTGCCCGTTTACTTATAAGGTGTCGCACGAGAATAAATCAAAGATGGGTAGAACGCACAAAAAAAGTGGATATACCGGAGTATACCCACTTGATGTCTTGTGTAGGACGGATTATTTCACGCGATACCAGTCCATTGTGCGACCTATGAGACCACGCTTGTCAAGCGAGCCACGTACTTTGAGTACATCGCCCTCAACCTTCATGGAGCAGTTGTAGGTCTTACCATTACCCGGATCGTAGATGCTGCCGCCGCTATATTCGCTGCCTGCCTTCTTGAGGCCGCTGAGCATGTTGAGTCCGATGAGTTTTCGTGAACGCAGTTTGCTGTCGGGGTTCTTGTCGTCAACGGCGGGTGAGCCATCGGCTTCGGTGGGGTGTTGCAACCATACAATCTTTCCGTTGAATACATCACCAGCCTTGTACACCTCTACGATGGCTGTTCCATCCTCGAGTTTCCATTTTCCCACTACGTCTTGTGCCATTGCTGTGCAGATAGAAACGAGCACAAACATCATAAAAATACTTAGTTTTTTCATTTTGTTATAGGTTTTTTAGTTAAACATCGCGCAAAGATACAAACAACGTGTGAGAATAGGAAGTTTATTCAGGTATTTTTTATTATAGGTGTATTAAGCCCTTTGATAGATTATGACGATAGGATTATAAGCTAAATCTATTTGCGTGATTAAAAAACTCGGTTTATCTTTGCATCGTCAAAACAAGAGAAAACGTAACAAAAAAAGAAATATAATAATAAACCTATTAAAACTAATAAGAATTATGGCTAAGAGTATTGTTGGAACACAGACTGAGAAGAATTTGATGATGTCATTCGCTGGCGAGTCACAGGCACGTATGCGCTACACCTATTTTGCTAGTCAGGCTAAGAAAGAGGGTTATGAGCAGATTGCTGCTATCTTCACCGAGACTGCTGAGCAGGAGAAGGAGCACGCAAAGCGTATGTTCAAGTACCTCGAGGGTGGCATGGTAGAGATCACAGCTAAGTTCCCTGCAGGTGTTATCGGTACCACAATGGAGAACCTCCGCGCTGCTGCTGCCGGTGAGCATGAAGAGTGGGTTGACGACTATCCTAAGTTTGCTGATATCGCTGCTGAAGAGGGTTTCCCCGCAATCGCTGCAATGTATCGTAACATCGCCATCGCTGAGAAGGGTCACGAGGAGCGCTACCTCGAGTTGTTGAAGAACGTAGAGGAGGGTACCGTATTCAAGAAGGATGGTAAGGTGTTCTGGCAGTGCCGTAACTGTGGCTTCATCGTAGAGGCTGAAGAGGCTCCCAAGGCATGTCCCGCATGCTTGCATCCTCAGTCATACTTCGAGGTGCAGAAGGAGAACTATTAATAAATGAATTGCAAAGGGATGGAGGGACCTCCTCCATCTTTTTTATATAAAATTACTTGCACATAATTTGTTAACTACAGAAAGAGAATGGGACGTCGTGACGACGCCCCATTCTTGTTTTTACAAAGTAGAGGAGTGAGATGATTCACTCCTCTATCACTTAAAAGATGGCAATCTTATACATGTAAGTGCCTTCGTCGCTGCGGATGGCTACCAGATAGGATGCACGGGGAAGATTACCTGTGGGGATCACTATGCTGCAGCCTGTTGCAGTGGCCGAATTGATCATCAGTCCACCCATGTTGTAGAGGGTGGCTGTGGTACCCTTGCTCCAGTTTCCTGTGCATACGATGCTTTTCGTTTCGGCATCATAGCATACACTATAGGGAAGATTTTCGGGAGTGCTGATGCCTGCTTCGTCTTCGCGGTATGCCTCAAGCGGGATGAAACGTAGTGAGTGGCTATAGGTGCCCGATGCAGGAACCTCATAGGCGGGGATGGTACCAGTTCCTTGTCCACAACTACCATTTCCGAGTCCGCGCTGTATGTAGTCGAAGTGCGCATAGGTGCCTTTACCACGGGTGAGTTCCCATGTGTGGCTTGCGTTTTTGAGGGCTACATCATCATAGGGAAGCATAGAGAAGGCTACATTGCCAAGTGCCTCGATGCGTATGCCTGTGCGGCTGTTATCGGCTTCTTGTGTGTAGAGGGTGAGGTCGCGCAATCCCTCGCGGTTACCCATGCTCTGAGGCTTGGGATAGGGCTCGAACATATCATCTATGGTTGTGTAGTAGCGTCCAAACATTGAGCCGCTGCAACGGTCGATGTAGTTCTCCCACGGACCACGTGCATAGTACTCGAGTTGCTGGTAGTCGTCTACGAAGCGCATGTCGAGGCCAATACGGCGCAAGCCCTTAGAGTTTGAGGTGTAGGTTGCATCCAATTGCACTGCACCGTTGTTCTGTATGGTATATACAAAGGTGTAGTTGCAGTTGCGGCCTTGTCCCTTGACAGTAGCAGTAGCGGTAAGACCATCATCGCTCACCTTGACAGCCGAGATGCTCTTCGAGGTGATACCGGCATCGGGGGCATAGTTGTTGATGTTTTCTGTCGGTCCATCATTCTCTACCCAACGGTAGTTGCTGTATTCGGGACCCTGTACGATGAGTTCCTTGCCTTTGTACTGCCATGAGCGCAGGTCACCTTTGCTGCTGAAGCGTACGCCGGTGTTCTCGCCTGTAGCGATGATGTAATCACCATTTTCACGCTTCAGAGTGAGCGCCGATGAGGCCGAAGCCAAAGTGGTGTATTCATTGTTGCGCTCTTTGAGAGTATACTGTGCTGCTGCTATAGGATATGCTGCGGGAGCCCATATGGTGGCTTCGCTGAGGCTAATCTCTATGTTTACGAACACTTCGCCACTGAGGTCATTGATGTTTGACGAGTAGGGGAGCACGACATCTGCTGTAGCACCCGGTGCTGTGGCAGACAGTGCGATGTTGCCTGTCTCAACCTCGCGTCCATCAACGATAAGGGTATATCCGAGTGTGAAGCCGTCGAGGGAGATAAAGTCATAGTCGTTCTTCAAGGTGAGTGTACGAGTTGCTTTATCGAAACCTACGAACTTGATATACTGGTATACCTGCTTCACTTCGGTCAGCTCGGGGCTCCATGCACGGTCGGCTGTGATGAGACCATTGTTCACGAAGTTACCTTGGTGAGGACCGGGGTAGTCGTATCCGGTGCGATATTTAGCATAGCTGTTTACGGTGAGTGTGCCATTCTTGATGTCCTCGGCATCGAAGATAGACTGGTCTACCCAGTCCCAAATGCATCCGCCGATACCATAGCGGCTATTCTCGATGATGTCCCAGTACTCCTTGAGGTTACCTACGGCGTTACCCATGGCGTGAGCATATTCACACATGAAGTAGGGCTGCTGGCGGTTGTTGCGGTTGGCATCGTTCTCACACTCTGTCATGTTGGGGTACATTACCGAGAAGAGTTCGGTGGGGAAGGTGCCCGCACGTGTTGCTCCCTCGTAGTGGATGATGCGGTTGTCAAGCTTCTTCACGGCATTGAAGGTGTGGGTGAAGTTGCTGCCTCCGTTACTCTCGTTTCCGAGGCTCCAGAAGATGATAGAGGGGAAGTTGCGGTCGCGCTGTACCATGCGTATGGTGCGGTCGATGTATTGAGGGCGCCATGACTCCTTATCGGTGATGCCTCCACTCCACTTGTGGTCTTCCCAGTTCTTGTGACACTCGAGGTCAGCTTCGTCCATGCAGTAGAGTCCGTAGTAGTCGAACATGGCGTTCATCTTGGCCTGACGGGGGTAGTGGCTGGTGCGCACGGTGTTCATGTTTGACTGCTTCATCATCTTCACATCGGTGAGCATGGTCTCGATGCCCACAGTACGACCCGTCACAGGGTGTGTGTCCTGCAGGTTGGCACCCTTGAAGAGGATACGTTCTCCATTGATATATACCAAGCCATCCTTAATCTCGATGTGGCGGAAGCCATACTTGGTGGAGAATACATGCTCCTCCTTGCCCTGGGCATCCTTCTGAGCCACCTCGATGGTGTAGAGTGTGGGAGTCTCGGCAGTCCATGGTTGCAGGTCTTTGAGCGCACCAAATACGATGTCGGTCTTCTTGGTCTTATCCTTTTCGGTGAAACTGATGTTCTCGGTTTGCTCTTTGATGAGTGTGCCATCGGGAGCCAAGAAGCGCACTGCCACCTGCTTGGATGTAGCAACACCATCGCGGTTGTCGAGGGTGAGCTCCACATTCATGCTACCTGCGGTATAGCCCGATGCAGCATCGAGTGTTGAGGTGATGTAGTGGTCTGCGACATGCACCTTAGGCGTAGCAAAGAGGTATACATCGCGGTGTATGCCACTCATGTGCCACATGTCCTGACCTTCGAGGTATGAGCCGTCGCTCCAGCGGAATACCTGTACGGAGATGTTGTTCTCGCCCTTGCGCACCACCTTGGTGAGGTCAAACTCGGCATCGTTGTTGGCGCCTTGGGTGTAACCTACATATTGGCCATTGACCCATACGTATGCAGCGCTATAGATACCATCGAAGTGAAGGAAGGTGCGCATGTCATCCCAACCCTCGGGGAGGGTGAAGGTGCGGCGATATGAGGCCACTGGCTCGGGCAAGTTGTTTATCATGTTTATGTAAGGAGGATTATCCTTGAAGGGGTACTCCACATTCACATAGTAAGGGTCGCCATAACCATTCATCTCGAGGCATGAGGGTACGTTGATGTCGTCCCACTTGGATACATCGGCATCGTTGCCCCAGAAGTCGTCTTTTCCTGGACGATCGCCTGTGCTCTCCACATAGTTGAGTTTCCAAATGCCATTAAGGCTCATGTAGCGTGCACCATTGGGGTCGAGCCAAGGCAGTGCGTAACGTTCATCACCGCGCATAGCCTCAGTAGTGGGGTAGGGCATATAGGTGGCGTGTCCTTTCTCCTTGTTCTCTTCGAAGATGGTCTCGTCTTCCCAGTACTCGGGCAAAGGGAGATTTTCGGGGAATACCTCGGTGAGGGTGAAGTATGAATTCTCGTTCGTGGGATTCATACTCATAGATACTTGGTTGCCGTCAACTACAAGGTAGTAGATGTTGCTTGTCTTTTCTTTCTGGCAAGTAATCTGATATAGGCCTTGCTTGGGATCGGCTAAAACGAAGGTGGCCTGCTGGTTCATGTTGGTGAATGAGGCATCCCACTGTAGGGGCTTCATGTCTTTCGACGAAAGAGCCATGTCCATTGCCTTGCCCGCATAGGGGTTGTAGAGTTGGAACCAGTTGGCATCGCTTGCCTTGCGGCGCAACTGCCAGGTACTGCTCTCTGCAGAGATGTCACTGGCGAGGTCGGCATAGATGAGTGCATTGTTCTCCTTATTGTCTCTGTTGCCCAGCACCTTGCCACTGGTGGCATGAGTGATGGTGTAGTAGCGGTTGAGCAAGGGTACATTGGCTGTGTGCTTCACTTCCGTACTTTCGAGAAGGAAGTGGGTCGCTACATCGTCCAACATTGAAGTCATCTTCAGTCCGCCATTAGCTTGCATTGCCACAGCCTTTGTCGGGTCTGAAGCACAAAGCAACTGCACGAGGTTTGTAGTGCCCTCGACAAGCTGCACGGCAAAGCACTGATTGCCGCTGCAGGTGGCTTCCCACTGCAACAGACGTCCTGCATCTTTGGCACCAAGAGCCATATCGGCAGCCTGCCCATATTCGTAGTTATAAATGAGCCATGCATCTCCCAACTGATAGAAGGTCCACTGTTGTCCTACCGACTCATTATTTACCGCATCCATATAGAGCAATGCATCGTGTGTGGGAACATCACGGTTAGTCATTGCCAGTTTTCCATCCGGTGTGAGAATGTGGTAGGTGGTACCGTCGACGATAAAGTCCACAGGAGTATTACC
>JAZONI010000019.1:0-10144 GCA_045654445.1 Bacteroidaceae bacterium | reverse complement strand
TCGAGCGGATAGTTACCACACTGCCAGGGGAAGATACAACGCTCCAAGTGGGGCATCATAGCTACATGGCGGCCATCGGCACTAGCAATACCAGCGATATTGTAAGCCGAACCGTTGGGGTTAGCGGGATAACCAGCATAGTTGTACTTGGCAACGATGTGGTAGCGGCTCTCCTCGTAGGGAAGGGCAAACTTACCCTCACCATGAGCCACCCAGATACCGTGCTTGGTACCGCTGAGCGAACCGAAGAGTACGCTGTTGTTCTCGGGAACATGTACGCCCACGAAGTTAGACTCGAACTTGTGTGAGTTATTGTGGTGCATAGCGCCCTTCTCCTCGTGCTCGGGAGTGATTAGACCGAGCTCCATCATGAGCTGACAGCCGTTGCAGATACCGAGTGAGAGGGTGTCCTTACGAGCATAGAAGCGGTCGATAGTCTCCTTGGCCTTGGGGCTGAAGAGGATAGCACCTGCCCAACCCTTAGCTGAGCCGAGTACATCTGAGTTAGAGAAGCCACCGCAGAATACGATGAAGTTGATGTCGTCGAGTGTCTCGCGACCAGTCACGAGGTCGGTCATGGTCACATCCTTCACATCGAAGCCAGCGAGCCAGAGTGAGTAAGCCATCTCGCGCTCACCGTTGGTACCCTTCTCACGGATGATAGCGGCACGGATGCCTGAGGGAGTGCGACGGTCGGGGTTGAGACCGTACTGTGCCAACTTACCGGTAAACGCGGGGTTGAAGTCGAATACGAGGGGTTGGTTCTTGTAGTTCTGGTAACGCTCGTCGGCACAGCCATGGAAGCTCTGCTTACGGTCGAGCAAGTATGAGGTGCGGTACCATGCATCGCGCATGGCGTCGATGTCAAGTGCATATTCCTTATTAATATAGAGGGTACGATCTGCAGTGGGCTGACCGATAACGGCGAAGCCTACGCCAGCCTCTTCGAGGATAGCCTCTACGCGAGCGGCATTGTCCTTGGCAACCTGTACCACTACACCGGGGTTCTCTGCGAAGAGCACCTTGATGATATCCTTCTCCTCGAACACATCAAGATCAATCTTCATACCACCCTTGGTGTTGGCGAAGCACATCTCAAGCAATGCGGTTACCATACCACCGGCAGAGATATCGTGACCTGCCATGAGGAGACCCTCGTTCACGAGCTGCTGCACAGCCATGAAGGTATCGCGGAAGTACTCAGCATCTACAGCAGGCACATCGCTACCCACCTTATCCAAGGTCTGGAAGAAGGCAGAGCCACCGAGTGCAAGTGCATTGTCGCTGAAGTCGATGTGGTAGAGCAATGTATCCTCGTCGTTCACTACGACGGGTGATACTACCTTCTTCACATCAGACACCTCACCACCTGCCGATACGATAACGGTACCCGGGCTGATTACCTTAGAGCCGTCAGGATACTTCTGAGTCATTGAGAGAGAGTCCTTACCGGTAGGCACATTGATATGGAGGTCGCAGCAGAAGTCTGAGAGTGCCTCTACAGCCTTGTACAAGCGAGCGTCCTCACCCTCCTGTGAGCGGCAGGGCCACATCCAGTTAGCACTGAGTGAGAGTGAATCCATGCCATCAGCGAGCGGAGCCCATACGATGTTGGTCAATGCCTCTGATACGGCAAGCACAGAACCCTTGTCGGGAGCGGCGAGTGCAGCCTGGGGAGCATGACCGATAGCGGTTGCCATACCCTTGGTGCCACGGTAGTCGAGAGCTACGACACCGCAGTCGCTGAGAGGCAGCTGAAGCTCACCCTGACACTGCTGACGGGCAATCTTACCGGTTACGGAGCGGTCCACCTTGTTGGTGAGCCAATCCTTACATGCTACAGACTCAATCTGGAGCACATTCTCTACATATTGTTGGAGGTTCTTTTCTGAATATTCAGCATCGCTATAGTTGCGCTCTACGGTGTTGTCTACCATGATGGTCTTGGGCGAAGAGCCGAACATCTGGTCTACGGCGAGGTCGAAGGGACGCACACCATCCTTCTGCTCGAAGGCGAAGCGGGCATCACCGGTAGTCTCACCGACTACATACATCGGAGCACGCTCACGCTCAGCAATCTGCTTCACATGCTCGATAGCCTCCTCACGGATGAGCAAGCCCATACGCTCCTGTGACTCGTTGGCGATGATTTCCTTTGCAGAAAGAGTAGAGTCACCGATAGGCAACTTGTCCATGTGGATAAGACCACCACACTCCTCAACCAACTCAGACAAGCAGTTCACATGACCTGCAGAACCGTGGTCGTGGATAGATACGATGGGGTTGGTATCCTCTTCGCAGAGTGCGCGGATAACATTGTATGCACGCTTCTGCATCTCGGCATTGGCACGCTGTACGGCGTTGAGCTCGATACCTGATGAGTAGCGACCGGTGTCAACAGATGATACAGAGCCACCACCGAGACCGATGCGGTAGTTGTCACCACCGAGCACTACCACCTTGTTGCCAGCTTCGGGCGCACCCTTGAGGCAGTCGCGCTGGGTACCGTAACCTACACCACCGGCAAGCATGATCACCTTGTCGTAACCATACATGGTGTCGGCATCGTTCTCCTGATGCTCGAAGGTGAGCACTGAACCGCAGATGAGGGGCTGGCCAAACTTGTTACCGAAGTCAGAAGCACCGTTTGATGCCTTGATCAAGATCTGCTCGGGAGTCTGGTAGAGCCACTGACGCTCGGGATACTTCTTCTCCCAGTCGTGACCCTCGTTGGTGCGGGGGTATGAGGTGATGTAAACGGCAGTACCGGCAATAGGCCATGAGCCCTTACCGCCACCCATACGGTCGCGAATCTCACCACCGGTACCGGTAGAAGCGCCGTTGAAAGGCTCTACGGTAGTGGGGAAGTTGTGTGTCTCAGCCTTGAGCGAGAGCACAGTCTTGATATCCTTGATAACAAAATAGTCAGATGTAGCGTGGTTGGCGGGAGCGAACTGCTCAGCTACGGGACCCTCAGAGAAGGCCACATTGTCCTTGTATGCCGAGAGGATCTTGTTGGGGTTCTCCTTGGTAGTCTTCTTGATCATCTGGAACAGTGATGAGGGGCGCTCCTCACCGTCGATCACGAAGGTACCACCGAAGATCTTGTGACGGCAGTGCTCAGAGTTGATCTGTGCGAAGCCGAACACCTCAGAGTCGGTCAAGCGACGGCCCAGGTCTTTCTCCACCTTGGCAAGATATTCCATCTCCTCGCTTGAGAGGGCCAGACCCTCCTTCTCGTTATACTCGGCCAAGTTGTCGATGTATACGATAGGCTGCGGCTCGATGTTCACGAAGAACAGCTTTTGGTCCATACCCTTGTACATGCGCTGCAGCATGGGGTCGTACTCGGCATCCTCGCTCTCTACGGGGTAATACTCCTCGATGCGTGTGATACCCTCGATACCCATGTTCTGTGTGATCTCCACAGCATTGGTACTCCAGGGAGTGATCATTTCGCGGCGCGGACCGATGAAGAATCCCTCCATGGTGTCGCCCTGTACGAGTTCGGCATTGCCAAACAGCCAACTAAGTTTCTTGATAGTTTCCTCGCCGGCCTGCTGCATGGTCTCAGCAGCAATGATACTTCCGGCCTGTGATTTGAAGAAAAGAATCATGTGATTTATGATTAATTGTTTGTGTTTTGTCTATTTCACCAATTAGACTACAAAAATAATGCAAATTTTCGATTCTACGAAAGCACTATCAATATATTTGTACTCTCAAGCCAATTATTTCTTTGTTTCTTGGATGATTCCAGTACCCGTCATAGCGGATATGCTATCCACTGTAATGAGTGTCAGGGTCTGGAGACCGAATGTGTAAATTCCTGCCTCTTGTCCGAAGGGTTGGAGGGATGATAGGTGAGGGTAGTGGATGTTTGCTCCTCCTGTTGCGTATAGGAAATTCGTACTATCTGAACAAAAAAGAAAATTATTTCATTTTTTCATTGTGTAATTCCTGCGAATGATGTACCTTCGCGATGTGAAATGCGGCAGTAGCTCAGTCGGTAGAGCATCAGCTTCCCAAGCTGAGGGTCGCGGGTTCGAACCCCGTTTGCCGCTCTGCATTCTTCGCGACGAAGTCGCTGGTCTTTGCGATGAACAGTTGGTTTATTTAAAATTTAGAGTTTAGAGTTAAAGGTGGATGTTAACAAGTTTAATTCTGATTTCTTGTTAAGAAACGCTAAATGTCAACAGTCAAATTCCAAATTCTAAAAGCCAACAGCTAAAACTAATCTCCCACAGACTTCACGGAATACACAGACTTTCGCACTTGCTACGCTCGTGCTAGCCGTCCGGATGTAACTCTCTAAATGTCAATAGTCTACTGCCAAATTCTAAATGCCAACAGCTAACGACCAATAGCATGCCGAAGGCACTCTAAACTCTAAACTAAAGGCCAACGGCTAATAGCATAAAAAAATAGCGGCACTTGCCGCTATTTTTTTTATGTTGTATCGTAACGATTACTGGTTGATAATCTTTTCGATTTCCTCGAACTCCTTGCCCATGTTGAGCATGTAGTAGCAGGTGTAGAGGCCATTGGTCCATGCACTATATACGTCGGGGTCAGTGCCATCGTCAATCTTTCTCAAGGTCTCGTAAATGGGGAGAGCCAACTTGTAATAACTGGTTACAACCTCCTTGTGAGCCTTGTACTCCTTGCTCTTGATGTTCATGCTGGTCATCTTGTCGCTTTCATCCTGTGCCAACTGGCAGTAGCAGATACCGAGGTTACGGTAAGCACCTGTGTAGTTGGGGTTCTTCTCGATGGCAATCTTGTACTCCTCGATAGCCTTGTCGTACTCCTTCTGGTTCTGATATACGAAGCCCTTTACGAAGTGGAAGATGGGGAGAGGATTCTTTGCCAGCATCTCATCAGCAAAAGCAACCAACTCGTCGGTGTTACCATTGTTATTGTAATAAGAGATGAGGTTTGAGTAGAAATACTCTACAGAGGGGTACTTCTCGACACCAACCTTCAAAGTGTTGATCCAGTTAGCTGTGTCGCCCAAGTTGATGTAGGCCATAGCCTTGTATTCGATAGCTTTCTGAGCGACATCGGCCTTGTTCATTGCAAGGTCAACATATTTTAATGCCTTGTTGTAATCCTCCATCTTGAGGCCTGCAAGTGTAGCGTAGTAGGCGATCTCGTGCATCAAAGTGTCTGTCTCCTGTAAGTTGTAAGCAGCGAGGAGGGGAGCAGAAGCTACATCGATGTATTGACTGAAGAGATCGAAAGCCTTGGCATTGCTATCCTCGTTGAAGTAGGTAACACCACCACTAACGAGGTTGATGCGTACGCGTGAGAGGAACTCGCTAGTCTCGGGACGATACTTGGCAATTACCTTACCCTTGGCATCGGGAATCTGCTCCAAAGAGTCGCACTTGATGAAGTAGTCGAACATCTTTGAGAGGCTACCGAAGAACTTGTCCTGATTGTAGGGCTGCTGAAGATACATCTTTTCGTTTTCCTGATTGTAGTACTTCTCCTGAATCTTACCAGCGGTATACCATGTGTCGGGATTTGATGCTGTATGCTTGTTTTCCATAGCAGCTTCAATAAGTGCATTAGCCTGGTCAATATTGCCATCTATTGAGTTGAGTTGGCCCTGAGCGTCTCTGAGCACTTTGTTAGCAGCCTTAATCTCTGCCTTCAATGCTTTAGCAGCTTCCTTTGCAGCCTTTGCTGCAGCCTTATCATCGACCTGTGCAAATGATACCGATGCCGACATCACTGCTGCTGCCATAAATAATAATACCTTTTTCATACTTCTAATGATTTAGTGATTATTGATTACGTTATTTAACTTTATTATTCGTTGGTTTGTTCGTTGTTATCCACGTTCTCGGGTGCATCTACGATGGGGGCTTCGCCCTCTACTACCTCTGCATCCTGAATTTCGGGTTCCTCGGTCTCGGTGGTCACCTTACATACTGAACTGATCTGGTCGTTACGCTTGCCCAGGTTGATGAGGCGCACACCTTGTGTAGCACGACCCTGGATGCGTACATCGGATACCTTAAGACGGATTACCACGCCTGACTTGTTGATGATCATCAAGTCATTGTCATCGGTCACGGTCTTGATGGCTACAAGCTTACCGGTCTTTTCAGTGATGTCGAGTGTCTTCACACCCTTACCGCCACGGTTGGTGATGCGGTATTCCTCTACATCGCTGCGCTTACCATAGCCCTGCTCTGATACCACCATGATGTTTTCGTACTCAGCATCGTTGATAACAATCATACCGATTACCTCGTCCTGGCCATCCTCGTCGAGTGTCATACCACGTACACCTGTTGCTGTACGGCCCATCTCACGAACGACACCTTCGTGGAAGCGGATGGCACGACCATTCTTGTTGGCCAGGATGATCTCGTTGTCACCGTTGGTCATCACTACCTCGATCACGCGGTCGTCCTCACGGATGGTGATGGCATTCACACCATTGGTACGGGGGCGTGAGTAGGCCTCCAGGCAGGTCTTCTTCACTACACCGTTCTTTGTACAGAATACGAGGTAGTGTGAGTTCACGAAGTCCTTGTCAGCGAGGTTCTTCACGTGTACGAAGGCGTTCACCTTATCGTCGGACTCGATGTTGAGCATATTCTGGATGGCACGTCCCTTTGAGTTCTTCGTGCCCTCGGGAATCTCATATACCTTGAGCCAGTAGCAGCGTCCCTTCTGGGTGAAGAAGATCATGGTGTTGTGCATGGTGGCCATGTAGATGTACTCTACGAAGTCGGCCTCACGGGTGTCGCTACCCTTTGAACCTACGCCACCGCGGTTCTGAGTGCGGAACTCGCTGAGCGGAGTGCGCTTGATATATCCGAGGTGCGAGATGGTGATTACCATTTCGTCATCGGCATAGAAGTCTTCGGGGTTGAACTCCTCTGAAGAGTATACAATCTCTGACTTGCGGTCGTCGCCATACTTCTCGGCTACCTCTACGAGCTCGTCCTTCATCACCTGCTTACAGAGCTCGTCGTTGACGAGGATCTCGTTCAAGTGGGCGATGAGTTTCATGGTCTCGTCATAGTCGGCACGGAGTTGGTCTTGGTGCAGGCCAGTGAGCTGGCGCAGGCGCATCTCTACAATAGCTCGAGCTTGCTTCTCGCTTAGGGTGAAACGGGTCATCAAATTGGCGATAGCATCAGCCGGTGTCTGAGCAGCCTTGATGATGCGGATTACCTCGTCGATATTGTCCGAAGCAATAATGAGTCCCATAAGGATGTGGGCATGCTCTTCGGCCTTGCGGAGGTCAAACTTAGTGCGGCGGATTACCACCTCGTGACGGTGCTGTACGAAGTACTTGATGCAGTCGCGCAATGAAAGCACCATAGGACGGAGCTTGTCGTTGTGCTCGCCACAGGGTACGAGAGCCACGCTGTTTACACTGAAGGCAGTCTGCAACTGAGTCATCTTGAAGAGCTTGTTGAGCACTACGCTGGCATTGGCATCGCGCTTCACATCCACTACGATGCGCATACCGTCCTTGTCTGACTCGTCGTTTACATTGCTGATACCGTCAATCTTCTTGTCGCTCACGAGGCCAGCGATATACTTGATAAGCTCAGCCTTGTTTACGCCATAGGGAATCTCAGTCACGATAATCTTGTCGTGGTTGGCATCGGTCTCGATCTCAGTCTTGGCACGCATTACCACACGTCCACGACCAGTCTCGTAAGCCTCCTTCACGCCAGCCATACCATATATATATCCACCTGTGGGGAAGTCGGGAGCCTTTACATACTCCATCAGCTCCTCGGTAGTAAGCTCGGGGTTGTCGATATAAGCTACACAAGCGTCGATTACCTCGCGCAAGTTGTGTGTGGGCATATTGGTTGCCATACCTACGGCGATACCTGTAGCACCATTCACCAGGAGGTTGGGGATACGGGTCGAGAGCACACGGGGCTCCTTGTCCTTACCGTCATAGTTCTCCTGGAAGTCTACAGTCTCCTTATAGATATCCTGCATCATATCCTCACCAATCTTGCGCAGACGGGCCTCGGTATAACGCATAGCAGCAGGGCTATCACCGTCAACAGAGCCGAAGTTACCCTGGCCATCAATCAAGGTGTAGCGCATAGCCCAATCCTGAGCCATACGTACGAGTGAGCCGTAGATTGACGAGTCACCATGAGGGTGATATTTACCCATCACGTCACCCACCGTACGGGCCGACTTACGATAACCTTTATCCGAGGTATTACCCTGTTCCATCATGCTGTACAGGATTCTTCGGTGAACGGGCTTGAGTCCGTCGCGCACATCGGGCAACGCACGCTCCACAATCACCGACATAGAGTAGTCGATATACGATTTGCGCATTTCCTGCTCAATATCGACCTTAATAATTCTGTCTTGATCTAGATTCATATTTCAATAGTAGTTCTATCCGAATGTAAAAACGTGTAAAATTACACAATTTTAACGACATGGCAAACGAAATCTCGTTTTTTCTTGAAAAGAAAATGCGAGGAATGACTATTCTGAAGAATGGGGAAGATTTACACCGTCGGAAACGGTTGATTTTCGCCTGTTTGTGACGTTACTTGATGGTGTGGCGGTATAATTCTTGCAGGGAGCCGTTGAAGACGTTAAGGTCTACATTGTCCTCAATGCCTGGCACAGTACCATAGTCGGTGTGTTGCCAAAATGCCCATGGACCGTCGTAGGTGAGAGCATCTACGTAGTAGTGGGCTATCCAAAGAGGGTAGGGGGCAAACTCGGGGGTATTGAGGTAGCGCAACTTGTATTTGTAGGAGGTGTAGATGATGGGGCGCACGCCATAGTGTTGCTCCAGTCGGCGCAGGAACACTAGCAGGTCGCTCTGCAGTTGCTCTCTGTCTCGCGGCTTACGCTCGATGTCGAGTACGGGGGCTAGGTCGCCTTTCTCTAATTTTACTTGTGAGATGAAGAAGTCGGCCTGACGGATAGGGTCGGTGTTGGGATTGTAGAAATGGTAGGCACCACGGAGGAGTCCAGCCTCGGAGGCACGACGGAAATTCTCGTCGAAAAGTATGTCTTTGTGGTCGCCGCCTTCGGTGGCCTTCATGAAGACGAAGCGGATAGGGTATTCGTCATTCTCTGTTGCCTTGATGTCGCTCCACTGGATGTTGCCTTGGTAGTGCGACACATCGATGCCATGTACGCGGTAGTTTAAGGGGAGGCACACGCCATATGCCTTGGCGCCGTGGCAGGGCTTCCAACGGAAGCTGTAGGGGCGTATGAAAAAGGTATAGAAAAAGAACAGCAATGCTGCGGAGCATATGGCTGTGAGTATCCAATGCATGGCTGCCGACTCGCGTATACGTCGCCAAGCACGGGCACGCGCCTTACGGCGCAGCGCTTTGCGCTTCGCTGTCTCCTTGGCCTTGGCCTTGGCTTGGGCGATGCGACGCTTCTCCTGCTCGCTGAGCGTCTTGCCCTTCTTGGACGGCCGGCTAGTGCTCTTAGCCGATTGTTTGGGCTTGTCGTTCATGCGGATAACGGTGGTGCGTACGGTGGACTTAGTCATGAATTGAACGTTTAAAATTGAAAATGAATAGTGATAATCGGGAACCTGGACTCTTTCCAATAGTCAATCTCTAATAATCACTAATGTATAAAGAAAAAGAAAATTGAGAGTCCAAGACAACACTAAAAGGTGCTCAGACCCTCAATTTTCAATTATCAATTTTCAATTTTTAATTTTGATTAGAGGTCGCCCAACTCGTAACGGAGTGTCATTGTGGGCTGGTCGCATACCTCGCGGGGACCATAGTACTGGATGGGGCCGGGGAATACGTACTCTGTCTCGTTAGCCCACTGGTCGCGCTTAGCAACGAATGCCTGGAAGGGTGCACCATCGAGTTTTACGAGAGCCTTCTTGATAACGGGCTTCATCTGACCGTGACGACGCTCCATGTTCATCATCATGGTGATGGGGATACCACCAGTCAACCATTCCTCTGCAGGACGTGTGGTCTGGCGGATTGAAGGCATATAGCCTGTCTTGCCATCAGCGATGAGCAATGATGCTGCATAACCGAGTGAGTAGCAGTAGTCGGCATCGTAGTTAGAAGGAGCTGCGCAACGACCTTCGTAACCGAAGAAGTGGTGCTGAGCAGCAAACTTACCGTTGTACTTGCCT
>JAZONI010000018.1:0-7117 GCA_045654445.1 Bacteroidaceae bacterium | reverse complement strand
CCGTTCTTAGAACTACCTACACCTTTTTTATGTGCCATGATTCAAAATGTTTTTAAGGATTAAGCAATAACTTCTTTAACAATGATCTCAGAGAACTGCTGACGGTGACCGTTCAACTTGCGGTAACCTTTTCTTCTCTTCTTGTGGAATACGAGAACCTTCTCGCCCTTAACGAGCTCGCTCTTTACCTCAGCTACAACCTTAGCGCCCTCTACAGTGGGGGCACCTACAGTGATAGCACCGTCTTTCTCAACCAAAAGAACCTTCTCGAATTCAACCGTTGCACCGTTCTCAACGTTTTGAATGTGGTGAACAAACAATTTCTTGCCAGCCTCGGCCTTGAACTGCTGTCCGTTAATTTCTACAATTGCGTACATTGAATATAAAACTTTAAAAGTTTTCCGGGAGGTGTGTTGCACCGCGCAACCGCTTCTTTGACCTCTTGCGGACTAATCGGGCGCAAAATTACTGCTTTTCTGCGAGATGACCAAATGTTTTATAAAATATTTCTAAGTTTATGTTTTGTTCGCTTATCTGTTCTTTGTGTAGCGCCTTCGGGTACTTCCGTTCGCTATGAAAATTCAAAACGGGTTTTGATTTTCGCTCACTTATTCGTACCTTTGCAAGCAATTCTAACATATATTATATAAGGAATATGAAAAAGACTCTTTTATGCTGTATGCTGGCATTGTGTGGAATGGCTGCATCGGCACAGGACAAGGCGGTGAAGGCCGAGATTTATGGTTTTGTACGAAACTATTTCACTTATGACTCACGCAGTTGCGTGCAGTCTAACGAGGGCTTGTTCAACATGCTCCCCAACGACATCAAGCCTGGGATGAATGGCCAGGACCTCAATGCCATCCCCTCGGTGCGATTCCTCTCGATGACCACCCGCTTCGGCTTGAATGTTACAGGTCCCGAGATCTGGGGCGCTAAGTCTACAGCCAAGATTGAGTCGGACTTCTGCGGTGCCTCTTCGGGTACTGCCTTCAACCTGCGCATTCGTCAAGCTTATACCAAGCTGGCTTGGGAAAAGAGTGACCTCCTTGTAGGTCAAGCATGGCACCCCATGGCGGGTGACCTGATGCCTGAGGTGTTCAGCCTTGCTACGGGTGCTCCCTTCAACCCCTTCAACCGCTCACCGCAAGTGCGCTACAACTATGCTCCTGTGAAGGGACTTTCGTTCACTGCAGCTGCGCTCTACCAATATCAGTACGGCTCGGTAGGTCTCGATGGTAAGACGTCGAATACCTATTCACGTAACGCTCTCGTGCCTGAACTCTTTGTGGGTGTTACAGCCAAGGGTAAGCACCTTACTGGTATGCTCGGTGCAAATGCTTCTACTATTGCTCCGCGTGTAACGGCTAATGACATGCTGGTTGATGAGCGATTGATAAGTTATTCATTTATGGCATCAGGCTCGCTCAAGGTTGACGACCTCTCAGTACGTGCCAAGGCGGTATATGGTCAAAACACCTCTCACATGCAACAGCCCACAGGTTTCGGTATCGTAGAGACCTTTGACAATGGAGTGAACAACTATGAAAATATGCAGCTTGGTTCTGCATGGATTACCATGATGTATGGCAAGAAATTGCGCTATGGTTTCTTCGCTGGTTGGATGAAAAATTATGGCTCGGCAGGAGATAAATTTACAAGCCTTGTAGTGCGCAATAATGCAGGTATGGATCAAGCCTATCGTTTCTCGCCCATTGTGACCTACAAGGTGGAGAACATGCAAATAGGTCTTGAGTATGAACACACTGCTACGGCCTATGGCGATTATTTTGTGCATCGAAATGATTATCCCCGACAGGTGACTAATGGTACCGTAACTAATACCCACTGGGTAGCTAACAACCGCATCTGCATGATGTTGAAGTATGATTTCTAACAGTCAACAGTCAACAGACAAGGTTTGTGCCAGCGAGCGAGAGTCAAGCCCACTTGAACTCTTACAGCGAGCGCAGCCAAAGCTCAAAGACGGAGTCTTTAACAGTCAACAGCCGGGATTTGAAAACTTTCAACTCTCAACTTTCAACTCTCAACTCGTGGAGTGTGTCCCCAACTTCAGTGAAGGACGCAACATCGCAACCATCAACGCCATCGCCGACACCATACGTTCGGTCGATGGCGTTCGGGTATTGCATATCGACCGTGGTGAGGCGGCCAACCGCACGGTGATTACTTTCGTTGGTCCTGCGCTGGCTGTGGTGGAGGCGGCATTCCGCATGGTGAAGTGTGCCTCCGAACTTATCGATATGCGTACTCATCAGGGTGAGCATCCTCGCATTGGGGCTACCGATGTGTTGCCGCTCATCCCATTGAAGAATATCACGCTGGCCGAGTGTGCCGAGTTGGCACGTCAGTTAGCCGAACGTATATATAAGGAATTAGGTATACCTACCTACTGCTACGAGGCTGCGGCCTATCGTCCCGAGCATGTGAACCTTGCCGACTGCCGCCGTGGCGAATATGAGGGCTTGCGCGATAAGATGCTCGACCCCGTGATGCGGCCCGACTTTGGAGGCGAGGAATATTCCCTGCAGGCTGCTCGCTCGGGAGCGTCAGTCGTGGGGGCTCGCAACTTCCTCATTGCCGTAAACTTTAACCTCAACACTGCGTCACGCGAAGTGGCTGCGGCTATCGCTGCTCGTGTGAGAGCCAGCGGTGAGGTGTGTCGCGACGAGGAGGGTAATATTGTACGCGATGCGGAGGGTAGGGCAGTGCGCCGTCCCGGACTACTGCGTGGATGCAAAGCCATCGGTTGGTATATCGAGGAGTATGGCTGTGCGCAAGTGTCGATGAATATCAATGATGTGTCGCTCTGTCCCATCCATACGGCTTACGAAACGGTGTGTGCCGTGGCCAAAGAGCTGGGGGCTGAGGTTACAGGTACCGAACTTATTGGCCTCATTCCCGATGTTTGCCTCATCGAAGCAGGACGTCACTTTGCCGTACATCTGGAGGCTGGTACATCGGCAAATGAAGAGATGCTGAAGCGCATAGCTGTAGAGACGATGCGCATGGACGATTTGGCTCCGTTTGATATGGCGCAGAAGGTACTTGATACCTCTTTGTGACCCCAATCATTTATTTATTCCATAGATCTCATGGTGCAGTGTACGGGCTACTTCGGGTAGGTCCGGTGCTATGAGTGTGCCCATTAGCTTTAGTGGAACGGGCGAACGGTCGGGCGTGTAGGGAGGTTGTATGTACTCGTAGTCATAGAGCGTGAGTCCACATCGTTTGTAGAAGTTTATGCGCCGTTGGGTGATATCGTCGGTCGGTGGTTCTGCTTCCAATAATATGGGCATGGGCTGTGATTCAATGAATCGTTGTAACACTATCGTGCCATATCCCATAGCACGTAGCGATGGAGCAATGGCAAAGTGCTCTATATAAATATAACTGTCTAGTTTCCATGTCGTGAGCAACCCTATACAATGCCCCTCATCGTCGACAAGTGCCATAGCGCGAAATCGCTCCTCCTCGGCGATGAGCCGGGCGATGTCGTCGGTGGGTCTCTGCTCATCTATGGGGAATGACTCGCGGTAGATAGCCGTGAAGGTAGACCAATGCTCGTCCGAGGTGTGGCGTATGGAATGTAGGGTGATCATTTGTGTTTTTATTGCAAAGATAGGGGAAACGAAGGATATTTTTGTTAACTTTGTCCGAAATGAATATAAAATAGATGAATGTCATGGATGTTGCTGTTGTGATCCTTTCTTTATTATTGGTACTTCTGACTGTCGTGTTATTCCTTGTGCTACGCATAAGTCGTCGCGAGCAGTCGGTAAATGAACAGCAGGTTCGTCAACTGCTGGCCGAACAATCTGCAGGGCATGATAGGCAGATGCAACTTGTTCGAGAGGAGTTGACACGTATCGTGCGTGAACAGATGGCCGAGAACCGTATGGAACTGGGACGACGGATGGAGGAACTGCGTAAGGAGTTGGCCGGTAATCAGGCCTTGCAGTTTCAGCAATTGCAAGAGGTGATGAACCGCAACCTGTTAACGACTAATGAATTGCAACGTGAAAAACTGGATGCGATGACCCTCCGTCAGGAGCAGTTGGTGAAGAGCACCGAGAAGCGTCTCGATGACATGCGTCTCATGGTGGAGGAGAAACTGCAGAAGACGCTGAACGAACGCATAGGACAGTCGTTCGAATTGGTGCGTACCCAACTCGAGCATGTACAGAAGGGATTGGGTGAGATGAAGTCGTTGGCACAGGATGTGGGCGGCCTGAAGCGTGTGCTTACCAATGTGAAGACACGCGGCACCTTCGGTGAAGTGCAACTGGAGGCTCTCCTGGAGCAGATGCTCAGCCCCGAGCAATATGAAGCCAATGTGAAGACGAAGCCCAAGAGTACCGAGTTTGTGGAGTTTGCCGTCAAACTCCCAGGGCGTGAGGAGGGCGTCGAGTGCATCTATCTGCCTATCGATGCTAAGTTTCCCAAGGATGTCTACGAGCAGTATCTCGATGCTTATGAGGCGGGTGATAGCGAACGCATCAATGCTACGTCGCACCAACTGGAACAAACGGTCAAGAAGATGGCACGCGACATACGCGACAAATATGTCGAAGCACCCTACACAACGGATTTCGGTATCATGTTCCTCCCGTTCGAGAATATCTATGCCGAGGTCATACGCCGTACGGGATTGGTTGAGCAGTTACAGCGCGAGTTTCGTGTCATCGTGACAGGCCCTACTACGTTGGGTGCTATACTCAACAGTCTGCAGATGGGCTTCCGCACATTGGCTATCGAGAAGCGCTCAAGTGAGGTGTGGGCAGTGCTGGCTGCTGTGAAGAGCGAGTTCGGCAAGTTTGGTGGTATGCTCGAAAAGGTACAGCGCAACCTCGAGACGGCAGGCTTGCAGCTCGATGAGGTGATAGGCAAGCGCACCCGAGCCATAGAGCGCAAGTTGCGACAAGTGCAGGAGTTGCCAGCCGAGCAGACTAAGGGACTGCTGAATCTTGATGAAATGGTGCTCGACGATGAGGCATGAAAATAAAGAAGATAATATTTTTGACTGAACAAAACTTATTACTATCTTTGTGCATTGATTACTGTTTATAAGACACAAATTATCAACAACTCATAAAATCTACAACAATGAATCAAGAACTATTGAATCAAGTGACCGCGAAAGCCAATGAATGGCTCTCACCGGCTTACGATGCTGCCACACAGGCAGAAGTGAAGGCTTTGCTCGAGAAGGAAGACAAGACCGAACTCGTCGACTCATTCTATCAGGACCTCGAGTTTGGTACTGGTGGCTTGCGTGGTATCATGGGCGTAGGAAGCAACCGCATGAACATCTACACCGTAGGTGCTGCTACTCAGGGCCTCGCCAACTATTTGAATAAGAACTTTGCCGGCATGGAGCAGATCTCTGTCGTTGTGGGTCACGACTGCCGCAACAACAGCCGCCTCTTTGCTGAGACCGTAGCCGACATATTCTCGGCCAATGGTATCAAGGTATACCTCTTCGAGGATCTCCGTCCCACTCCCGAAATTTCATTCGCCATCCGTCATCTCGGTTGCCAGAGCGGTGTGAACATCACTGCCAGCCACAACCCCCGCGAGTATAACGGCTACAAGGCTTATTGGGACGATGGTGCACAGGTGCTCGCACCCCACGATAAGGGTATCATTGACGAGGTGAACAAGGTGAAGGCTACCGACATCAAGTTCCAAGGCAACAAGGAGCTCATCCAGATCATCGGTGAGGATGTCGATAAGGTTTACCTCGATGCTGTACACACCGTAATGATTGACCCTGAGGTTGTGAAGCGTCATGCCGACCTCAAGATTGTGTATACTCCCATCCACGGTTGTGGCCGCGTACTCATCCCCTCTGCATTGGCCGACTGGGGTTTCACCAATGTAAACTGCGTAGCCGAGCAGATGGTCAAGGATGGTAACTTCCCCACCGTAATCTCTCCCAACCCCGAGAACCCCGAGGCGCTCACCATGGCGCTCAACCTCGCTAAGGAGATTGATGCTGACCTCGTGATGGCTTCTGACCCCGATGCTGACCGTGTAGGTATCGCCTGCAAAAACGACAAGGGCGAGTGGATGCTCATCAACGGTAACCAGACCTGTATGATGTATCTCTACTACATCATCACCCAATACACCAAGTTGGGCAAGATGACTGGCAAAGAGTTTGTGGTGAAGACCATCGTAACCACCGAACTCATCAAGCAGATTGCCGACAAGAACAATCTCGAGATGCTCGACTGCTATACCGGTTTCAAGTGGATTGCTCGCGAGATCCGTCTGCGCGAGGGCAAGCAGACCTATATCGGTGGTGGTGAAGAGAGCTACGGCTTCCTCGCTGAGGATTTCGTACGCGACAAGGATGCTGTATCAGCATGCTGTCTCATCGCCGAGGTTGCTGCATGGGCTAAGGACAATGGCAAGAGCCTCTACGAACTCTTGATGGACATCTACGTAGAGTATGGCTTCTCTAAGGAGGTTGCCGTGAGCGTAGTGAAGCCCGGTAAGAGTGGTGCTGACGAGATCAAGCAGATGATGGAGAACTTCCGCGCCAATCCTCCCCGCGAGATGGCAGGTATCCCCATCGTATGCAGTAAGGACTACAAGATCCTCGAGGCTCGTGACGGCGAAGGCAACGTAACCAAACTCGACATGCCCGAGACATCAAATGTGTTGCAGTACTTCACTGCCGAGGGCGACAAGGTATCAGTACGTCCCTCAGGCACCGAGCCCAAGATCAAGTTCTATATGGAGGCTAAGGGCACCATGGCTACTCGTGGCGAATACCTCGAGGCCGATGCCAAGGCTGCTGCCAAGATTGAGGCAATGAAAAAGTCACTCGGTATCTGATAGGATCTTCGACTCCTATAATAAGGTATATATGATTGCAGTGAAGGTTTTGCCTTCACTGCTTTTTTATTCTTGTTCTTTGTGCTGAAGTCATAGCAGCCTGCTGTCGTGTGTCTTTTCCTGATTTTAGTAGACGGTTTTTTGCTTCATTAGCTGGAAAGATTTACACCTTTTCTATAGCCATACTGTTGAGGTTTACGTTTCCCTTTATTCCATGCTGTGGGTATTGACACTTTCGTTCAGATGGGAC
>JAZONI010000017.1:0-2235 GCA_045654445.1 Bacteroidaceae bacterium | reverse complement strand
AATGCGGGGACACACATCGGTAGTGTGATTCAAGTTGTGGCTCGACACGAGGATGGTAGCGCCAGTCTCCTTATTGTACTCTGCCAACAGATGCTTGATGACCGACTGCGATGAGGGGTCAAGGAAGTTGAACGGCTCGTCCAGGATGAGCAGCGAGGGGCGGTGCAGCATGGCACCGATGATGCCGACCTTCTGCTTGTTGCCGCGCGAGAAGTCGCGGATGAGTTTCTTCTGACCCAGCACCTCGCCGCTCATGAAGCGGGCAAAGGGGGCGAGGCGCTCGTCGACTTCCTCCTTCTTCAGCCCGTAGGCACGGCCAAGGAAGTAGAAATATTCCTCGGGGGTGAGATAGTCGATAAGGAAACTGTCGTCGATGAAGGCACCTGTGCGGCTCTTCCACTCTTCGCTCTTGGATACGTCGATGTCTCCGATGTGTACACTGCCTTCATCAGCCTTGAGGAGGTCAAGGATAAGGCGGAAGAGAGTGGTCTTACCCGCACCATTGTTACCCACGAGGCCGAGCATGGTGCCTTGCGGTATAGTATAACTGGCTATGTTGACGGCAACTTTTTCGCCGAAACTCTTCTTGAGGTTATTGACGGTAAGCATATTTTTAAATTGAAAATTGAAAATTAAAAATTAAACTACGTTTTAGTTCGGCTCCGCGATGTAAGAAACTCATAAACATACAAACTCAATTGTTCACTATCGAGGCGCGGAAGCCCTCCATGTTCTCATAGCGGCGCTGCATGAAGCGCTTGTAGATGTTGCGTAGCCACAGGGGGTGGGTGAGCGTGAAGCCCAGTCCTATAGCGAGGATGATGAGCATGGCGGTGGGCTCACTGAAGAGGGCGATGAGGGGACGTATCACGATGACGGGGCCAAAGAACCCGGCCATGATGATCATCGTCTGGAAGAAACTGCCTCCACTATTCTTACCCGTCACCTTGGTGTTGAGATTCAGGGTGAGTTTATTGTACACGGCCAACTGCATCAGTATCCAGAAGGTGAAGCCACTGGCTAGGAAGAAGCAGGCAAGGGCGCTCAGCAGTGTCAACTTGCCCTTGGCAATGGGGATGAGCATGATGGCAAGGGGCAATAGCAGCAACACACACTGCACATAGTACTTGGCACGTAAGAGGTTAAGGATAGACTCCTTGCGGCTCATGAGCCCGTCGAGGTAGTTGCCCTCGTAACTCATCGTCTGGCTCAGTACCATCACGCCGAGTACGGAGAAGTTGTACACCGTGACGAAGTAGCGCATGAAGGTGCCGTCATAAACATCTGTAAAGGCCAATGCGGCACTAAACATGAGCATGATGGAGAGTCCCATGAAAAACTGCGTGCGGGGCACCTTGTTGCGCGAAAGCAACTTGATTTCAAGGCGCATATATTCGCCCACTTCACCAAAGCGGTCGAGGAACTTGTACTCGGCCACCTTCTTCAGTTTCTTCACCACCTCGGTCTTCGACAACTCCTTGTACACGACACGCTTCTGTACGGCATGGCATAGTTCGAACATACCCCAGATGGCAGCGATGACACCCACGAAGACGGGCCACTCCCATTGGAAGAAGCCTTCGCCCAATTCGAGGCAGAAGTTGCCGATATAGTTGGTGTCGGGCACCAGCAACCCTACGAGCAGGAGGCCATATACGGCGATGGGAAGGAGCACGTAGAGGATATTCTGGTTCATCAGCGTGCGGCACAGCACATACCAGTAGTTGTTGAGCAGCATCAGCAGCCAGTAGCCAACAAGGAAGCCCAGCACACCCACGAAGCCGAAGTAGCGGAACAGGGTGCCGAAACCGAAGGGAACGAGCATGAACATCCATATGAGGTTGTAGCCACTCAGCCCATTGAGCACGAGATAACTACGCAGGACGCGGTTCTTGCCCATGGGCAGCAACACGAAGGGTTTTATCTCCTGCACCGGTAGTTTGTTCATGGTGAAGCGCATGAGGAAGTCGGCCATCAGCAGATAACACATCCCTTTATTGAATATATGGTAGGGTTCCATGCTGGGGAATATCTCACTGAACAGCCCGATAAACAGGAAGGCAAACATGATGAGATACACCGCTCCCAATGCCAGGCTGAAGCCGATGAGATATTTGGCAAACTTGTTCTGGTCGTACATAGGGTGACGCTTGTCGGCAATCTTGCGTAAGCGACGCAGTTCGCGGATGAGGCTGAATAGGTTAGTCATCTTTTCTGTTGAACCATTTATTTTGA
>JAZONI010000016.1:0-3472 GCA_045654445.1 Bacteroidaceae bacterium | reverse complement strand
GGGTCAGGTATGTGCCAACGGTATCGCAGGTATCGGTCAGGGTTACGACGTGTTCTCTAAGACCTTGATCTTCGCCGTATTCCCCGAGCTCTACGCTATCGTAGCCCTCGCAGGTGTGTTCCTCATCAGCGGTGCAGTAGTTGCTTAATCTAATATAGCATAGGCTACACAAATAGAGTAGCGGCAGCCTCCTTACGGATAGCTGCCGTTACTCTATTATATTGCAATAATACTTATATAATTAATCAGAAAAAGGTTCAAACATTTTTGTACTTAAGTACTTCTCTGCTCGGTCAGGGAATACAACAACGATGTTCCCCTTCTCTAACTTTCTCGCGGTGCGCAAGGCGGCAATCATGGCGGCTCCACTGCTCATGCCAGCAAAGATACCCTCTTGGCAAATAATCTGTCGGGCCATTTCAATGGCCTCCTCACTCTCTATCATCTCTTGTATGTCGATCAGTGAGGGGGTATAGATTTCGGGAATGATGGCTTCGTTCATATTCTTCAGTCCCTGTATATAATGCCCCTTTATCGGATGAGCGCACACCACTTTGATATCGGGCTTCATGGCACGCAGAAAGCGCGATACTCCCATGATGGTACCCGATGTGCCTATAGCGCACACCAAATAATCGATCTTTCCCTCAGTCTGTTGCCATATCTCTATGGCCGTTCTCTCAAAGTGTGCTAGGTAGTTGGCTGTATTGGCAAACTGATAGGGCATAAAGTACTTGTCAGGGGACTCATCAACCATCCTCTTTGCCATCCTTATGGCTCCGTCAGTACCCTCCTCAGCTGGCGTCAAGATGACCTTTGCCCCATACGAACGCAGTATTTTACGTCGTTCTACAGACACGGCGCTGCTCATTACAATCTTTACAGGGTACCCTTTTACGATGCCGACCATGGCAAGCCCTATGCCTGTGTTTCCAGAACTTGGCTCGATGATTGTGAGTCCTTTTCGCAGCACCCCTTCGCGCTCGGCACGTTCTATCATACGTAGTGCAATGCGGTCCTTGATGCTACCGGTAGGGTTGCACCCCTCCAATTTAGCATATATATTAACTTGATGATTGGGGCATAGCCTATTGATACGCACCATGGGCGTATTACCTATGGTTTCTAGGATATTATCTTTTATCATAGCAAGGAGGTATCTGGTTGGGGTTATCTGTCTCGAAAAGTCCTTTTTTATAATGAAACAACGATTGATGTATTAACACTTCGGTTACTCTGAATGTTTTTGCCTCTACCGAATCGAAGTTTGGGAATGCGTGAAATATTCTTAAATCTCTCTCTTATTTGCAGACTGTTGGTTGTGAATTGATGATAAATTGTTAACTTTGCACGTTACAAGCTAAAACTTGTATGCTTCAAAAAGAAACGTCAGAACTAAAACTTAAAAACTCAACTATATGGCTGGAACAATTGATATCCGCGAATTGAACGAAAAGATTGAAAGGCAGAGTGCCTTCGTTACCAACCTGATGGCTGGTATGGACCAAGTAATCGTTGGTCAGAAACATTTGGTAGAGTCATTGCTCATCGGTTTGTTGGCCGATGGACATGTATTGCTCGAGGGTGTGCCTGGATTGGCAAAGACATTGGCCATCAAGACATTGGCACAGCTTATCGATGCACAGTATAGCCGCATACAGTTTACCCCCGACTTGCTGCCTGCCGACGTGGTGGGTACCATGATTTATAGCCAGAAGGACGAGACCTTCATGGCGAAGAAGGGTCCCATCTTTGCCAACTTTGTATTGGCCGATGAGATCAACCGTGCTCCGGCCAAGGTGCAGAGTGCATTGCTCGAGGCCATGCAGGAGCGTCAGGTGACACTGAGCAAGGATACTTTCCCCTTGCCCGAACCCTTCCTCGTGTTGGCCACACAGAACCCCATCGAGCAGGAGGGTACCTATCCTCTGCCCGAGGCGCAGGTCGACCGTTTCATGCTCAAGGTAGTCATCGACTATCCCAAGCTTGAGGAGGAGATGCGTATCATCCGTCAGAACATCAATGGTGAGAAATACGAAGTGCGTCCCATCATGAAAGCCGAAGAGATTATCAAGGCTCGTGAGGTGGTGAAGGAGGTATACATCGACGAGAAGATTGAGCGTTACATTGCCGACATCGTATTTGCTACCCGCTATCCCGAGAAGTATGGCTTGAAGGATTTGAAGGAGATGATTTCGTTCGGTGGTTCGCCCCGTGCCTCTATCAGCCTAGCCCTTGCTGCTCGCTCATACGCTTTCCTCAAGCGTCGTGGTTATGTAGTACCTGAAGATGTGCGTGCAGTGGCTCACGATGTGTTGCGTCATCGTATCGGTCTCTCTTATGAGGCTGAGGCAAGTAACCTCACAGTGGAGGAGATTATCAGTAAGATCCTGAACAAGGTAGAAGTACCTTAATAATTGACAATTGAAAATTGATAATTGACAATTAGCCATCCGGGTGGTGGCTGTTAACTTCGTTACAATTGCTATGCAATTTTGTCAATTGTCCATTGTCATTTGTCCATTGTCAATTGAATATTATGGAAGCAAACGAACTAATCAAGAAGGTACGTAAGATTGAGATCAAGACCCGTGGCTTGTCGAGCAACATCTTTGCCGGACAGTATCACTCGGCCTTCAAGGGTAGAGGAATGGCCTTCTCCGAGGTGCGCGAGTATCAGTATGGCGACGATGTGCGCGACATTGACTGGAACGTGACGGCACGCTTCAACAAACCCTACGTCAAGGTGTTTGAGGAGGAGCGCGAGCTCACCGTGATGCTGCTCGTCGACATGTCATCTAGCCTCGACTTCGGTACGTCGGGCATGTACAAGAAGGACATGGTGGCCGAGATAGCCGCCACGCTGGCCTTTGCCGCCATACAGAACAACGACAAGATCGGAGCCATCTTCTTCACCGACCGCATAGAGAAGTTTATCCCCCCGCAGAAGGGACGCAAGCACATCCTATATATCATACGCGAGGTGTTGGGCTTCGAGCCTGAGAGCAAGCAGACCGATATCACCGTGCCTCTGCAATACTTGACCAACGCTATCAAGAAGCGTTGCACCACGTTTGTGCTGAGCGACTTTATAGACGAGCGCGACTTCAAGAGTGCCCTCACCATTGCCAACCGCAAGCACGATGTGGTAGCCATACAGGTATACGACAAGCGTGTAGAGGAGCTACCCGATGTGGGACTGATGAAGATGGTGGACCCCGAGAGTGGCGAGGATGTGTATGTAGATACCTCATCGCGTAAGGTACGTGCCCTGCATCGCAAGTGGTGGATAGAGAGCCAGGTGCGTTTGCGCGATACCTTCTCCAAGTCCGGGGTCGACTCCATATCGGTGCGCACCGACCAGGACTATGTGAAGTCGCTGATGAATCTATTTGCAAAACGTAATTAATGTATGTCATCCTGAGCTAAGCGAAGGATCTCGCAAAGTGTTTGGCAGACGTTCTTTTCAAAG
>JAZONI010000015.1:0-3244 GCA_045654445.1 Bacteroidaceae bacterium | reverse complement strand
GCGCTTCCCCAGCTGGGAGGAGGTGACCCGCTACCTCATCAGCAAGAGTTGTTAGTACGAGAAGATTTAGGCAAACCTTTAGGCAAAGTTTTAGGTAAAGATTCCGAGCGTAACTCCCATGATTTTCTGTGCGTAAGATATGAAATTAGGCAAACCTATGCGGTCTGCCTAATTTTTGTGTTTGCACAGCTCTCTGTTGATGTCATGCTGAGCGTAGCGATGCATCTCGCGGTGTGTCCTGGCTCAGAATGACAGAGTCTTGTGCGATGACACTTGATTTCTTTTTGCCATTTATGCGTCGTGTCACCTTGCGGTATACCCCTTGGCGGAGGCGCTCGATGTAGCCCTTCACGCATAGGGTGCGCAGGTGGTGGCGCACGGCACGCTCCTTGATGCCCATCTCCTCGCCCTGCTTGATGGCCACGGCGGTGGTGAAGGTATGGGGCAGCAACTGCACGAAGGCCAGAGGGCTGATGCAGGTGCGCTTGGGCTCCTCCTTCTCTTCACGGCGCAGGCGGTCGTAGATGGCAGAGGTCTGCATCATGCAATAGAAGATATAGGCAAGGCCCCACTTGAGGTCAGCCTCCGACACGGTGAAGCGTTGCTCGACAAACATGCCCTCTACACATCCCAGTTCTTCGTAACGGCGCAACACGGCAATGATCATCAGCATACGGTAGAGGTTAAGGCGCGAGCGCAGGATGGGGGCACGCAGGTCACTGTCGGGCTGAGTGAGCGAGATGAACGATACCAGCTGGCGGTAATACTCGTCGATATACAATCGCTGCTCATCAGAGATGACCAGGCGAGGCATCTCCTCATCGGCCTTACCCTCAAACTGACGCAGCTCCTTCCATAGCTCGGTGAGAACACCGCGGTGATGTCCATACACATCGCGGAAGGCCTCGGCCGTGGCCTCATCCATCTCGCCACGCACGGTACTCTTGGCAGGCAGGTTGTGGTAGAGAAAGCGGGTGGAGAGTCCGTCCTCGAGGTTAGGGATAAACTCCCGCACCGACGACATGGTGCCCGTAGCGGCCATGGCGAGGCGTGTGTGTTCAATAAGGTAATCCTCATCATCGGTCTTGCGCCCCGTGTGGAGCTGCTCCTCGTTCTGCGCGGCAAGGAGGATGTACATGAAGTCACCGAACGAACCCTTGTTGGCGGCACTCATCTCGGCCAGCTCGGGGATGTGTAGGTAGGAGATGTTGTCCCCATTAGCATAGATGAGCTTATAGTAGTTGGCCGCGGTAGTCTTCGAGGGCAGTTTGTGCATACGGCGCAGAGGGGCCTGCGGCTCGTCTACCTCGCTGGCAATGTCATTTACATCCACAAGGTGCTCCACATCGCCCTTAGCGGCAAAGTTGAGCTGGCTATTGAGTCGGTTGTAACGCTTATGGCGCTTGCGGTGGTCGGCCTGTGCTTGGGCACTCTCCTCGCAGATGATCTTGTTGATGCCATCGATGAGACTGGCCACATCGCCCACGCATCCCTTGCCCGAGGCCGAGGGACCTACACAGATGTTCATCATGCCGAGCGAGTAGAGTCGCTGCCCGTGGCGCACGCGTACATTACTCATGGCCGAGCCTAAGGTGGGCATCATGGCCATCAGCAGCATCGTTCTTATATCTGCATCATCGTAGAGGCTGAGTGGCTCGCTCATCATCTGTGGCAGAGACTTCCACATCGTATCGGGCAGTGGGCAGGGCACTACCACGCCATCCTCATCGTAGATGGAGTTCATCAACGTAAGAGGGTCTTCTACGATCCCTTGGGTCACTTCACTGAGTAGGGGAAACTCCTCCTGCTGGGTCTCACGGAGAATGTCTCCGTAAGATTGCGTTTGCTGGTTTACATTAGATTCTTGCATAGGTAGCTATTATTTACAATTTTACTATTTACTATTTACTATTTATTTACAATTTAATAATTTCACAATTTATGCTCCATCTCCTACTGACAACATCGCGGTTTAGCGAGAGCAGAGATAAGCTTGCTTAATCTATGCCGAGGGTGAGCGATGTCGCGGTAGAAAGAATATCGTTATCGATATTCCAAGCTCTTTATGAAGAACTTGAAAGGTTGTCAAACCTTATTTCTACCGCAAGTAGCGTGCAAGCTGAGCGCAGAACAAGTTTACTTGATTATGCCGAGGCGCAGCCGATACTCGCAACGGAATGAATATCGGGATGATATTCCGAGGTCTTCATAGAAGGCGTCGAAAGGGTGTCAACCCTTAATTCCGTTGCAAATATACAACCTCAAAACCCCGATGTCAATACCCCCTACCTCATATAAAAACTGTGTGTAAATGTTTGGAAAAGTGTTGCTATTTTTATAAATTTGCATCTGTAAACGCGTGTGTTCGGCGGCCTACGTATGCGTGGATGGACGCGAACAGACACGCGTATGGACGCGACGATATGCGCGTTTGCTCGCGGGCGGAAAATATAAAACATAAATATAAAATATAAGATGAGAAGTAAAACGTACAACAATCAACATGGATAAATATAAAATTCAACACGATGGCACAGATTAAACAGATATCATGCTCGCTATCGCTTGCATCGCCATCCGGAGGGGCGTGCTAAATCAGTGTCATCACGTGCAATCTGTTGACTAAAGAAAAATCGTTGACAAAAAATAATCAGTAGAACCAATAATAAATGATAATAACATGTATTTGCATCAAGAATTAACGGGTAAAGTTATTGGGGCTTGCATCAGTGTTCATAATGAACTTGGATGTGGCTTTCATGAAAAGGTATACCAAGAGGCGTTGGCTATTGTGTTTGAAGAATCGGGTATTCCATTTGAACGCGAGAAGCATTTGCCGATAGAATTTCATGGACACATCTTGGACTGTGATTACATTGCGGATTTTGTCATCGGCGGTTCAGTGATACTAGAGTTGAAGGCTGTTAGTGAGATGGGTTCTGTGTTTGAAGCGCAGGTTATCAATTATCTGAAAGCTACTGGACTGAAAATAGGTTTGTTGATTAATTTCGGACAACGCGAATTGCAGGTAAAGAGATTGGCTGCTAATATTTATTGAGTCACTTGACTTATGACATAATTAATCAACACGATGACACAGATTGAACAGATATTATGCTCGCTGTCGCTTGCATGGCCATCCGGAGAACCAAATCAGTGTCATCTTGTGTAATCAGTTGACAAAAAAAATCAACACGATGGCACAGATTGAACAGATATTATGCTCGCTATCGCTTGCATGGCC
>JAZONI010000014.1:0-19820 GCA_045654445.1 Bacteroidaceae bacterium | reverse complement strand
GGATTGAAGAAGATTATTATCAAAGTGAAGAAATAAGTTCAATTTACTATTTGACTATTTACAATGTACTATTTATTGGTCAATTTGACTATTTGCGATTTAGGCATCGTTGGTTCCCTAAATTGTCCAATAACTAAATGGTAAATAAATTGTAAATAGTAAATTTGTAAATCGTAAATAAATAAACTATCATGCTTAAACTTATTCAAAACGATCCTTGGCTGGAACCGTACGAAGCTGCGATTCAGGGCCGCTACGACTACTACGTACGTCGTAAGAATGAACTTACTGACAACGGTGCGAAGAAACTGAAAGACGTTGCCAAAGGATATGAATACTATGGTCTGCACAAGACCAAGAAGGGGTGGACCTTCCGCGAGTGGGCCCCCAACGCTACCGCAATCTACCTCATCGGTGACTTCACCGAGTGGCAGGAGAAGGAGGAGTATAAACTCACTCGTCTCAACGGTCATGGCGACTGGGAGGTGAAGCTCCCTGCTGAGGCTATCAAGCACGAAGACTATTATAAACTGAAAGTGTACTGGAAAGGCGGCTCGGGTGAGCGTATCCCCGCCTATGTACGCCGTGTGGTACAGGATGAGACCACCTATCTCTTCAGCGCTCAGGTATGGGAGCCCGAACCCTACGAGTTCAAGGTGAAGAAGTTCAAGGCCAATACCTCACCGCTGCTCATTTACGAATGCCACGTAGGTATGTCGGGCGAAGAGGAGGGTGTATCTACCTATAACGAGTTCCGCGAGAGGGTGTTGCCCCGCGTCATCGCTGGCGGCTACAACTGCATACAGATCATGGCTATTCAGGAGCATCCCTACTATGGCTCATTCGGTTACCATGTATCAAACTTCTTTGCTGCATCATCACGTCAAGGTACTCCCGAGGAACTCAAGCAGCTCATCGATGAGGCTCATGCCAATGGCATTGCCGTGATTATGGATATGGTGCAGTCACATGCCGTGAAGAACGAGCTCGAGGGCTTGGGCAACTTTGCCGGCGATCCCGACCAGTATTTCTACCCCGGCGACCGCCGCGAGCATCCCGCTTGGGACTCACTCTGCTTCGACTATTCAAAGAACGAGGTAGTGGCATTCCTGCTCTCTAACTGCCGCTTCTGGATGGAGGAGTACAAGTTTGACGGCTTCGGTTTCGATGGCGTCACCTCAATGCTCTACCGCAGCCACGGCCTCGGCGAAGCCTTCTGTGGCTATCGCGACTACTACAACCTCAATCAGGATGGCGACGCTGTGTGGTACCTCACCTTGGCTAACGACCTCATCCACGAGGTAAACAAGAATGCCATTACCATTGCCGAAGAGGTATCGGGCATGCCTGGCTTGGCGGCTCCCATCAAGCATGGTGGCTATGGCTTTGACTACCGCATGGCGATGAACGTGCCCGACTACTGGATCAAGCTTATCAAGGAGCAGACCGACGAGAACTGGAAGCCCACCAGCATGTTCTGGGAGGTGACCAACCGCCGTCAGGATGAGAAGACCATCTCGTATGCCGAGAGCCACGACCAAGCGCTTGTGGGCGACAAGACCATCATCTTCCGCCTCGTAGATGCCGATATGTACTGGCACTTCCAGAAGGGTGACGAGAACTACATGGCTCACCGCGGTATCGCCCTACACAAGATGATACGCCTGCTCACCGCATCGACCATCAATGGTGGCTACCTCAACTTCATGGGTAATGAGTTTGGTCATCCCGAATGGATTGACTTCCCCCGCGAGGGTAACGGCTGGAGCTACAAGTATGCACGTCGTCAGTGGAGCTTGGTAGACAATGATAAGTTGTGCTACGAGTACCTCGGCAAGTTCGACCAGGCGATGATGAAGCTCATCGGTGGCGTGAACAAGTATGAGAAGAGCAAGGTGGTGGAGATCAACTGTAACGATGGCGACCAGATACTGGCATATCGTCGCGACGACCTGCTGTTTGTCTTCAACTTCAGCCCCACCAACTCATACAGCGACTACGGCTTGCTCGTGCCGCGCGGCTCATACCAGGAGGTGCTCAATACCGACAACCCCGTATTTGGCGGTAACGGTCTCACTGACCCGAGCCTCACACACTTCACCCACTTTGAGCCCTTGCACAAGCGCTACAAGAAGGAGTGGCTGAAGCTGTACATCCCCGCTCGCTCGGCTATCGTGCTGAAGAAGTTGGATTAAAATAGACTTCCCCTGCTCCTCTTTCGGAGGGGCAGGGGACTTTTTACTTAATTATGGAAAGAAAGAACAAATATCATACCCCTATACGAATAATCTGCGCAGTACTGTTTGCTACCTTTTCGTTTCTTTATATCTACCTGTTTCAAGGTGAATTGTTGGCGCTGCTACAAGACCATCTATCCAAAGGCGTAACCTCGAACAATGCTTTGGGGACAGCGCTGATTGTTACCCTGCTCCTGCTGTTTGTGCAGTGGGGAGTCAATCGCCTGTCTAAGTTGCATGGAAGTTGGGAGGCACTGTCGTATGTGCCGTCGTGTGTGTTGCTGGCGTTGTTTACTGCTATTGACGGCGACACCGTGCACTACTCGCCATCAAAATGGATTTGGGGTGTGGTACTATGTTTATTGTTTTATGTATTCATCGTATGGGTGGAACGTAGGATTATTGCTTTGTCGCGTCCCTCACTGATGAAACAGTTGTGGCCCAATATGATGACCTTTGCAATCTTGTTTGTTGTGACAGCACAGCTAGGCAACCATGCTACGGTACAGCACATGGAGTTGGCTGTGTGGAAACATCTGCACGAAAGTGACTACGAGGCAATGCTCAAGGTGGGAAAGCAATCCGACGATTATAATGTGGGGCTCACCACATTGCGTAATCTTGCAATGCTTAAAACGGGTACTCTCCCTGAACGCTTATTCTGCTATCCTCAACCTTATGGGGTTGAGGGACTTATCTATCATGCAGATGACAGATGTGCCGAGAACTATAGCGCAATGGAGTTTTACACCCATCTGGGCACGCAACCCAATGAGGGTGAGACGGGGCGTGATTTTGCTCAACGTCTCTATGCTACAGTCGATTCTGTGACCTATCGTGATTGCTATTTGGCTGCATTGCTGCTTGATAAAGACCTCGATGCTTTGGCTCCTGAGTTGGAAGCAATGCTTCAAAAGGGTGCTAAGTTACCAACCTATTATCAGGAGGCGTTGTTGCTTTACAACACGCAACATCCCGAGGCACCGATAGCCTTCGTACCCGATGCTCAAATCGTCGCAGATTACGAGGCTTACTGCCAGTTGCAGCAGGAACATGCCGATAATCGTGTCGTAGCCCGTAATAAGGCGATGCGCCAATATGGGAAAACCTATTGGAACTATTACGACTATTCGGCCGAGGAATAAATCTTTTTCTTCATTTTAGAACTCTACCAGCACTCGCGCATTGATGCGGCGACCGGTGAGGTAGTTGGGCACAGCATAGCGGTGATTCTCCGTATCGGTAATCCAATAGAAGGAGTTTACATTGTTGATGTCCAAAAGATTGAAAGCATCTATGCCTAGCCAAACGTTGCGCAGGTGCTGTTGCCATCCCGTGTGTAATGTACGCTCCTCGTTGTTGACGAGGCGGTAGCTCATACCTATATCGACACGGCGGTAGGCAGGCGCACGGAATAGTTGCTTCTCACGTCCCGAGTGGGGTGGTCCAAAAGGTAATCCGTTGGCATATACGGCACGTAGGTTCATCTGCCAGCGGTCCGATCCGGGGAAGTAGTCGGTGAGGCAGAGTGATATGTTCACACGCTGGTCGGTAGGGCGTGGATACCACTTCCCGTCAATCTTCTCCTCGGTGCGCATGATAGAGGCGGTGAGCCATGAGTCGGTACCGGGGATAAACTCGCCAAAGAGTTTCATGTCGAGTCCTGCGGCATAGCCCGATGCACAGTTCTCCCCATAGTAGGTGAGGCGCACATTGTTGATGTTATAGGGAATGAGGTTCGATAGAGCCTTGTAATACACCTCTGAGGTGAACTTGAAGGGACGGTCCCACACGCGGAATTGATAGTCCATGGCACCCACCACCTGTACCGAGCGTTGCGACTTGATGCTCTTGTTGAGTTTCACATACGATGATCCACCAGCCTGCACTGTATCGCGGAATTCCTTATAGAAGGGACTCTGGTAGTAGACACCTGTGGCCAAGCGGAAGGTAAACTTCTCATTTGCTTCGGGTACGAAACCCACTGAGAGGCGGGGCGAGAAGAGCGGTTCGCCATTCCATGTCCAATAGGAGAGGCGGGCTCCGCCATTGATGACGAAGAGGCCCACATCAGTATGCTTGCGCCAGGTGTCTTGCACGAAGCCTGAGAGACGGTGGTTGTGCACCTCGTTCTGTGAGCGAAGGTTATAGATGAGTTCGAGACGTTCACCCGTGTGAGGCAGTGAGTATCCTGCTGAGTCTCGCATCTCCCACTCGTTGATGTCGTCAGCGATATGCTCCAGTTTGTACTCAGCACCCCATAGCACCTCATGCTGTGCCCGCTTATGCTGGCCACCCACCCCTACCGAGGCCACTGTGGCACTCAGGTAGTTGCGTGCATGCTCCATGTAGGTGCCCACGCCCATGTTCTTGTCATCATCTATATCGTTGAGCCAATATTGACTGATGATGTCGAAGGTCTCCTCCTCATCGGTACGGTAGGCCGAAGTGTTGAAAGTCAGTTTGTTGTTCTCATCCTTGTTGTAGGTCAGAGTGAGTGCGCCGAACGAGGTGAGGAACTGGTCTACCTCCTGTCCGCCAAAATACACCTTAAACTCCTTCACATCCTCCAGCGTACCGAATGAGGTGTTGCGGTCTGAGGGACGGAATTGATAGTCGTTCTTTGATATGTTACCTATGAACCCCACCTCCAGTTGTTTGCTGAGGTGGTAGGTGAGGAAGGTCTGGTAGTCTATAAACGACGGGTCATACTCGCCATGTGTGTCGAGTGTGCCCAGCAGGTAGCGGCTTGTCTTGTAGCGCAGGCTGTGTGTCATGCTCCACTTGTCCTCCTTGCCTGTGCCTATATAGGCATTGGCACCCAGCAGACCAGCCGATACTGATCCTTCGAGTCGGGTAGGGCGGCGGTAGGTGATGTCGAGGACGCTGCTCATCTTGTCGCCATATTTGGCTTCGAAGCCGCCCGACGAGAAGCCTATGCTCTCTACCATGTCGGGGTTGATGAACGATAGCCCCTCCTGCTGCCCTGCGCGGATGAGCAGTGGACGGTATATCTCTATGCCGTTGACATATACCGAGTTTTCGTCAAAGTTTCCTCCTCTGACATTGTACGTTGACGATAATTCGTTGGTGCTGCTCACGCCCGCCTGTGTGGCGATGAATGACTCCACCGAGCCTCCTGAGGCATCGGGCATCAGGCGTGCTTGCTTCTGTGTGAGGTGTTGGGTCGATCCCGTCTGTCGTCGTGTCTCGCGTATGGTCACCCCTTGCAGTGCCGTGTTGGTGTGGGGCAGCATGATGTTCATGGTGATCACTCCCGTGGGCTTGTGCAGTATGCGTTTGCGGGTCTGGTAGCCTATCATCGAGTAGGTGATTTCTACTGTATCGGCTGTAGCCAAGCGCAGCGTGTACTCACCTTTGAGATCAGTAGTGGTGCCCTTCATCTGCCGAGCTACCCAGATATTGGCAATTTCTACGGGACTTCCCGTCTCATCGGTCACGGTTCCCTTGATGAGCACGGTACCGCTCTCCACACCCTCTTGCGCATGCAGCAAGGTGGGGCTGATTGTCAACAATAGGATGATAAGTAGGATTGCCTTTTTCATTATTTTTATTAACGTAGAATCTCCGCAAAACGTATATCTTGCGGAGATTTTTTGTGTTTGCCTGATTGTCGTATCAGCAGGTCCCTCTTCGATGTCGGCACTACTTGGTGATGTCAATCAGGTAAGCGATTTTTCCTGTAATCGTGGTGTTGGCCGAGCGGCCGAAAGGATCGGCTTTGGAATTGCCGAACATGTCGGAAAGACCAAAGAAATAGCGTCCTTCAATGGTGAAGTTGCCAATGCCGGTTTTCAACTCCACACCCAAACCGCCTGCAATACCATATTCTAAGTTGTTTTCTATCTCCTTACCATATTGGCTATTTATCCTGTTGGGACGTAACTGTGGTTTCCATGGATATTCTTCTGTAAATCCATAATGTTCCATATCACTGAGGTATAAGCCTACTTGAGGACCTGCATTGAAGAAGTATTGTAAACCGCGTTCCTCGTTGCCCCATCCAAGATGAGCAAAGAAGGGTATCTCTATGTAGTTGGTGGTGCGGCTGTAAGTGTTGTTTGTGCCATCTTCGATAATCTCTGTCCATCCTCGTTGGGCAAAGTTGACCTCAAGTTGTGCTGCACAAATCAGCGAGAAATATTTCTCTGTGGTGTATCGCATGGTGAAGCCGCCCGTATATCCAGGTTGCAGGCCTTGCTTGATGGTAGGGCTGAAATCTACACTGCTCAGGTTGTAGCCACCGCTAAATCCGATGGCCAGGTTATCGCGCAGCTCTCCCACTTGAGCGTGTGCTATTGTCGTAATCAGGGCAAGGAGTAGGGGAAGGAATATTCGTTTCATCAGTTGTCGAAGTCTATTTTCTGCAGTTCATACTCTTTGGAGAAGTGCACAAAGAATACCTTGCGGTTAATGAATCCGCCCCAGTTGTTGACGCGTTCAAATTTGAATCCTGTCTGTATGGGATTGTAATGCATCTCTTCCATTCGGTTCTCTATGTCGGTACCATATAGGTGCAATGCCTTCAAGAAATAATAGGTAATGTCAAAACCGAGAATAGCATATTTGGGATATCTGTTCACGATTTCCTTGCTGTAGGTGCGGCGATACTTCTTGTGGAAGTCTATGGCCTGAGGTAACAAGTTGTTGGTGTAGAACGATGAGTAGAAGTAGGTGTCAATCTCATAGAATGAAGCCAAATGGTTGTTGGTATACACTTGATATTGTGGATAGCCGAAGAGGTGGATGTCGAACTTTGTTGTGGCAGTGTCGCGTACCAATAACTGGAATACGGGAATCATGTTGTTGAGGCTTCCGCTCTTCTCTGATGTCATCATCAGAATGTTGTTACGCTCCAGGTCGAGTTGGCTGTAGATGGTATCCTTGTTGGTGGCTGTGTCGGCCATGAGTACGGTGTATGATGCTCCTCGTGCACTTAGTTCGCGTTTGAATCCGGCAATCATGTCATCGTCCTTCTCTTCAGGAGATTCAAAGAAGATGACGTTCGGGTGGGGGAACTGCATAAAGAAGTGGTCGTACACCTCTGAGTAGAAGTAACTCTGTGGGGTGTTCACCTGATAGATGTATGGGTTGGTAAACACTTCATCAACTTTGCGGTCGAAGGGAATCACCAGTCTGATACCCGTAGAGTCGGCAAAGGCTGCTGCCTCAGAAATATGACTTTTGTGCATAGGGCCTATGATGAGGTTCATGTCACGCATCTCGGGGAGGGACAGGATGGGTTTGATAGAGGCATATTTGTCCCCCGAATCGTATACGTGAAGGTCTACCGATACTCCTTCGCTCTTGAGGCTGTCAAGGGCAAGCAGTGCTCCTTCGTAGAACTCAACCATCTTCTGCTGGTCACTATTGATGCTGTCGTTGTCGAGCATGAACGGAAGTATGATGGCAGCTTTGATCTGTTCGATGTCTACTGGTTGCACTTTTGATTCTGCAAACAATTCCTCGTCAGTCGGGATAACAACCACAGTAGGTTTCTCCTCTTGTTTGTTGACAATCTCCTTATGTTTCTCTGTGGCCGCGTAGGGTATACAGATAATCTCGCCGCGTCTGAGGCTACGCTCGCGCAGTTCGGGATTGGCATTAATGAGTTCCAGTTCTGTGATGCCATACATGCGGCTTATGCGGTAGATGTTCTCTTTACGCTTCACCAGGTGTTCGGTCTTGCAGTTGGAGGATGTCTCGTTCATCTTCTCAACGATAGCCTCTTGCTGCTGTTGTACCACTTTCCCGATGAGGGGATTAGGCTCTGTCACTTTCGGTGTGGCAGATGCTACAGGCTCTTCGCTTTTCTTCTTTGGGATGGTCACTACCTGTCCTACCTTGAAGCTCTCGGCACTCAGGCCGGGGTTGGCATCACATATCTCTTTAGCCGTGAGATTATAGATAACGGTGAGTCGATATAGTGTCTCGCCAGTTTTGATGGTGTGAAAACGTGCTTCTTCGTTCTGTGTCGTTGTGGTTGTTTCCACTACTTTATTTTGTGGGATGCGCAGTTGTTCGCCCACTTTGATGACTGTTTCACTGCCTGGATTAAGTGCAATGATGGCCTCTTCGGTAATTCCATACATGCGTGAGATGGAGTATAGTCCCTGTCCTTTCGTTACGGTGTGAAGAAAATAGGAGTCGGCTTGTGCACTGGCCCATTGTGCCGAGAATAGCAGCAGACCGAGTGCTGCAATATGTTTGAAAACCGTTTTCATCATCTATACAATAAGTTTGTTTCTTAGGTCTTTAATATGCAAAGATAGCGCAAACAGAGAAAACACACAAATTTTACCTTCTGTTTTCATCTTTAGAACTGGGCATGCACGCGGATGCGCACTCCATGTTTGCTTATGCCGGGCAGGTCGCAATAGGTGAGGCGGCGTACATAGTCCACCTCGAGTACCTTGAAGATGTTTTCGATACCGAACGAGAGTTCCATGTAGGGCGTTTGTGTCAACGGGTGATTCTCCCTTGGGAAGAGATAGAGGCCATTGTTGTCGGTAGGCATGTTGCTCGGGCGCAAGCTGCCGTAGAATCCCTTGAAGTCGATGACTTCGCGCCAGCCGAGACGCTTGATGAGGGGCACACGGTTAAATATGAGTCCGTTCATGTAGTAGATGGTTTCCCACGAAGCATAGGTGTCGGCCACGAATTCCATGGGGTTCATCAGTGCGAATGACTCCTTCTGTAAGGTATATGAGAGGTTGGCATTCGGGATGATGAGGAGCGGGTAGGGGACATCGTTCCATACGCGTCCTCCCTTGCCCACGGCTTCGATGTAGCCGAATGAGGAGAGCCAGAAACGCTTGCGAGCACTGGCCTCAGTGTGGTGGCAGGTGAACTGACTGCCAAGCACGTCTTTCATGGCTACACTGTGTGAGAGAGTAAACACGGGGCGCTCAGGGAGTAGGGAGTTACGGTCCCATTTCTTCTGTACGAACTTCTCACCTGGAGCATAGCGTAGGCTCAGTTCCAGTTCCGTCTGTGGCAGTTCCTTGTTGAAGTGGGGCTGACCGTCGAGTCGTGTCTCAAACTGCATCAGTCGGCTGCTTTCATATACTTTGTTGCGCAGTGTCAGAGCATAGGAGAAGTGGTTGTAGTGCTCACGGTTATAGGAAAATTCCGCTTTGCGCAGGTAACCGATTTGGTTGTCTTCGATACGCTTGAGGTTGAGGAAGATATTATCCTTATTGGTGTAGAGATAGGTCTGTCCATATTGATAGATATCGTTCTCGTAGCGTAGACGCAGCGAGTGGATGGGAAACTCGTTGATATGTTCCTTCTTTTTCTTGAACGAGTATTCCAGTTCGCCCATATATTTCAATCGCTTGTCGGCAAAGCCATATGCCGCGTAGAAACGTCCCATCAGGTGCGGATTGAGGTAGGCTGAGGTCATGCCTCCAACGCGGAGTCGCAGACCCTCTAAAGCATTGTTGCTGATGCTCGTGTTCAGAGGTCCATAGAAAAACTCCGGTTCCTCCTTTTTATTGGGCACATAGCCAGTGAAGAGATAAGTGATAATCTTCTCGGTCCAATAGTAGAGTGGGAATTGGCGCAGCTTGGCAATCATATCACCCACCGATAGTTCCTTAGGAGTGACATGCCCGATGCGGTTGACTATCCAGAAGAGTTCGTCTTTATTACGTGAGTCCTCCTCTTCAATAATGTTCTCGGGGCGGTCCAGCAGGTCGGGGCGTGATGGTACATCGAGCAGGTAGTTGTTGTAGTTCACTTCACGCTTCACATACACCCCATTAATCTGTTCAGTGATTTCAAACTCAGCCACCATGGATTCGCGGTTGAGTAGGGGGGTGCCGTCGGCGGCAGGGGTGAAGGTCTGTGTGATGTCGAGTGTGCGCACGAAGTTAAGGTTGATGTCGTAGGGTGTGCGCAATTGTGCCCATTTGATGAAGTGGGTGCTATCGGTCGTGATGTAGAGATGTCCGGTAAATCCGTGCGACTCGGAGTTGAATGGTGTGAAAGCCAGGTCAACGCATGGTGTGCCCTCTACCCATATCGTGTCCATGATGTAATATTTGTACACGCTTGTTCCTAATGATGATAGCGGACTCACGAAACGGTTTCGGAAAAGGTTGATGTCATTTTGGAATAGGTCTACATCTCTGAATACCTCTTCGAATATACCGTCGATCTCCTGTTCGGATATGAAGTCGTCCACTCCAGCACGGCGGCGTGCCACGACATGTTTCTTGTGACTCTCGGGCGACTTGCGATAATGGTCGCTGGCTATCAACTCACGTGATGAGATGTTGAGAATAGGCTTGCCCGATACGAGTGATGTATCAAGGTACTCCTGCAACAGACCGATGTTGTCGAGCAGTTCGGCTTGATATTTGCTTTGGTCAAAGTTGTTGAGTGCTATGGTGAGCAGTTCATGTCGGTTGCGGCTGTAGTAGTCGTGGCTGTCGAGGCGGTACCGTTCGCGTTCCCTCACGATGCTCTGAATCAGCTCTACGGCAGGATTCCCTTTGCGGCGGTATCGCTCACGCTCGGGTTTCACCTCCACCTCGTTCAATTCATATGCAGTGGGCGATAGTTGTATGTGTAAAGGATATTTAGTTTTTGGCCCTATGACGATGCGCTGTTCAGTATAGCCAAGGAACGACACTACCAGCGTACCGCTCGTTTCAGGCGTGATGAACGAGAAGTGTCCGTCCTTGTCCGTTTGGCATCCGTCGGTCGTGTTTTGTAGATATACCGATACATAGGGCATAGCCTCCAATGTGATGGCATCGGTCACCACACCATAAAGTCGGTTCGCGGCTTGTGCGGGGGCTATACCTCCTATATATATAAGTATGATTAGCGCAATCTGTCGCGTATATATCTTGAGTCTTTTCCTCATCATCATGAAATGAAGTGCAAAGGTACACAAAAGCGAGCGAATAAACAACGTTTATTCCCAGCGAGCGCCACTAACCTTCACGAGAAACCTTCTCGTAAAGGTACACAAAAGCGAGCGAATAAACAACGTTTATTCTCAGCGAGCGCCACTAACCTTCACGAGAAACCTTCTCGTAAAGGTACACAAAAGCGAGCGAATAAACAACGTTTATTCCCAGCGAGCGCCACTACATCACTACATCGTGTCATACTGAGTGCAACGAAGTATCTCGCGTTGGACATGGTAAACATCTATATTATTGTATTGCCTGCACTGTCCCCCAGACAGGGGGACGAGTGAAGTGAAACGAAACGGAGGGGGTGCATGAAGCTACTGTATAGCTCTACACCCCCTCCGCTCCTCTTTGTTCCGCTCGTCCCCCTGCCAGGGGGACAGTGCAGGACAGTACTGACGGCAAAGCCGAGCGATTCGTTCAACCTAATACAGCTATAGGGGCTTATAAATGAAAAACAACCGTAATAATATAGATGTTTACCTACCTTGAAATTCTCCTCCTAGGTTAGGAGGCCGACGCGATATGATAGCGTCGGTAGCGACGGCTGCCGATTTATCGGCATTAAGGAGTGCCGAAGGCCTTTTCCTCACAGAGGGGGAGGTGGTACGAGTTTACAAATAATACCCCCTCCGCTTCGCTCCCTTACGGGTCCTCCATCGCACAGAGCACTGTGCTCCCCTCACTCGACACGGCTTGGCATTTAGCCAACCCTCTGAAGGCCTCGCTACGCCCCCTAACTAGGGGGACAATCCAGAGACCTGGGTAAACTGCTATATTATCTCCAAAACAACCGCAAATATCACAATCAAGACGCCTATTCACATGAGATATTGAGTTGAAGAAACTTTATCGGACACCAATAATATTATTGCAACAAGAAAAGGCACCGTGCGGTGCCTTTTCTCTCTTTGTGTATGACTGTGAGGATTTATTCATTCCAGATGTTGCCCCACTGGCGCTCGTCACCGCGCTCGTTTGAGAGCGACTGGTCGGCTCCAACAGTCGTATTTGTGTAGATGTTCACTGTGGGCGATGCAGTCAGCATGCTGCACAACTCAATAGTAATGGTCTCCATATTGGGAGCGATATATTTCTTTTTCATATTGTTTTTAGTTAAAGAGTTTGTTTATAGTTTACGGTAACTATGATGTCATCCTGAACCTCGTGAAGGATCCCGCGTTGGGACTTTGCGAGATTCATGACTTCGGTTCTCACTTAATCAAAACTTTTTTCCCGTTGATGATGTTGATGCCCTTCTGTGGAGCGTCGAGTCGCTGACCCAATATGTTGTAGATGACGAGCTGAGTAGGGCGGCTTGTCTCGATGTGCTCTACGTCTGTACTGCCATCATCGAAGCGCAGACTGATAGAGTTGGCCACTTGACCAAGAGTCATATCCCACTCCAACCAGCACTTGTTGGCCCCGATGGGGGCATCTTGCTCAGTATCCAAAAGATAGAATCCTACACCAGCGCTACCATTAGCGAAGATGAACTTCCGTGTGGTCTCGCTCTGTGTCAATGCTTGGCTTACGAAGTTACCCTTCAAGAGTGAACCGTTCAAGGCACCCTTGGCATTGGTATCATCCATAGTGATGGCAAGGTCGTATTCCCCCTTTGCAGCCTGAATGATTACAGGAGTACCCTTCTTCAGTGTCTCACCAGGAGCAGCAACTGCTTTCATGGTACACACATATTCATCTTCTTCAGCCTCAATGTTGGCGCGAGATAGGTCATAGGCATACATTCCGTCGGCCATCACCACATTGAAAGGGAGGCAAAGGGTAGCCATGCTCGCTGCGCTGACGCTAAAAGGGAAGGTTTCGGCTTTTGTAATAGTGAAGGTTGCCAAATTTTCCTTGCCTGACTTATCATTACCGAAGACGAGTTTGTCGTAGTCGTTGATATACTTTATCTTGTCTTCATTGTTAGGATCACGCATCTTGTAGAGTTCTGTTTCTACTTCTTCAAAGAGGTAAACACCAGCATCACCCTGATTGTCTGAGAACATCACGTGGTTCCATGCATTGAGGTTAGGGGCCTTCAAATACTTGCCTTGTGCAGAGATGTTGAAACCTACACCTGAGGGAGTGATGGTGAAATGTTTGTCTCCTGCTGCAGTGGTAGAATATGTACCCGTAGCAATCAACTTGTAACCTACATTATTTGCATTGTCTTTATCTTCATTGTATCCTACGAATACGGCAGCATCTGCATTGCCATTCTTATAGTTGATGGTGTATACACCATTGAACTTTGGGTTCATAGAGAAATAGAATGTCAACTTGGTGCCATCGTTCAATGTGAGGGTTGCACTATGTGCGCCATCAGCAGCTTCAGCCTTGATGACCACCTTGCTGAGGTCTGTTACTGAGCCTTCAACAACGTCAGAGTCGAATGATTTGATACCTGTCAATTCTCCGAAATAGGGAGTCAGGTCAACAGTTCCGCCAGCGTTTGCAGGGATAGTGGCCATGTTTGAAACGTCATTGTCAAGATAGCGATAAGCATAATGTGTATTTCCGTTTACAGTAACAGGGATGATGTACTTTCCAAGCATCTTTACAGCCTCGTCTACGGTGTTACCTACAGGCTCGCGAGTATATTTAGAGGTATGACCATCCTGATCTGCAGTAAGGTCTACATTGCTGATACCGGTCTGACCTACATAGTGTTCCTTACCATGTGCCCAGTTCCACTCGAAGTACTTATACTCACCATCAGTACAGTTATTTTCGAAGTAATACTTCCAACGCTTGTAGTAGTAGTCCTTCAAGAGACCCTGCCATGAGCGGTATGAGTAGTCATTGAGGTTGGTACCGGGCGATGACCAAGTAGACAGGATGGTACGGGCGTTGTTGTACTCATACCAATCGGGAGTAGCCGTAGTGGCACCCTCTACCTCACCTGCAGCATCGCGAGCCTCCTGTGTCCACTTACCGAGACGGAAGTTGAGGTTGGTACCTCTGAAGGCATCCATATCCAGGATGAGTTGGAGGAAGGCATCGCGGCGTGCCTCATAGAGCGCAGTATTATCAGCATTCTTGGCAGCCTTGATTCCGAGCAAGAGGTCATAAGCATAGTCGGCCATAACCGCACCACCAAACTCTACGAGGTCGTACATATAGTTGCTCTTATATACAGAACCATTGGTCAACTCAAGTTCGTCTTCCTGGTCGATGAGTTTGTACACCGCATCGATCAACATCTGACGACGAGCAGGAGTATAGATATGCCCGGCATCTTTCAGTGTCTTACCCCATGAACTTGCCTTATTGGCATCGAGGTTAGGACGTGCAGCCCATACATCCTCTACAGGACCTTGGATACCGTCGGCACCATAGTTGAGCGGACCTTGACGGAGCAGGCTCCAAGCTTCCTTCACTACTGCATTGTCCTTACCGTAACGAGACACGGCATAGTTGTCGACCCACTCTTCTACGCTAGGCTTCTCACCATTCATCCAGGGGAGCTGATAGATCAAGTCGTAGGCCACGGGAGTCTGCTCGATAGCCTCGGGCGCTGTACCGATACCCTTGATGCTTGCGTACTTACCCTTAAACTTGAAGTAGTTGTCTGTCACATTCTGCAAGCGGCCCATGAGTCCTGAGCGACCACCGAAGTTGGGGATAGCACAGAACACAGCCTCCTGAGGAGCATAGCCGTTGTAGCCGTCAAATGCGGGTGAGCCGTCAGAGAAGAGGTCGAGCACGATGAGTCGGCCTGCGGGCACGGCACTGAGCGAGTACTTCTGTGTTTCGCTCCACTGCCACTGCTGGATAACCCACTGTGAACCAGGATTCGCAGCCTCCATGGCAGCATACATATACTCATAGTCCGCCATAGTACCTGCACCACCACCTTCGTGGAAGGGGTCCATAGAGTAGTACTGGCTTTCGCCCATCACGGCGTGCAAGCACTCATAGTAGTCGTCAGCAATCTCGGCATATTTACTAGCGCCAACACTTGTACTCAAGAGGAGCGGACGAACAAAGTCGCCGGCCCAGTTACTACCATTACCACGGGTTGCAAAGCCTGACTTGTCAGCAAAGTTTGTGGGCACCATACCTGACCAACCGGGAATTACGGGCTGCATACCGAGCGCACGCTGTGCATCTACAATCTGCTTGGCGAGATTCTTCTGGCGAGCATACCATGCATCGTCCTGTACACCACCGGCACCAGCTAGGTTGTTATAGCCACTCTTTGAACCAGCGGAAGTACCACCCCATCCTTCGAGGTTGTTCATCGCCCACCAAGCGATAAAGGCAGGACCCGCTACGAAAGCCTTAGCCTCCTCGTCGGAGTAGCCATACTTACGGTTACCATTAGCGTCCTTCATAGTGAGGAATGTACGCCATACCTCCTCGAGACCTACGAGCTGGAGCGGCATGTTGATACCATGGAGTGCCATCCAGTCAATCTCCTGCTGCCAGCGGGTCCATGTCCAAGAGGTCATAGAGTAACCGAAGGTACAGGTGTTGAGGTAGTAACGATATTTTGCATCCGAGGTGTGAGTTTCTTCAGCGGTAGGCAAAGGTAGGTATGAGAGGTCAGCGTATGCTGCACCCTCATTCTTGACTGCTACAGTCTTCTCGTTGAGTGAGTTCCAAGCAATATTTATCTTTGCGACATTGTTCAAGTACCAACCGAGACCTGTGGTCAATGCACTGAGGGTAGAACCCTTAATCAAGATCTTGCCATCCTCGGCATCGATAACGAAGGTCTCTTGCTCAGAGTTGATAGAGGGGTCGAATACGAACTTGAACTTGTTGGCTGTACCTGCACCACCGATACGGTTGACGAGGGCAACTACGGCTTCAGGGTTCTCTACGGGCTCAATCTTGGTGTAGGTAAGGGTTACCGTGCGGTTCTCCTCATCTACCTCTATGCTCCATGTATAGCCGGGGATGTTGGTGACAGCGAAGAGTTTTTTGTCAAATTCACCTTTGATTGTTCCACCGTTGGCAATAGCCTCGTTGTTGTATGTCACCTCTACGGTTTCGCCTTCGGGGGCGTTGATATTGAAGGTGTAGGTGAGCAACTCATAACTCATGTCGATACGGAAGCCAGGGTCTGCGAAGTGGGCTCCATTCTCAGTAACGTAACTGAATGAGAACGCACCACCGAGGTCAATGTCATTGGGGAGGGTGATTTCAAACCAGTCAGACTCTGTACCTGATGCCCATGTACCTGCACAATAGGTGCTATCTGTTCCATCAAGCATATTTGCGAAAACTTTTCCGCTATTATTTCCAGAGAAATAAGTGTCTTTGAGTTCTACCTTCTTTCCTGAAGCATCGAAGAGTTCGAATGAGTCGAAACTCATGCGTAATTTGTTGTTATCGTTGTTATAATATGCCCCCGACTTAGTAAGCGTGAAGCGAATCTTATTGCATTGACCGCCATAGAGAATCTTGTTGGAGGTAAAGGTGTACTTATTGCCAGATGCTGTAGATGTTGTAGGATAGTCCACGCTATGACTCAAGGGAGCAATCATCAGATTCTTGACGTTGATGCCTTTAGGCAATCCATAAGCGAACTGAGAGAACTCTGCGAGTGTGTTTGTGAGGGTGTAGTCGTTGATAGCTACAGTACCTGAGGCATTAGTAGTCTTGATCTGCAACTGATTGCCACCATTATAAGAGATGCTAGCACTGAAGTTTCCTGTATAGGTAACATTGTCTATGAGATGGTCACCACCATCAAATACAGCATCCAACTTTCCTCCATTGGTAGAACTCTGTAGGTAGAATTGCAAACCTCTATAACCATTCTTTTCAGGGAAAGCATTGGAGCCAATAGCAAAGATACTTGTCCCCCATTGGTTGAATGAGGCGCCGTTAGGATTCTCAACATCCATGGAGATAGTCCATGCAGTGCCAGCTGGAATCTTGGTCCAATCATTGTCGTTGAGGTCTGCGACATTGATGGTGCCTTCCTTGCCTTCACCAGTGATGGCGACAGAGGCTTTTTCCTTGAGCGTAACGGTCACGGTTGTCACTGCATTTACTGTAACAACCCAGTTGCCATCTTCCAAAGTAGCGCCTTCAACAGAGTCTACCAACTTGTCGCCCAAGTTGCTTAAATCTATCGTGTGTACTGTGCCAGGCTCGGCCACTGTTTGTGTTCTGTTGAGTTCCTCGTTGTTGAATTTATAGACTACGGTGAGGGGATATGCTTTATTCATCACCCACTGAGAGGCATTGTCATTCTTCTCCCAACCTACAACTTTGAAGGCGCCCCACCATTCGTTCATGTTAGCAAAAGTATAATCTCCGCCACCAGTTGTCTGGAATACGCCATATACATCAGCCACATTGGTAAAGGTAAATTGTGCGGCTTCTGCACTCTCTTTTTGTTTCACATCTGCACTTTGAGCAATAGCACCTACATACTTGTTGGTAGCGACATTCTTTAGTTTTACGCTGCCATTGTCGCCAGCCTCAACTAACCAGAGAGTCTTCAGGTCGGTCGCGTCGTCTGACTTACGAATCATGTCGCCATCATTTACTGTTGCCGCCATGTAAACACCCTTTGCCCTATTCTTGAAGCGGATGTAGTCACCTGCTACGGGACCATCACTCTTCTCTGTAGCGCGCAGTGTAGTCATCGCAGCATCAATAGTGTTTTCCCCAATAATTGCAGCAAAGATGTCAGAGTCAACAACTAAATCTTTGATGTTATTCTTGGCTGTAGCCAATGCGTCATCTCCATAAGTATAATAATCGGCTTCCTCGTATAAAGCGATGGCCGCCATGGCCTCGTTCTTTGCTGTTGTAGCAGATGATACCAACTCTTCGGTAGCTAAATCACCTACGTGCCAGATAGCCCATCGGTTACCGGGATCTTCTGTATTGTAATCGGTATATACACCATAGTCATTATGACCTGAAGACAAATTTATCATGTTGGTTCCATTCAACTTAATCAACCAAACATAATCATTGCTGCTTGTCTTCTCTAATGTGATGGGCTGTTCGGGAAGGTCTACTAATGCAGTGTTGTTGCCCGACTTCACGACAAATTTCTTTGCTCCTACATTGTACAAATAATACTTGTCTTCTTTCTGTAGAATCGCGAAATGTTGATTGGCATTGTTGGCATCATAAGCTACATTGACAGCATTTGTACCTTTCAAAACCCCATCGGCTGCATAGATAAATCCACGTTCGCCATATATCTTGAAGTATTTTTCATTAGACAACTGGCTTGTTTCTGCTATCTTGTAAATGAATCCCTCCGCTGCAGTAATGGCAGAATTCAAAGTGGGCATTACATCCAATGCTGCAGACAAGTCATCGGTAATATCCTTGGCGGCATCGTTTGCATTTTTTAATGCGGTATACAGAGTCTGATTTGATGCCAACTTATCATTAGCGAGTAATTCATCTGCTTTGTCAGTTTTCAAGATATTGGCAATCAATTCACTCATGGCAATCTCTGTTTGGGAAAAATCCCATTGTGATCCATCTGCAGTATGGCTCCAGCCTACAATTCTATTGTTTTGATCATCGTGTGCACAAGGTTCATAGCCATTAGCCACAGAAGGGTTCTCATTCATGCTGATGTAATAGTAGGCAGGAGCACTTTCTGTAGCAGCAGTTTGCACACCAATGTAAAAGTTTGTACCTGTACTTGAAGTGCCCCATGCGGTTCTTTGCGCATCAACTCCTACCATAAATCGGCCACTTCCAAGGCAACGTAGGGTATATCCTCCGTTCTCGCCTGCTTTGAGCAACCATAATTGGTTGTAGTCATTCGCGCTCTGAGCAATTGGTAGCAGTTTGTTGTTGCTACTATTCTCCGAAATAACCCTAAGGTAAGCCTTATTGATGATGGCGTAAACTCCTCCATCAACAAGTTGCGCCCACGCCGTTCCCATCATGAGGAATAGCGAGGCAAAAAGCATAGTTAGTTTTTTCTTCATAAATGATTAATTATTAGATTGTTTTTGAGTGATCCCCGTTTGTCTATGCATCTGTTCGTGTACAATAGTCCATTATTTTGCAAAGGTACGGATTATTTTTCTATAAATCATTAATTTAGAAGGTTTATTTTGGTGGTTGCGATGAATAATCTGATAGCAGCTATTCTTCGGTGTGCGTGGACGCGGTGTGAGAGAAGCTGATTTTGGCGAATTAGCTTGACCAATTCATTTGCTTATACTACCTTTGTAGCCGATGAATGTGAATACTTTTTAAAACTCTAATAAGATTATCTGATGAATACTGTAATGAAAAAGGTGGTATTGCTGTTGAGCTTGTCGATTGTTTGTTCCATGGGTTATGCCGATTCGCTTGACCGCTTTATCGGTAAGTATAAGGATAAGCGTGGGGCTGAATATCGCGTTGTCAACGTTAATAGCGACCTCGACGCTATGGTTGCCGATGGTATTGCTAAGGGGCATAAGCGTGCGGCGATGATTCGTGGCGGGCTCGTGATGATGGGAATCAGAGAGGTGGTGACGCTGCGTCTCGACTCGTGTAAGCAGTCGGTGCGCACGAGGTTCTTTGCCGATGTGCTCGATGTGATCCCCGAGAACTATTCGTTGCTGATGGAGAAGGGTAACAGCTTGGTCTATATGGACAACTCGGATGAGGAGTATGCCTACCTGCTCATCATCAATAATAG
>JAZONI010000013.1:0-3946 GCA_045654445.1 Bacteroidaceae bacterium | reverse complement strand
GGGGCGTGTACAAGAGACCCCAAAGTGTGGGACGAAGTAGAGTATCTGCACTCCACTGCCGATGCCATTACCGTTACCAATGTGGAGTTTACCGATACGGCCACCATCCTGAGCATCCACGAGAAGAACACACCCGGTTGGTGGATTAGAATCCCTGAGTATACACGTCTTGTCGGCAATAAAGGCAAGGAGTATAAGATTATCGGTGGTGAGGGTATTGTTATCGGCGAGCAGTTTGTTACTCCCGAAAGCGGCGAGACACATTTCAAACTCCTCTTCGAACCCATGCCGCGGAGCACACGGCATTTCGATTATGTAGAAAACTATTCCGAAGGATGGCGCATCTACGGCTTGCACCATCCGTCACAGCCTATAGAGACTCCCAAATACAAAAAACGCCACATAAAGAATGGAACAGCTGAAGGATTCCTGCATACAGATACCGTGTATGTGCGTGGAAAAATAGAGAACTATTCACACGACAAGGGTTTCACCACGATACAAATAAATAGAATTAACGTATTGACACGCGAAGACCTTCCTATCAGCGTCAACATTAATGAAGACGGCACTTTTGAGGTCTCTTATACAAGTGCTCATCCAAAGTTTGAGCTCTTGACATTGGAGGGGAAAGACTCTTATAATATGACGTTGATATACACAGTACCTGGCTGTGCAACCGAACTGTTTATTGATGAGGAAGGCAACTTTGAGATGACTTCACCTGACAAACAAGTGATGACATGTAAGCGAATAGTTGATAACTTTCTGCTAGGATATGATCTATGCAGTTATATGGAGCGTGAAGACAGCATGAAGGTGCTTGACCTGAAAGCCTATATCTCGTACCTTGACAGAAAGGAGGCTGCATATAACAAGTATATGGAGTATTTGGCGTGGAGATATGAACTTACTCCTACGGAACGGCATTATCTGTGGCTCAATGGAAAAGTGCTGTACTTGGAATATTTGTTTGACTATGATTTTCGTACCAGACGTTCCAACAATAACACGGCGGACAGTATTGCATTGGAATACGACAGCTATCAATGTCTGCATGATATGCCCTATAACGATGGTGCTATTCTCGCAATGGATGAGTTCATCTTCGCCATCAGCAGATATGAGTGTTCTCGAATTATACTAAAAGACATCTTCAAACCTGACTTATTGGGTTTGGACTACGTAATATGCCACGATACGACCCGAATAGCCAACGACATGAAGGTGTTGGGTGCTTCGGCACCGACATTATGGGGAAGTATCATGCTGCTTCGTGATACCAAGTGGCAATTGGAGTATTTGCGCGACTACAAAGAGGATCAACCCAAGTTTGTGGAGATGCACCGAGAACTTCTCACCCATCCTTTCCTGAAAGCCGAACTCGACAGGCTCTATGCCAAAGAACTCGAGGCACAGAAACCTTCGTGGACACTGCCCGAAGGTGAAGCCACCGATATCCTGCGCCGCATGACCGACAAGTACCGTGGCAAGTATCTGCTGATAGACTTCTGGGGTATGGGCTGCGGCCCCTGCCGTGCAGGGATAGAGCGTTCGAAGGAGATGCGCAAAGCCTTCAGAGATCATCCCGAGGTGGACTTCCTCTTTATCTCTGCTCCCGAATCATCGCAAGAGGCATATGATGCCTATGCGAAGGAGCACCTCGATGGTGAAGACTGTCAGATTGTGAGCCGCGACGACTTCAATAAGCTGATGCAACTCTTCAAGTTCCTCGGCATACCACACTACGAGACACTAGACCCCGACGGCAATGTACTCAACAAGGGACTTGAATACTCTACCACCGAAGCGTTCACTAAACGGTTGGAGGAGTTGAAGAAGTAGCAGCAAAGTTATCCGCAAATAAAATTCGTGTAACGATATAAACAACCAACAAAATAAAAACACATGAAAAAAGTACTTGCAATCATTCTAACATTGGCGGCCATTGTTGCTGCCACGAAAGTGTATTTCACCTTCTATGGTAATCATGGGACAGAGGTCGTGCGCCCTGCATTCGCCCTTACCGAATCGCGCAGGCTGACGCTGGAAAAGATTGTTCTGAGCAAGGTAAATACAAAACTTCATTTCTCTGTAAACACTCCTGGCGAATTGCCCGCTCTGGACTCGCTGGCCATCTGTTTGCTTACAGACAAAAGCGACACTATCGCTTATGAGGGTGCTGACGTGACGAGCGGTCAAGACAGCGTAACGCTTTATTTCAAGGCTTTGCCACGTTCGGCCAAAACATTTAGCCTCGTGGGCTACGACAAAGGGTGGTATGGCATACGTACGGATGGCAAAGGGTATGCCCCCCAAAAGGCGAAGGCCAGCGAATATCCGACAGATGAACCTCTGCCCGAGTATTGCATTACAGGCGACACGGCCTATATAGAGGGTCGTTTCATAGGTTTTGTCCCCGATGCCGTGGCATACTACTTCCTTGCCACACAGGACCTCGTGACAGGCCGCAACGAAGTGGTGCGCTACAGCGACAGCATCACTGGCGACTTTCTGGTCCAGAAATACGGTCTCCACAACCATGCCGTGTATTGCATCTTCCCTGGCGATGCTACGGGTGATTTCTGGTTCTTCCCCGGCTATCGCACCACGGTAACCATCGACCTTCCCGCCATCATGGCCAAGAAGTATGAACTGACGGGGCATGAGAACGCAGGCAAAGGCGTTACCTTCGGTGGGCAAACAGGCGACATCTCCCAAGTGTTGTGGGACCTCACACACATAGACTGGCAGACGGTCATAAAGCACGATGCCGCAGCTGAGATTACTTACAAGGAATACCATACCATACATTGGGACACTTTGCAGGCCCGACTGAATAACATCGAGCACAGTGCAGAGTACAACAAGCGACAGAAGCAGCTTGCCTCGCTCTTTATCCAAAAGGAATATATAAGAAACATCATCAACTATCCCTCGTGGCTCAAGAACTCGTTGCGAAGGGCCAAGGTGAGCAATGTAGACTCTGTATATGCCATCAAGATGGCGGATTACACGCTCGAGGACAGTCATGCCGGAGAGATAGCCCTGTTTGACCGCACATCCAACGTTGGCCTATGGGTTATACGCGATGCATCGGTATTACCCTATGCCTTGGCCAATGGGTTGACGGACAACCCTGCAACACATTGGATGCAAAGCTTCGAGCGTGCTCAAGAGATGTGCCGCGCCATCAACATGAAGCCTCTGGCACCTGATGCCCCCGAGTGGGGTAACCCGATGCCTCCCTTTGAAGATGAGGTGCACCGCTACAATGACTACATGCGTGCCGAGACAGCCCGTTTGGAGAAGGAGCTGACTACCGATGTGAAAGTGTGCAGTGCACCAGTGAAGTATGAAGGCACCATACTCGACTATATAGCCTCCGAGTACAAAGGTAAGATAGTGCTTGTCGATTGCTGGGCAACATGGTGCGGACCGTGCAAGACAGGCATAGAGCAGATAAAAGAGTATAAGAATGAACTCAAGGATGAACCTATAGCCTTTGTTTATCTCACCAATGGCAGCAGTCCCTATGAGACATGGAGCGATATGATCAAGAACATTTCGGGCTACCATTACCGCCTGTCCAATGACGACTGGAACACCATACCCTCCATCAACGGCATACCGCGTTACTTCCTGCTCGACGAAAAAGGAAATGTCGTCATGGATGTCGCCGGTTGGGGCAAAGACAGCCTGGAGCGCTTCAAGAGCAAGATAAATGGACTGCTGAAGGGCATGAAGCGATAGCCCGAAGCTCAGCATTCCCGTACAGAGCGTGATATACCGCCTGAATCGTGAGCCTAAGATGAAGCAAATACATCTATCTTATACTTAAATATTTATACCATTATGTACCAAAATGTACCAATAGAATTAATCGAGCGCATAGATGCGCTGGAGAGGAGAGTCGAGAGATTAGAAAAAAAATGAAAGGGGGGAA
>JAZONI010000012.1:0-5926 GCA_045654445.1 Bacteroidaceae bacterium | reverse complement strand
TTTGTTTGTCTGTATGTTATATAATAGCATTCAGGTGGTTATAGTGTCGGGGTTCCACCTCTTCCCATTCCGAACAGAGAAGTTAAGCCCGACCGCGCCGATGGTACTGCGTTTGTGGGAGAGTAGGTAGCCGCCGTTTTTTGAGAGAGGAGTTGTCCAGATGGATGACTCCTCTCGTTGTTTATGGGTCTTCCTGGAATGTCTATGCCTTCCTAGGAGTCTAGACAATCTAGAGTATCTAGAATATCTAGAGAATCTAGGGTTTCCTAGAAATCATGAGAGACTAGTATATCTAGGGCCTAGGAGTCTAGAGAGAATAGGACATAATAATGTTTAAGATAAGGGGGAGAAACTGACAAAAACAGTTTGTCCCCCTTCTTATTGTACAGATTTGCCCTATGTGTATTCTCTCCCCTGATTACTTTTGCGACAGAAAAAGGGAATGTTAGTACTCCAAACAAATAAATAGTATGAATAGAAAGTATTTTTTTAAGGCATTGGTGGAGGTAAAATCCGAACTATTGGTTTGCCGTGTTAGAGTAACGTTACCTATCGTGACTGCCAAACGATATGATACTCCCTATTTGCGTCGTCGCATACATCTGCATGGACCATCCGAGTAAGAACTTTTTGTTTGTGCATGTAAGTGAAAAACGAAGATAATGTCGTGTTTTCCCGTTATTTGCTTACATTTTATTTTGTAAGTATGCGATTTGTTTATACTTTTGCACCCTTACTAGGTAAGAAAGGTAAAAAGATAAACAAATACATATACATAATGGACAATAACAGACTATACATCTTTGACACTACACTGCGCGATGGCGAGCAGGTGCCCGGCTGTCAGCTCAACACGGTGGAGAAGATTCAGGTAGCCAAACAATTGGAGGCTTTGGGCGTGGATGTCATCGAGGCGGGATTCCCCGTGAGTAGCCCAGGTGATTTCAACTCAGTAATCGAAATAAGTAAGGCCGTAACATGGCCTACCATCTGCGCTCTCACCCGTGCCGTACAGAAGGATATTGATGTAGCTGCAGAAGCGTTGAAGTATGCCAAGCGTGGCCGTATACATACGGGTATCGGCACCAGCCCCTCGCACATCAAGTATAAGTTTAACAGCACCCCCGAGGAAATCATCGAGCGTGCCGTGGCAGCGGTGAAGTATGCAAAGCGCTACGTAGAGGATGTGGAGTTCTACGCTGAGGATGCAGGCCGTACCGATAATGAGTACCTCGCTCGTGTCATCGAAGCGGTATGTAAGGCGGGTGCTACGGTATGTAACATCCCCGACACCACAGGCTTCCGCACCCCCTACGAGTATGGCGAGAAGATCAAGTACCTCTACGAGCATGTCGATGCCTTCGCAGCCGGTCGCGCCATCCTCTCTACCCACTGCCACAACGACCTCGGCATGGCTACAGCCAACACCGTAGCCGGAGTGCTCAACGGTGCACGCCAGGTAGAGGTAACCATCAACGGTATCGGTGAACGTGCCGGTAATACCTCATTGGAGGAGGTGGCGATGATATTCAAGACGCATCCCGACCTGGGCATCCATACCAATATCAATACGCAGAAGATATACCCCACCAGCCGCATGGTGAGTTCATTGATGAATATGCCCGTGCAACCCAACAAGGCGATTGTGGGTCGCAACGCTTTTGCTCACTCGAGCGGAATCCATCAGGATGGTGTGTTGAAAAACGTATCGACATACGAAATCATGGACCCCAAGGAGGTCGGTATCGACGACAATGCTATCGTGCTCACAGCACGCAGTGGCCGTGCTGCCTTGAAGCACCGCCTCTCGGTGCTCGGTGTGGAGCTGGAACAGGAAAAGCTCGATAAGATATATGAGGAGTTCCTTAAACTTGCCGATAAGAAGAAGGAGATCAACGATGACGATGTGCTCATGCTCGCCGGTGCCGACCGTAGCGATAACCACCACATCAAGCTCGACTACTTGCAGGTGACCAGTGGTGTGGGCGTACGCTCAGTAGCAAGCCTCGGCTTGAATATTGCTGGCGAGTCGTTCGAGGCGGCTGCTACCGGTAATGGTCCTGTAGATGCTGCCATCAGTGCACTGAAGCAGATCATCAAGCGCAACATGACCCTCAAGGAGTTTACCATCCAGGCCATCAGCAAGGGTTCTGACGATGTGGGTAAGGTGCACATGCAGGTAGAGTACAACAACCAGCTCTACTACGGCTTCGGTGCCAACACCGACATCATCGCAGCCAGCGTGGAGGCATATATTGACTGTATAAATAAGTTTAAGTAAGGGGACGGGACCCACCCCTCAGACCTACAGACCCCCTCAGTCCTTCGGACAGCTCCCCCTCTATGGGGAGCCCTTCGGGGTGTCTTCTTTAGAATATGCTACGCGATTTTCAAACGGCAAGTCCTGATAGATACGAGTTGCTCAAGGCATTTGCTCGTGAGAACCGCAATAATCAGACTGATGCTGAGAAGTGCTTATGGCAGCAATTACGTTGTGGAACACTTGGAGTCAAATTTAAACGACAACATATCATCTACGATTTCATTGCAGACTTTGTTTGTTTAGAAAAGATGCTTATTGTTGAAGTTGACGGAGCTTACCATTTCACAAATGCTCAAATGGAGTCCGACGCATACAGGACAGAGGAGCTTGAACAATTTGGATTTCGAGTTTTACGGTTTACCAACGAAGAAGTAATCTTCGACACAGAAAAAGTTATTAACAAAATAAAAGATACAATATAAAAATGGAAAAGAACATGCATACTAATAATCCGGAAGGTTCTCCCCATAGAGGGGGAGATGCCCAAAGGGCAGAGGGGGTCTGTCTCTTCGACAAGATCTGGAACGCCCACATCGTGCAGTGCGTTCCTGATGGTCCCACACAACTTTATATCGACCGCCTCTACTGTCACGAGGTGACCACACCGCAGGCGTTCGATACACTGAGAGACAAGAACATCCGCGTGTTCCGCCCCGATCATGTGGTGGCTATGCCCGACCATAACACACCGAGCGACCAGCAGGAGCGTATCGACGACCCCATAGGACGCAAGCAGGTGGAGACACTTGCACAGAACTGCGCCGAGTTTGGCATCCGCCACTTCGCCATGGGCACCAAGGACAACGGTATCATCCATGTGGTAGGTCCCGAGAAGGCACTCTCATTGCCCGGTATGACCATCGTTTGCGGCGACTCGCACACCTCTACACACGGAGCCGTAGGCGCCATCGCCATGGGTATCGGCACCAGTGAGGTGGCACAGGTGCTCGCCTCGCAGACCATCCTGCAGAGTAAGCCCAAGACCATGCGCATCAATATCGAGGGCGAGTTGGCCGAGGGCGTCACCGCCAAGGACGTGGCGCTCTACATCATGGCACAGCTCACCACCTCGGGCGCTACGGGCTATGCCGTAGAGTATGCAGGATCTACCGTGCGCAACATGAGTATGGAGGGCCGCTTGACCCTCTCGAACCTCTCTATCGAGATGGGTTCACGTGCCGGACTCATCGCTCCCGACGAGACCACCTTCGCCTACCTCAAAGGTCGCGAGTATGCCCCCAAGGGCGAGGCATGGGACAAGGCCGTGGAGGAGTGGAAGCAACTCTACTCTGACCCCGACGCCGTGTTCGACAAGGAGGTGACCTTCCGTGCCGAGGACATTGCTTCCCGCATCACCTATGGCACCAACCCCGGTGCCGGTATCGCTATTGACGAGTGTATTCCCACGCTTGATGAAATCGCAGAAGAGGACCGTGCACAATTCCTCGCCATGCTCGACTATATGCAGTTTGAACCCGGGCAGAAGCTCGAGGGTACCCCTGTCGACTACTGCTTCCTCGGTGCTTGCACCAATGGCCGTATCGAGGACTTCCGTGCCTTTGCCTCTGTGGTAAAGGGCAAGAAGAAGGCTGAGAATGTGGTAGCATGGCTCGTGCCCGGCTCATGGCTCGTGCGCCAGCAGATCATCGATGAGGGTATCGATAAGATACTCGAGGAGGCAGGCTTCGAACTGCGCCTTCCCTCATGCTCATCGTGCCTCGCCATGAACCCCGACAAGGTGCCCGCAGGCAAGCTCTCCATCTCTACCAGCAACCGTAACTTCGTAGGTCGCCAAGGACCTGGTGCCCGCACCATCCTCGCATCGCCCCTCGTGGTGGCTGCATCGGCGATTACGGGAGTGGTAAGTAGACCCCCTCAGTCCTAACGGACAGCTCCCCCTCTATGGGGAGCGCCATTCGGGATGTTTACAATACTTAGCAAAACATAATAATAGCAATAATATCTGCCCCATAACTGTCCGGAAGCTCTCCCCATAGAGGGGGAGATGCCCAGAGGGCAGAGGGGGTCTAAAAGCCTTCCCCTCAGGCATACTGTCCGGAGGCTCTCCCCATAGAGGGGGAGATGCCCAAAGGGCAGAGGGGGTCTTCTATATGAAACAGAAATTCAATATCATCCAGTCGACCTGTCTCCCTATTCAGATAGACAATTGCAATACCGACCTCATTATCCCTGCTCGCTACTTGGCTAGCACTACCCGTGACCCCAAGTTTTTCGGTGATGCCTTCATGCACGACCTCCGCTACGATGGTGAAGGAAAGCCCGTGGCAGACTTCGTGATGAACCGCCCCGAGTATAGCGAAGCACCCCGTGAGGGAGTACACGAGATTATCATCGGTGGACAAAACTGGGGCTCAGGCTCCAGCCGCGAGCACGCCGCATGGGCCATCGCAGGCTATGGCGCTCGCGTAGTCATCAGCAGCTCCTTTGCCGACATCCACCGCAACAACCTGCTCAACTGCTTCGTGCTGCCCGTCATCGTGAGCCGCGAGTTCCAGCAGGAACTGTTTGACACCGTAGCTGCTAATCCTCAGGCTGAGGTACGTGTTGATGTGCCTAATCAGACTGTCACTAACCTCACCACGGGACATAGCGAGACGTTCGATATCAATGGTTACAAGAAGTACTGCCTGATGAATGCACTCGACGACATCGACTTCTTGCTTGAGAACACGGCTAAGATCGAGGCTTTCGAAGATTCTGTTCACGGAGCACACTGAGCACACTGATATTCACGGATTCCCATGCTACTGCACGAAGAGGTCACCGACGAGATTATAGCTGCGTTTTATACCGTATATAATGAACTAGGTTTTGGATTTCTTGAACGAGTCTATCAAAACGCATTATACTACGAAATACGCAGCTTGGGTTTGAATTGCGAACCACAAAAGGCTATAGACGTATATTATAAGGGCAAGAAAGGTTGGTGACTATATCGCAGATTTTGTAGTAGAGAATAAAGTGATTGTAGAATTAAAAGCAGTAAAAGAGCTAAAAGAGGAACACGAGTGTCAGCTGCTGAACTACCTTACGGCAACTTCAGTTGAGGTAGGACTCCTGCTGAACTTTGGCCCTCGTCCCGAGGTCAGAAGACTGATAATGACAAACGATAGAAAAAAGTAATAAACATCTCGGCTGACCAGACACAAAGTCGGATAAAAGGTAAATAAATCCGTATAATCCGTGTGTTCCGTGTTATCCGTGATCAAAAAAACAAGTAAATATGGATTTTAAGATTGCAGTATTGGCCGGTGACGGTATCGGCCCCGAAATATCTGCCGTAGGTGTAGATGTAATGACCGCCGTATGTGAGAAGTTTGGTCACAATGTATCATACAAGCACGCCATCTGCGGTGCTCATGCCATCGACGAGGTGGGCGACCCCTTCCCCGAAGAGACCTACGAGATCTGTAAGGAGGCCGACGCCGTGCTCTTCTCCGCCGTTGGCGACCCCAAGTTTGACAACGACCCCACCGCGAAGGTGCGCCCCGAGCAGGGCTTGCTGGCCATGCGCAAGAAGCTGGGCCTCTTTGCCAATATCCGCCCCGTGCAGACCTTCAAGTGCCTCGTGCACAAGTCGCC
>JAZONI010000011.1:0-30502 GCA_045654445.1 Bacteroidaceae bacterium | reverse complement strand
AACAAGATTGCCTTGATGGTGGTGAAGAATTCCTCAAAAAAAGGAAGTCTCAAGGCTAAAAGAAAGGCGGCTGGATGGGACAATAAAGTCCTGGCGCAGATGCTAGACGAGGAGTGGAATTTCTGATGCGTCTGCCCTGCTGCAGGTAGAAATCATTCCAACTGCAGGTAGAAAAGAAAACAGACGAAGACAAATAGAAAATTAAGAACTAAGAAATACGGATAAAACCAAAAACGAAAACACGACCATGAAAGTAAAGAAATCAAAGCATGTGCACCACTATCGCGACGGCTACACTCCCGTGGTGCGCTGCCACCTGAGCCGTCAGCACAAGGTAGCGGGAACCGACAAGGATGCTTGGTGTACGGGCGTGTCGATAGCCTTCCCGCAAAAGGTCGACATAGAGAATATGGCAATCGACATCAGCAATGCAACCACCGCCACACCTACCGATGTGAAACTCGTATGGGATGCCCTACGCACCACTATCATAGACGCCCTGAGCCATGGGCACCGCGTACAGCTCGACGGACTGGGCTCGCTCACCATGGAGCTGAGTAACCATACGGGGCCCACACCACCTACTGGCAAGGATGTGCGCATCAGCGGCATACGCTTCCGTCCCGACAAGCACCTGCTCGACCGCCTAGCCGATGTGAAGTTTCAAGTAGAGGGAAAGGTGCGCCAACCACTGCCAGCACCCGAACTCGCCGATGCACTATACGAGTACTTCGAAACACACGACGACATCAGCGTGCAGGAGTTTGCCCGCATCAGCAACTATGCTCTGAGCACCTCATATCTCAAGCTCAACGAGTATGTAGCCCATGGCGAAATGGAACGCGTGCCCCGCATCAAGGGTTGCTTCCGTCCCACACCGGGCCACTTCGGGCGAGAATGATGTGTAAAAATATATACCAGAGAGCATTTGTACACATTTGATGGCATAATCTGTTGACTGATACGTAAGATAGCTCAGAAAATTGTACACAAATTTGTACATAACTTACACATAAGTTTTCACCCTTGAATTCAGGGAAAGTGATTATTTTTGTAACATAATTCGCGTTCACCTCGTCTATATAAGTGAGGACATAAAACAAAACACATAAGATAATGAAAAGAATTGTTGTTGCAATGACTTTGATGCTTGGCTTCCAACTATGCCATGCACAGACGGTGGACGGGCTCTTTAGAGAGTTTCGCGGAGAAGAAAATGCTACATGCGTGAATTTGCCTTGGTTGCCCTTAAAACTATTGGGACTCTTTGCTGATGATGAGGCAGGGCAGATTGTTAAGCGTATCAGTTCGATTCGAGTGTTGGAGGTGTCCGACTGTTCTCGTGAGGTGCAAGAGCGTCTGGCTTCGAAGTTGCAGACACTCAATATGGATGACTACGAACCATTGATTGTGGTAAAGGATGAAGGTAGCCATGTCAGAATGTGGGGCAAGATGAAGGGCGATACTATCAAAGAACTGCTAATAGGCGTCAATGACGATAGTGATGCCATCCTTTGCCATATCAAAGGCAACTTGAGAATGGAAGACCTCAATTTCTCTATGAAGAATAATAACGTCACATTGTTGTCAGGTAAATAATATTGATAATGACTACATCGCACTTCAAACAGTTGCTACTTCCGCTCTATCCGCGGCTTCACCGCATGGCATTGCGTTACCTCGCTAATGCCGAGGATGCCGAAGATATGGTGCAGGAGGTATACTTGAAGCTATGGAGCAAGCGCGACACATTGCCCGATATGCACGATGTAGAATCGTACTGTCTGTCGCTGACAAAGAATATGTGCATAGACCGCTTGAGACTGGTTGATGTAGAAGAGGTTGATGCTGACGAGGCGCTTCAACCTATAGCGGCGACTGATGACGTGGACGAGGATGTGGAGCGACGCGATACGATAGCACATATAAAGCAGATCGTCGGGACCTTACCCGAGAAACAACAGCAGGTAATCACACTACGCGATATGCGTGATTGCACCTATGAGGAGATAGAGCAGTTGACAGGGCTTGCGGCCACAAACATCAGAGTATTGCTGAGTCGTGCCCGAAAGACAATACGTGAGAGATTTGAAAGACTATAACAAATAAAAGGTACATGATATGGATGCCAAGACAGTAGAACATTGGATCGAGAGGTATTTCGATGCCGATTTGAGCATAGACGAGGAGCGCGAATTGGTGCGTGTGCTTGCTACGACTGAGGTACCTGACCATCTGGAACGCGATAAGCAGTTGATAATCTCCCTGCATGCTGATGCTACGGAAGAACACGCTGCTGCCATGCAGTGCTTGTCTGCGCAGATTGATGAGTGGGAAACCCAGGAAAGCCGGTCCATACGACGTCAACTTATCACACGTTTGTGGCGTGCAGCAAGCATTGCTGCCTGTACATTGTTGGTCATTGGCGTAGGCCTGCGATTCACTCGTCCGTCGACTCCGCGCGACACCTTCGACACTCCCGAAGAAGCCTATGCCGCCACATATGAAGCATTGCTTGCTCTTTCGTCAGCACTGAACAAGGGTTCTGACTATGTGAGCATGGCAATGGCGGTTGGTGAAAAGGTGGAGTCCAATGTCAGCCAACAAATAGAGAAATTTAAAGAATTTGACAATAACTAAAACAACCAATAATATGAAACGATTAGTTTTATCGGCGCTCATTGCTATCAGTACATTGGCCGCCAATGCACAGCACGACTATTTCGACAAATATGCCGATATGGACGGTGTAACTTCAGTTTACGTATCCAAAACCATGTTCCGCTTTATGAAGGGACTCCCCATCGAAGTGGACGATGTGGATATAAACAAGATTATCAGCAAGCTCGACGGCCTATATATCCTTACTACAGATAAGCCCGAAATTATGGAGGCACTGAGAAAGGAAACCGCTTTTATTACCAAGAAAGAGGACTTCGAGTGTATCAAGTCAAAGCAGAAAACCAAGGAGTTTGTTACCCGAAAAGAAACAAACGGTTACGAGGAGATTGTGCGCATCAAGGAAGACGGCCAAAAGATGGCGATATACATGAAGGAAGAGGAAGGTAACCGTACTGAATATGTGATGATTGTCGACAGTCCCGGAGAAGAGTATGTGATAATGATATTCACAGGTGAACTCTTGCCGAGAGATGTACAGGCATTAATCAGTAATGAGTGACATTGGCGAATCATACCATATGCATGAAGGCTGCTCCGTTGGGGTGGCCTTCGTGTTTTTAATAAAAATCGTTAAAAGGCCGAACGATTGGCGATGTGGCGTGTATGTAAATGTGAAAAGACGCGTTTTTATAGTGAACAAATGAACTAAAACTAAAAAACTCAAACACAAATCATAAGATGAAGACAAGACACGCATTCGCCCTCTGCCTCATGGCAATGATAGGGCTGGCATCAATGAGAGGCGCAGCGCAAGCGCAGACTGAAAAAGAGGTCCCTCAAAAGGTAGAGACACCTGTGAAAGTACAACACAGTGCCGAGTGGTACAGGACACAAGAGCGCCTATGGAAAGCCGAGATAGACAAGAATCCCAAGAACGAGGAGGCATGGGGTAACTACTACTGCGCAGTACGCTACAGGAGCTGGTGCGAGAGTATGCCCGACATCAATGAACGTCTCGATGCCATCGTAGAGGATATGAGCAAGGCTATCCCCGATACTTACACCTACTACGTCACTCGCTTTTACAATAACAACCATGCACAAGACAATCCAGACATGGACAAAGCTATCAAGATGCGCCCCGAGGCCGTAGACGACTACCCTACATTCATCAGCTATCTGATGCAGATGGGTAATGAGGATATGATGGCCGATATCCTGAAGCGCTGGTACAATAGTGGCACCTATTCGCCATCTCTGCTTAACTATGCTTATAACGAGCTCATAGGTCTTGCTCCCAATGCCATCATCTTTGCTCATGGTGACACGCAGACATTCGCCAAGCTGATACTGCAATATGGCAAGGGCATACGTCCCGATGTGACTGTCGTCAATACTACATTCTGGTTCTTTTTCCCGAACTATCGCGAACACATGGAAAAGGTGCTGGGATTGCCAAGTTTTGCAGAGCTAGTAACCAATGGCACCTATGTGCTGAATGGTGTACCTGGAGATGTGATTAATGTAGCGTACCATCATCTTATCAAGAATACCGATCGCCCTATCTACTTCACTCCGATGGCTGATATGGAAATGCCTAAGTTTACCGACAAACTGTACTCCGAGGGTCTTGTGATGCGCTATAGCGAGAAGCCTTACGATAACTTGGCCATCAAGCGCAAGAACTATGAGGAGCTGTACCTTACCGACTACTTGCGAGAGAGTTTTCTGCCTGAGAGTTATCCTGCTGCAACAGCACCGTTTAACTTTAACTATATCCCCTGCTTCAAGTCGCTGCTCGACCACTACAGGAAGACAGGTAACACCGCGCGATACAACGAACTGCGTAGCTTGATGATACGCATCGTGGAGCAGATTGATGTACCCGACGAAGAAAAGCAGAAGTACTATGAGGAAATCAATCGCTAACACCCTGCAATCCTTGCCCGATGCCGAGCTGATGCTACGCGTCGGCCAGGGCGGGCACGAGGCCTACGAAGTGCTATACGATAGGTATGCACGCAGGCTTGGCGGATTCTTCCTCCGTATGCTCGCCTACGATACGGCCAAGGCGGAAGACATGGTGCAGGAGCTCTTCATTCGCGTTTGGGCACATCGTACCAGCTACCGCACTGTCCAACCCTTCTCTACTTGGCTCTACGCTATGGCCTACAACCTGTGCAAGAACGACTATCGCCACGAAGAGGTGCGCCAAAGCTACACGGCAGAGTGTCTGCTGCGCGAAGAGCCTACTGCCACGACAGACGAGACCATCGAACGCCGTGAATTGCATCAACTACTGCGCCAAGCCATACAATCTCTACCCGAGGCGCAGCGTGATGCCTTCCTGCTCCACTACGATGAGGAGCTCACCGTACCCGAGGTGGCTCGCATCGTCGGTTGTCCCGAAGGAACGGTAAAGTCGCGCCTCGCTACGGCGCTGACTACGATCAAGAAACAAATGAATGCCTATAAATAATACTCCTATGAACGATAACGAACTGAAAAGAATAGAACAGGAGTCTGCCGAACTCCTTGCCCTGCTACACGAAGTGCGTGACGAAGACAATGCAGCCGTTCGCATAGCTCCATGTCCTCGCCCTCAAAAGAAGAGCCTTCGTATCAGTCCTTACTGGCTTGTAGCTGCCTCTGTGCTGGGCTTTGTGCTCGGCGTTGCAGTGCCACGTGAGCCCAGGTATTCTGCAAAAGAATACACCACACTGCTTGCCGATACCAGCTACACCATAGGGCGTAGCCTCGCTGCAGGTGATGTAAACTTTGCATTGTTGGTGAAATAAACAATCCGAACAGTAGGAACTATAGTCGGGATTTTGCCATCTTTACGGGGAGAGGGTGAGCGCTTTATCGGTAGAGCGTTCCTCTCACCTTCAACCCAATGTTCGTTGGGCACTTTTCAAAGGCATCATCAGAATTACTCCTTATTTGTTGCGCTTTCATGTAGAGGGGGAACTGAAGACTATGCTGCGTCATCATCAGGTAGTGCGTCTGGCCATCCCACTGGTCGCTGTTGATCCATTGTTGCTGGGTCTCAGCATCGCAACTGGCAAAGGTGACGCCTATGATGTAGTCGCCCGGCTCCAATAGGGTGCGTTCGGTAGGTGTAGCAACTATTCTCTGCCTATTCCCTACGGGGATATTTACCATGATGGGGGGGCTGAGCGCTTCTGTGAAGGTGCTGTCGCGGTATACCGCTATCTGCAGCGTTACGTCTTTTATGCTGTTGGAGATGATAAAGAATTCTATCTCCTCAACCTCGAAGGGGTGCTTGACTCTGAGCGCTGAACCCACTTCGTACCCTACCTTGTCAGGGGTGAGCGTGGATATGGCTCCCAGTATGCGTGTGCCCCTATTCGATAGGGTTTTATGCTTCTGCTTGTTGCCTGTTACGACTACCTCTCGAAGTTGCTTAGTGTCGGTAGCCTCCTGGGCACTGCTCCTTGCCGTGGTAATGGCAAGGAATAGTAACATGATGATGGTTAGAGTTGTTTGCTTCATTGTTGCGTTGTTTCTGTAAATTTATACTGACAATAACTTGTTTTTTTCATTTACTCCTCCTCACGATACTCCAAGATATCGCCAGGCTGACAGTCGAGGGCCTTGCAGATGGCATCGAGCGTAGAGAAACGGATGGCGCGGGCCTTGCCCGTCTTCAGGATAGAGAGGTTGGCAGCGGTGATACCCACCTTTTCGGCCAGTTCGCCCGAGGTCATCTTGCGCTTGGCCAGCATTACATCTACATTTACGATGATTGACATTGTATGCTTGTTTATAAGGTTCTACATAGTGGGTTAACGAATCACACGGTAAAGCGGTTCTCTTCGCTCAAACGGACACCTACTGAATAGATTATCGCAACACCGATGAGCAGAAGGGGAGTAAAGAATGTGTTGGGATAGACCATAAAGAGTGGAGCACCATAAATTATGGGGAAACTATTGGCGCATAGACCTGAAAGAAAATATACAGGTGCTGACCACCATATAATATTAGCGTTGCGCTTTGAGAAAAACTCGCCGCATTTGATTAGCTTGATGGAGTTGAGCATAAACACCATGGTGAGTATGTTTACTATAAGGCCAAAGATAACATACCCTGCGAGAATAAGTACTTTCCAAGCATACCACTCTTCATTCCATTTGCCCAAAGGGTCGCTCCAAATGCCCACGGCATTCTCTGCTTTTGCCAATGTTAGCAGTATGTTCAATACTCCGAAAAAGATCACAAGGCCGGTAACTACCGACATACGTTTTGAAAGTTTTGTTTTCATAATTCAATAAGTTTTTATCGTTTAACGATACAAAGGTAAGTGCTTTTTATCGAAAAACAATAACAGAGCATAACTTTTTTTGTTTTTTAACAATTCACGGGGCTGCGTTGTCACACTTTTGTCACAGATTTTTCACGCATGTTCCCTCGGCAGAGAATGGAGAATTGCCTATATTTGCAGTGTAAACATCAGTCATAAGGCTATGAAGAAACCAAATGCCTACTCGCTCTCCGAAGAGATTGTCAACATGACAACCCATGGCGCAGGCCTCATGATGGCGCTTGCCGTATGCATCGTGTTCATCGTGCAAAGTGCGGGAAGTGGCACGTGGCTCGTGCCGCTGAGCCTCTCGCTATACCTCTTCGGTGTGGTCAGTTCCTATGCTGCATCGGTGGTGTACCATGCCATACCCTCGTCCAGGACAACCGCCAAGGCTGGGGCGAGGAAGTTTGACCACGCCGCCATCTATTGGCACATCGCAGGCAGTTACTCGCCGCTCACACTCGTGGCCATGCCCGCAGGAGGTGCACCCACGTGGGGTATAGTCATATTCTTCTTCGTATGGCTGTGTGCGATAGTAGGCACGTCGCTCAGTTTCCGTAAGATGAAGGCGCAGAGTTATCTTGAAACCACCTGCTACGTGCTCATGGGGCTCACCATCCTCATCGCGTTCAAGCCTTTCTACGACAGTTGCGGCCTGTCCATTGTGCTCTGGGTGGTAGCCGAGGGCATAGCCTACATCGTCGGTGCCGTGCTCTATAGTTTCAAGCGTGTACCCTATATACACTCCGTTTTCCACCTGTTCGTCATATTCGGCGACATCTGCCATATGATAGCCACATGGAAGATGCTACAGATGTTTGTGCTGTAAATCCCCCCTGTTGACATGAATCATGCGGCAAACCACTTGTCGCACATCTCGGCACACATGCGTTCGTGACGACGCATCATGTAACGCATGAGCAGAGCCAGTACCACGGCTTCGTAGAGAAGGTATATCCATGGCATACCTACCCACATGGAGGCCACGAGGACGAAGAAGCGGGAGTTGAAGGTGAGCACATTGGTCATGGGCATGAGCGGCAGGCTGCGTGCACGGAACTCCTGCTGGAAGCCTTGGGGCAACTCTTCGCCACGACGCTCGCCCACAGCAGTGAGCAGGCGCTGCAACTGGGGAGTGAGACGCTCTTGCTTGCGGGTATAAGCTGCATAGAAGAAGAGCCATAGCCACTCAAACCATCCGCGCCACGAGGTGATAGCCTTGCGACGAGCGGTGAGGTCGGCCGAGCGCACCAGTTCAGAGTAGTCGCGACCTGCAAGGAAGTGCAGGTGTATATTGCGGTAGTAGTCGGCAATGGTGGTCTGCGTAGAGTGAAAATGAAGGCCACACACAGCCACAAAAGCGATGCCAAGGATACCCCACGGCATAGAGGTGAAGGGGATGGGCAGGGTATACATGCGGATGAGCATAAATAGATAGATGGAGAAGAACCACACATCGCCGGCAAAGCCATCGAGCACACGGCCCAGCATGGTGTACTGCTTGGTCATGCGTGCCAACTGTCCATCGGCACTATCGAGGGTGTTGGCAAAGAAGAGCATCAAGGCACCGATGAGCACCATCGTCCTATTGCCAGGGAAGAAGAAGTAGCCCGAGGCGGCACCAAAGATGATGGAGACGATGGTGATGGCATTGGGATGGATGTGCAGCCAACGGCAGAAGCTGGCCTCGACGAAACCGATGGGACGTACGACATAGATATCCCACTTCTCTTCGGTATCCATAGATTTGTAGGTAGAGCGCATCTCGGCAAGGAAACGTTGCCAACGTGTGTGAGGTGTAGTGGTGCCCATGTTTTTGTCTACGGTCAATAGTCTATAGCCTACAGTCACCTGCTCTTGGCTGTTGACTTTATCGACCTGTCTTTTTTAAGGTTACTCAAATATTATCTCGTTCAGAACATCCACCTCATGCTCTACCTCGGGCAGAGCGGTGAAGTGCTGCTCATAGAATTCGGTGTATTCGTCGATGCTATAGTGCTTGAGCAGCAGTTCCATGTTGCTCTCGCTGATGAGCAAGGCGCGTATGCCACTGAGTTTGGCTGCCATCGAGGGGTCGGCATAGAGGCGGTGCATGTATTGGTAGGCCTCGGTGAAGGTGCGCAGGCCCTTGACATGGAGCATGGCAATGCCGCCCTGCTTGGTGGTGGTGATGTCAAAGTTGCGTACCATAAACTTGCTGAAGTTGTATCGTGCCACCTCGTAGAGCAGTTGGTTGTCGTTCACTGTACCCTCCTCATAGGCCAGCACAAAGGTGAAGGGAGTGATCCGCTCAGGGTTGAAGGCGGGGCGCAGACTATCGGCTACTGTCGTCTCTCCGCTTGTGGCTAGGCGGCGGCTCCAGATATTACCCAAGGTTCCCGAGGTGAGCAGGCGTCCCTCTTGCATGCCTTGGGCGATGAGTCCGGCTAGCTCGCTAATCTCGTTTTCGGGATATTTGCTCACCACCTCTTTCAGTTGGCTCAGGAATGTAGCCTGTTCGCCCTGCTGTAGGTCGCTCATGGCGTTGAGGAACATGAATTTGGGGCGGTGTGCTCCGAGGGGGTATTTCTCCCCCGAGAGGGTAGCATTGGCCTTTACCTCGCTGAGCGAGCCAGCCATGTAGGCGGCATAGGTCGCGGCATAGAGTGAATCCTCTATATGTTTGCCATGGATAGCGTTCTCTGCATAGTCGGGGTCGTTGATGGTGAGCGTGTAGTCGCTATAGGGAAAGTCGGTGAGCAGCAGTTGGCGGTAGCGTTCGGCCTCATCCCACCGTTTCCATCGCGAATACATGAGGTACATATTGTAGTACACCTCGTCGGTACGTTCATAGTCGGGGAACTGTGTGTTGAGTCTCTCCAAGGTGTTTTCGGCCAATGTGAAGTCTTCCAGCTTGTCCTTGTAGATGACACCGGCATTGAAGAGCGCCTCTTGCAATAGGGCGTTCGACTCGGCCATCTGCTCTTCGGTGAAGGGTATCTGCTGTAGGTAATACATGCGGTCGTGTATGTCGGTGACGAGTGTGTCGGGGGTGGCAATGGCCAGTGTGTCGGTCATCGTCGAGTCGGCCGGCTCGGCCTCATCGGAATAGTCTGTCTCCTCAAAGTCATCGGCCAGCACCGACTTGTTGGAGCGGCGCCAGTTGTCCTCCAGTTTGCGGCGTCCCCACTTCTGTTGGAAGTCAGTCTTACCCTGTGCCACGAGTTGGGTATTGTAGAAGTACCATGACTTGTCGCCCGTGCTCATCTGTGGCGTGTTCATCTGTGGTCCCTTGGCTTGGGCTGCGCCCAGTGCCTCTTCGCGCTGCGCCATCAGGGCAGCCTCCTCTTCGGCCTTCTTGGCCTCCTCCTCTTGGCGGATGACCTCGGCGATGATGCCATCGATAACCTCATACAACTCCTCTTCAGGTAATGTGGCGAGGTGTTGCAGACTATCTTGCAGGTCTATCACCACGGTGTGCTCTACCAGCTCGTCTAGGATGCTGGAGCGCAGGTTTACCATGTCGTATTGCTTGTGCTCCTTGTCGATAAGGCCTATGGCCTCACCATAGCAGCGCTGGGCATCTACATACTTGGTTTGCTCCCAGTATATCTCGCCCAATTGAAGTAGTAGTATACCCTTCTCCACACCGTTTCGTGTGCTCAGTTCGGCTCCCTTCTCATACTCCTTCACCGCATTCACCGTGTCGCGTTGTGCAAGGTATATGTTACCCATGGCATAGTGTACCTGGTCCAGATACTCCTTGTTGTTAGGGTCTTTACCCATGCGGCGCAATGTCTTCAGCATCTTGGGCGCTGTGCCGCCACTCACTGTCTCGGTCTGCTGTATGCGGGCGTTGAACTCCATCTCGTAGGGTGGGTTCTGTTTGATGGCTTTTCCGAAGGCCTCGTAAGCCTGCTGCTTGTTGCCTAAGTGTTTGTGTATTTGTCCTAGGAGGTAGTATTCGCGTGTCTTCTGCTTCTTGGTGCGCCCCGAGCGCTTCACGGCCTTCTCCAGGTAGGGCAGTGCCTCGGCAAACCGTTCCTGTGCCAAGAGATGAGCTGCCATGATAGCCTCGTACTCCTCGGCCAGCTGGTAGGGGATGGTGTCGCGCTGCATCTGTATCAGGAGGTTCTCGGCCTCGTAGTTCCACTCTAGTTCAGCATAGCATTGTGCCATACGCATACGGGCTTCGGCCACTATCTCGGGCTCTTCGCTATAGAGGCGTGTGATGTACGAGAAGGTGCTGGCAGCCTCGAGGAACTCTCCCTTCTGGAACTGTGCCTTACCCATGAGCATCCATGCATGGTGCAGGAAGGGGTTGTACTCCTTCTTGGCATACCATAGCTTGTCAGCCTCTGTGAGTGTGCGGCCTGCTTTCTTCTTGGGCTTCTGCTTGATGGAGTGTAGCTTGATGGCTTTTTGCGACTTTTCTATAGCCTTGTCGAAGCTGCCGCTGCCGGCACTGCGTGTGCTCTCCTTGCTGATGTTGAAGAGCGGTATTATCTCCATGTAGTTGTCTTTGTGCGACTTCTCCTGAGCGTCAAGTCCCTCCTTGTATGCCTCGTGGCCGTTGTGGTATACATTGAAGCGGGTGATAAATGCCTGATAGAACCGCGACTGAGCCGTGTTCACCTTCGTGGAGCCACATGCCGTAAGCATGAGCGCCAACGCAGCCATCAAGATATGCCGGTACCTCCTATACATTATCAAAGAATATAAACGTACCGAGATGAGAATTATTGTATAATCTATTTTTCACCCAACAATGTTTTTATCTCCTCATCCGTCTTGTAGAGTTTCTCCTTACACAGTTTAATCAGCTTATAGGCCTCTTTCAGGGCATCTGCCAATTGGTCAACATCCAGTTCATTGTTCTCTATTTGTGCGACGAGAACTTCAAGTTGCTGTATAGCCTCTTCGTATTTCATGTTCATTCTATATGTTACAATTCAAGGGATCAATTTGTGTGTGTCACCTCGCTGACCACTACGCCATCCGCCAGTTCAGTCGTGAGCCGTGTTCCTGGAGCCAGTTCCGAGATGTCGCGTATCACCTTTCCATCACATCGGGTAATGGAATAGCCTCGCTTAAGGATGTGGGCTGGCGAAGCCCCTTCCAGCACCTTCTCGATCAGAGACAAACGATTGCCCTGCTCTTTCAGGCAATGGAGAGTAGCCTGTTTCAAAGCACGTTCTAGCTGCTCTATGCGGTGCAGCTGCCGGGTATGGCTAAGCGTCAGGAGAATGGGCAGACGTGCGGTAATCTGTTGCAGACGATGTTCCTCGCCATGCATGCGCTCACCTACATTGCGCACGAGCCTGTCGGCCAGGATGTCGATTCTCGAGTCAGCTGCGACGAGCGCACTGATGAGATATTCGGCTGCCGCCGTAGGTGTCTTCACACGAGTGTGGGCCACCGCATCGAGCACGGTATCGTCACGTTCGTGGCCAATACCCGTGATGATCGGTAGTGGAAACTGGGCACAGTTAGCCGCCAGGAGATAGGTATCGAAGCCCGACAGATCACTCGTAGCACCTCCACCACGGATAATGACCACCACATCCCACAGGTCATGCTCAGCGGCAATCTTGTCCAACGCATCGATGATGCTGCCCTCTACCCTATCGCCCTGCATGACAGCGGGGAACAGCCGGGGATAAAAGACAAAGCCATAGGGATTACCCATCAGCTGATCGCAAAAGTCGCCATAGCCTGCAGCACCTGCCGCCGAGATCACAGCCACACGCTGGGGGAGCAACGGCATGGGCAACTCCTTGTTGAGCGTGAGCACGCCCTCGCGTTCGAGCTGCTGCAATATCTCGCGACGGCGGCGAGCCATATCGCCCAGCGTATAGGTGGGGTCAATGTCATGCACCGTGAGCGAAAGGCCATACAGCTCATGGTAGTCGACCGTCACCTGCAGCAACACCTTGATGCCTGCGGTGAACGACTGCCCTGTAGTATGCACGAAATAGGATTTCAGCATCTTATATGTCTTGCTCCAGATGGTGCCGCGTGCCTTGGCGACCAGGGTATTCCCCTGCTCAGCCTTCTGCACCAGTTCGATATAGCAATGGCCATTATAGGCCTCGCGCACTTCGCTCAGTTCGGCCTGCACCCAATAAGATTCAGACAGACCACGGCTCAATGTCTGACGAATGAAACAACCTAGTTCGTATAGAGAGAGTGTATCCATGATACAACTTTTACACTATGAGATATACATGTTTATGCCTCGCTGCGAAGCGATGAAAGCACCACCGACAAGACGGTTGCCAACATAGAACACAGCCGACTGCCCCGGCGTAACGGCCGACACGGCCTCACCGAAGCGAATGAGCAACTTACCCCCATCGACCTCACGCACCACCTCGCAAGGCACCGCGCGGCTGCGATAACGGATGCGTACCGCGAGGTTCTCTTCCGCATAGAAGTTCGCCTCGTCCACCAGGCGGGGCTGCTCCACGAGCATATACTGCGTGAGCAACTGCTCGGCATCGCCCAGCATCACCGTATTCTTGTCAGGGTTCAGCTTGAGCACATAGGCCGGTTTGCCCAGCGCTATGCCCAGCCCCTTACGCTGGCCTATGGTATAATAGGGATATCCCTGATGCATACCTATCGTGCGTCCGGCACTATCGACAAACTTGCCTTGCCCTATCTGCTCATCAATCTGCGGACAGTACTCACGCAAGAAGTCACGATAGTCGCCCTCAATGAAGCACACCTCCATGCTCTCGCCCTCACGGGCCTTGAGAGCAAAGCCCTTATCGTCAAGGTATTGGCGTACATCGGGTTTCTTCCATCCACCAAGGGGGAACACGCAACGGGTAAGCACCTCCTGACTGAGGTTCCACAGGAAATAGCTCTGGTCCTTCTGCGGGTCATCGCCAGTGACGATATAGCAGTGTTGTCCCTCGCGCTCTATACGCACGTAGTGCCCCGTAGCGACATGGTCACAGCCGAGCCGATCGGCCCACTCGGTGAGCACGCGGAACTTGAAGAGCGGGTTACACATCACACAAGGGTTGGGTGTACGCCCCTGCATATACTCGTCGGTAAAGTAGCGCACGATACTTTCTCTGAACCCCTCACGCTCATCGGCCACATGATGCTCAATGCCCAGACGGGAAGCCACCTCACGAGCCTCCACGATGAAACGGGGCTCACCGCCAGCATCGAGCTGCGAAGCAAGGTCAAACACGCGCATCGTGACACCCACGACCTCATACCCCTGCTCCTGCAGCATCAGGCAAGCGGCCGTACTGTCAATGCCGCCACTCATACCCATCAATACTCTACCCTTACTCATCTTTCCTGAATTTTCCATCTTCCCATACATACTTGATGCAAGGCAGCTCCGTCAGGTGGAGAGCCTCTCTATCCTCCTTTGACAGATAGTCTACCGAGGTCAGGCGGCATTCCAGCGCCGTAGTATCGGCAGAGAGATGGTAGGTAGCGAACAGAACCCCCAACTTCTCCCAGCTGGGTCTCTCTTCCTCCCCCGTTCCTGTGGGGCGGAAGTCGGCCAGCTCCGGTTTCGTCAAGAAGGAGCCCACCTCAAGCAGTCGCCACCCCTCATCATAGAAACAGATCCGGCTATCCTTGACAGGTGCCTTGACCGTTGTCACCATACACAGCACATCCGTAGAGTCGTTGAGCGGGAGCAGCCTCATCGTCACATCCGTAGAGGCCGTATAGCCAACATGAAGATACGCATCCGTCAACACAGCCATACGCGACTTCCCATCCATACGATTGGTCACGACAGCCTCCATCCCACAATCCATGAAGTCTATGCAGTCCAACCGATTGTTTTGCGTGAGCAAAGGCATCAGGGAATCAGGCATCGCTACAAACCACTGCCGTATGGGGCGACTAGCCTTCACCGGCAATCCCATAAACAGCACGATATACAATAGGCAATATAATACTTTTTTCATCACGCAACATGAAGATTTATGAGTACAAAAATAGTAACTTTTTCTGACACTAGCACAAGAAGGTGACATCTTTAAGCAATAATATAGATGTTGTCCAAAACCTTAAATTCTCCTCCTAGGTAGGAGGAGAATTTCATGGTGGGTTAACTTCTATATTATTCCCAAAATCCATTGATTAACATCCCCTGTACACAATAAATGAGGGCACAATGAGTTAGTATAAGATATGCGATCAACACATACATATATATATGGTCTACTGCTCTGCCTATTGTTCACCGGCTGTGGCGTGAACAATGTGATACGCCAAGCCGACCAATGCTTTGAGCTGGGCGAATACAACGAAGCTGCCACGCTATACAAGAAGGCCTATGCAAAGACCGAGGCGAAAGAGAAGGAGAAACGTGCCGAGCGGGCATTCATGATAGGCGAATGTTACCGCCGCATCAACATGAATGCCAAGGCCATGGCCTCGTTTCGCAATGCCATACGCTATAATTACCCCGACAGCATTGTGTACAAGCACATGGCCGACCTGCAATTGCAGAAAGGCGACTACAAAGCAGCCATCGGGAACTACGACATCTACCTGACCTACAACCCCACCGACACCACAGCCATCAATGGGCGCAAGGCCTGCACCACGGCACCCCAATGGAAGAAGCACCCCACACGCTATATAGTCAAGAAAGAGACCCTATTCAACTCGCGACGCAGCGAATACTCTCCCACCTTCGGCAGCGAGGATGGCACCCAGCTGTTCTTCACCTCGACGCGCGACAAGGCCTTGGGCGAAGGGAAAAGCCTCATCACCGGGCTGAAGGCCCCCGACATATTCATGGCTGCCAAGAACGAGAAGGGAGTATGGCAGAAGCCCGAAGCGATAGAGGGTGAGGTCAATAGCGAGTACGAGGATGGAGCCTGCTGCTTCACCCCCGACTACAAGACCATGTACTTTACCCGCTGCCTCATCGACAGCGAGTCTCCCCGCCCGGCACAGATATACAAGTCGGCCCGCAGCGACGCCTCATGGGGAGCGCCCACCCTGTGCGAGCTGGTCAAAGACACCCTCTCCTCCTTTGCCCACCCCGCCGTATCGCCCGATGGCGCATGGCTCTACTTTGTGTCCGACATGAGCGGAGGCATGGGAGGCCTCGACATCTGGCGCATAGCCATCACAGGCGACGACTTTGGAGGAGCAGAGAACCTGGGGAGCCCCATCAACACACAGGGGGATGAGATGTTCCCCACCTTCCGCCCCAATGGAGACCTTTACTTCTCCTCCAACGGGCACCACGGCATGGGAGGCCTCGACATCTACTGCGCCACGCAGGATGCCCACCAGGCCTGGACAGTCAACAACCTGCTCCCGCCGGTCAATTCACCGGACGACGATTTCGGCATGACCTTCGAGGGACACTACATGCGCGGCTACTTCAGCAGCAACCGTGGCGACGCCCGCGGCTGGGACCACATATACTCCTTCTACCTGCCCGAGACGGTACATCTGCTCACAGGCTGGCTATACGAGAAAGACGGCTACGAACTCACCGAAGGTGCCGTATACCTCATCGGCAACGACGGCACCAACGAGAAACTGAGCGTGAAGACCGACGGCTCATTCACACAACGCATCAACCCCGGCAGCAGCTATGTGCTCTTGGGCGTCTGCGACGGATACCTCAACTACAAGCAGGAACTTACGGCCGACAGCACCGTGGAGGACCGCAGCTACACCCTGCAGTTCCCGCTCGCCTCCATCACCAAGCCCGTGCTCATAGTAAACATCTTCTATAAGTTCAATTCGGCCGAGCTGACCGACTCCTCCACCGTGGCTCTGGACGAGCTGGTGCGTCTCCTGACCGACAACCCCGGCACCGTCATCGAGCTGGGTGCCCACTGCGACTACAAGGGGCGTGAAGAGTACAACCAGCGTCTGTCACAACGCCGTGCCGAGACCGTAGTCAACTACCTCATCGCACAGGGCATAGATGAAAGACGCCTCATCCCCAAGGGATATGGTGAAAGCGAGCCCAAGGTCGTGACCCGCAAGATGGCCGAGCGATACCCCTTTGTCAAGGAGGGCGAGTGCCTCACCGAGGAGTACATCCTTGCCCTCCCCGAAGAGCAGCAAGAGCAGTGTAACGCCCTCAACCGCCGCACCGAATTCCGCGTGCTGCGCACCACCTTTGATTTATATTAGGGTGACAGACAGAGCAAATTATCTGCAATCGTAATCTGTAATCGCTACCTTCGACGTCGGTTCCGCACGGAATGATTTCTTGGCTCACACACCGACGCGGTATGAAAGCGTTGCCGTGTGAGACAAAAACTCCGCGATGAGTGTACCTGAAGAATCAACCTTTTTCAGGGAAAGACAGAGGGCCAATATCAAAATAGCCTCCTCCGTCGCGAACGAATTGGATAAGGTTGGCAAAAATGGGGTTGGTGGCAAGAAGGGAGGCATGCCCCACTAGGAAGAGATGTTGGCGGGCACGGGTCATCACGACATTCAGCTTGCGATCGACAAGCGTATCCTCATCCATGAAGGTGCTCTCGGTAAGGAAATCCATCTGTGAGGGATGCTGCACGGTGAAGCCATAGATGATGACCTCGCGCTGGCTACCCTGATAGCGCTCCACGGTGTCAATGGTGATGTCGGCCAACTGGGGCATGCCGTAAGTCGCCAGGGCATGGCGCACGGCCGAAATCTGGTTGCGATAGGGGACAATGACACCTAAAGTGGTAGCCGGAGAGAACTCCTCGCCATAGCGCCGGGCTGTATGGTGGGCTATGGCAGCAATCAAGGCCGCCTCGGCGGCGTTCACCTTACTGGCCGTAGCAGACGCTGGGCAAGGTGAGTTGACAAAGGCTACGCGACAGCTGAAAAGAGGGCCATATACCCCAGCATCGAAGGCTATAGGGGGAAGCGCGGCATGCTGCTCTGAGGTGACCTCGGTGAGTTGCCCATGATAGAAGGTGTCGCTAGGGAAACGGGCTATATCGCGATGCATGCGCCCTTGACGACAGAGCATATAGGTGACATCGGCATCGTGGCGGTAACGCTTGAGCAGGCGCTCGAAGAGTGACTGGCGACAATCGGTGAGCAAGGCTTCGTGGAGCAGCGGGTCATCGACCTGCGACTCGGCAACGGGCTGTTTCACTACGGCAGGCAACTGCTTATGATCACCAATGAGCACCACGCGACCGACCGAAGAGGAGGAGCCATGCCTAGCAGCAAAGACACCCAACAGATGAGGCTCGAGAATCTGCGAAGCCTCATCGACGATGGCCAGACTGAAGGATTTGAGTCCCAGCAAGCCAATGTGCGCATTGATGGCCGTAGTGGTGGCTACCACAATGCGGGCATCGCCAATGCGACCGCGCAGATGGGCCAACGAGAGAGTATTGCCCACGACAGCATCCAGGAGATAAGGGTGATACTCTGAAGGGCAGCTATATGAATTGCCCAAACGGATGAAGTCAAGGCCTGCGCCGACAAGTTTGCTGCATATCTCGTCGACAGCTCGGTTGGTGTAGGCAAGCAGCAACACCGAGGCAGCGGCATCGGATGCCAGCTCCTCACGCAACACTGACATCAAGCCATACGATGTTTTTCCCGTTCCAGGGGGACCGATGATGAGGAAGAGCTCCCGAGCTCGCTTGGCACGCAACACCACCTCGTCAAACTCGCCATAGCTGCCGACAAGATGCCGAGAGACATCGACACTGGGATGCCGACGCAGCAACACGAGGTCGCGACGCTCACGAGGCATAGACAGGAAGGCATGCAGGGCACGATACTGCGAAGCAAACGAGGCCTCCATGAAGTCGTGCTCAACAGCCCACTCCTTATGGGCATCGCGCAAGAAGACGCGGGCATCGGATTGAGGGGCACGCAGCATCAAGGTGAGCGTATCGTCGCTCATCGCCGACAAGGTGCAACGGAACAGAATACCTCGGCGGGCATCGGGCACACTGCCCGACTCGTAGGAGTAGAGCACCACAATATCGCCCACACGGAAATTGCAAGCCTGCATATCATACCCATCGGCCAAGGCAAGCTGCAAACACTCTACCCTACCCTCATGCTCCTCGGAGGGAGAGAGGAGGCGCAAATGATCATAGATATCGCCCTTATCGTACTTCGCCTCCAAGGTGTCGCGCCACTTCGAAGCATATCCATGCTCACCTGTAGCAGCACTGCCCACCTTGGCATACATGTGCTCGCGAGCCACGAAGGTTGCAAATCGATGATAGTAGGCACGCTCCATGGTATCGGCATCCTTGATAGGGCGCAACAGGTCCTTCAACTGGGGTTTCTGATAGCGTGTCCATAGCGGTGTAGACAATCCATACTCATTGAAGTCCTCGGCCTCCAAGTCAAACAAGGAGTCTATGCCTCCTTGAGCATAGTAGTGCTCGGCCCAAACGATATGGTTGCGTATCTTCATGGCCTCGGAGAGCAACTCCTCGGAGGTGCCAAGCGGCAACAATGACTGCGGATACTTGGAATAGAGCAGAAAAGAATGGACCTGCCCACCATTGCTCAAGTAATGCTCATGGAAATTATAGATGACAACTGCCCGGTAGAGCATCAGCTGCATATAGTGCTTAGCCTGTTCGACAGGGATATCGGGAGACCGCTGCGGCCATCCACAGCGACCCGACTTCTGCTCTATGAGCAACGAGTAGTCCATCTGCAAGAGGTCCATACGCCCCTGAATGCCTAACATCTCAGAGATGAACGAGGGTTCCAGTATCACCTCATCGGCATTGTAGACAGGGGCCATACGAGGAAGCATGTCGTTAATGGCATGGTGTATGTGCTCCTTCTGCATACGTGCCTGATTGTGAAAGTCGCCCGACACATCGGCCATAAGCAGTTGCAACAGGTGCTGCTTGAAGAAGGCAAGCACGCTGTCGCGATAGCTGGCACCATAGAGTCCATGTACCTCCTCATCGAGCAGTTGGCCGGCAAAGTGACCCAGCAAGATGGCTTCTGTACTTGCCGAAGGACGTAGCTTACCCAACAGGTGCAGCAGGTGGGAATGGGAATATGATTCGCAGCACGAAGCAATGGAGGTGACATCGACCAGGTAGTCGGGTTCATAGATGAGCAGGCGGGCATGCCACACGCCCTCACTCTCTGTGGGCTCGATGAGATTGACTTGACACCCCTCGCTGAGCAGCGACGCGAGATAGCTACCGTCGGAGCCGTCAGAGAGGCGGGCATAGGCTATCACCATCTCGTCGGAAGCATCTGTCGAAGGATGGGCATAGATGTACTCATCATCCCATCGCACGACACTGACGCGCATATACAGTTCACTACGCTTGCTAGGCATCGGTAGTCACTTGTTATCGTTGTGTGACAGGAATCTCAATCGCCAGGCCGTCGTAAGCCAAATGCACATGGGGCGGCAACATCTGGGCCGTCTCTGCATGCAAGCCTGCCTCGTGGCTCATGTGTATGATATAGGTCTCACGAGCGCCTACAGCACGGGAGAATGCTATGGCATCCTCTATCGTCTGATGAGAAGGATGGGCATGATGGCGTAGGGCATTAACGACCAGCGTATCGACTCCCTGCAAGGCACGATAGGTCTCCTCGGGAGCTGTGAGCATATCAGTGATGAATGCCAACGAGCCTATGCGATAGCCCAAGATGGGAAGTCTACCATGCAGCACCTGCACAGGGAGCACCTCGGTATCCTTAATCGTGAGCGGAGCGCCAGGCGCGGCGATATGGAAATGGAGACGGGGCACACCGGGATACAGAACCTCACGGAAGAAGTAGGGCAAGCGCTCACGCAGATGACGGCAGGTAAGGTCATCGGCAAAGATGTCGATATCGCCAAAGCGACAGAAGGGGCGCAGATCGTCAATACCTCCCGTGTGATCGTAATGTTCGTGCGTGAGCAACACCCCATCGATAGGGCCAAAAGGTACACGCATCATCTGCAGTCTGAAGTCGGGGCCACAGTCAATCAGGATGCGGGCATCACCCGTCTCGACCAATGCCGACACACGCAAGCGATTGTCACGCGCATCCTCAGATGTACAGACAGGGCAGGTACATCCCACCTCGGGAACACCTGTCGAGGTGCCCGTACCCAAAAAGGTGAGCCTCATCGTATGGGTTTCACGATTCGATGGCATGTTGCTCATTGTCCTCCTCTCAAAGAAAATCAATAGATATAGTTCACCTCAGGAGTGATGCGTATGCCATACTTTGCGAAGATGTCATCGCACACATGTTGCGCCAACTCGGACACCTCACGGCCTGTAGCACCACCCTTATTGACCAGCACCAGAGCCTGACGGTTGTGCACAGCAGCATTGCCTAATGAACGACCCTTCCAACCCGTATGTTCGATGAGCCAACCCGCAGGAACCTTGACATGCTCTTCGTCAATCGTATAGGAAGGCATATCGGGATATTCGGCCTGCAATGCCTCATACTGCACACGTGGAATCACGGGATTGGTGAAGAAACTACCGGCATTGCCCAACACCTTAGGGTCGGGCAACTTGCTATCGCGAATGGCCGTCACGGCTGTACGTACGGCTGCCAATGAGGGTGCTCCCATCGCTTCGACACGGGAACGCAGGTCGCCATAGTCGAGTTTATAAGTGGGTGATTTCTGCAGTCGGTATACCACATGTGTCACGATATACTGTCCGCGCAAGTCGCGCTTGAACACCGAGTCGCGATAACCATACTCACACTCACTCTTGGCAAAGACTCTCTCTTGTCCGTCGAGACCGACGGCCTCGACACGCTCAATCACATCGCACACCTCCACGCCGTAGGCACCGATATTCTGTACTGCACTGGCGCCCACCTCGCCGGGTATAGCGCTCAGGTTTTCCACACCAGCCCATCCGTGTGCCACACAGTAACCCACGAAGTCGTCCCACACATAGCCCGAGCCGACACGCACGAGCACCTCTTCGGAGGTCTCGTCCACAATGGACAGGTCCTTCACAGCAGAGTGGAGCACAAGGCCATCATAGTCGCCCATAAAAAGCAGATTACTTCCTGCACCGATATGGATGAAATGGTGTCGGTACTGGACAAAGAGCTCAGAGGACAACAGTTGACATAACTCTTCCAATGTAGCATACTCTACAAATGCAGCAGCACGCACATCCATGGCAAACGTGTTATAGGCCAACAAGGGAAAGTCGGTATAGTGTTTCATTGCAGCAGGAAAGGATTAAAATGCATTAGCGCTTTGCCACCAATTCGGCAATTTTCACAATGGTCATCATCGCCTTCTCCATGGACTGCACAGGCACAAACTCGTAACGGCTGTGGAAGTTGACACCACCTGCAAAGATATTGGGGCAAGGCAATCCCTTGAAAGAAAGCTGTGCTCCATCGGTACCACCACGGATAGGCTTGATCTTGGGTTCCACACCAACCTCACGCATAGCCTGACAAGCCGTATCGATGACATACATCATCGGCTCTATCACCTCGCGCATATTGGCATACTGGTCACTGATATCTACAGTAGCCGTGCCGGTGCCATACTTATTGTTGAGCTCCTTAACACACATCTGCAGCAACTCCTTGCGCTTGTTAAAGATCTCACGGCTATGGTCGCGCACGATAATGCTGATTGTGGTTTCCTCGACACCACCCTTGATGCCTACGATATGGAAGAATCCCTCGTAGCCCTCGGTACATTCGGGCACCTCATTCTTGGGTAGCATGTTGATCAGTTCGGTCGCCACACGCATAGAGTTGAGCATCTTGTCCTTGGCATATCCAGGATGTACGTTGCGGCCCTTGATAGTGATGCGTGCTGCTGCAGCATTGAAATTCTCATACTCCAGTTCGCCTACTTCACCGCCATCCATCGTATACGCCCAATCACAGCCAAAGAGCTTGACATCAAACTTATGGGCACCAAGGCCAATCTCTTCATCGGGATTGAAACCGATACGTATGCGTCCATGCTCTATCTCCGGATGTGCTTGCAGATAAGCGATAGCCGAAATGATCTCGGCCACACCCGCCTTATCGTCAGCGCCCAAGAGGGTATGTCCGTCGGTCACGATGAGGTCATCACCAACATAGCGCAACAACTCGGGGAACTCGTCAGTAGAGAGCACAGTATGGTCTTCGGCTGAGAGCACGATATTCGAACCATTATACTTTTCCACGATGCGGGGCTTCACATCCTTACCCGTCACATCAGGGCTGGTGTCCACATGAGCGATGAAACCTACGGTGGGAACCGTACGTGAGGTATTGGAAGGCAACGTAGCAAAGAGGTAGCCATGCTCGTCGAGCGTAATATCTTCAAGGTTCATCGCCTCCAGTTCGGTGCGGAGCATTTTCACAAAGTCCATCTGACCAGGTGTACTGGGTGTGACGCCAGCCTCATCAGCCGACTGTGTATCAATGCGCACATAGCGCAAGAATCTATTTACCAAATCCATAAAAAACAGACTATATTCAGAATGTTAGAATAATATCATTTATCAAGTTCTAAGTTTAAGACCTGCAAAGATGGTATCAGGCTTAAAGGCAAATACCGAGGCCATCTCGCCTGACATGCAGAAACCGCACTGATTGCACTTTTCGGTGCCATGCCCCACGCAGAGGCCGCGGCTGCCATCGGGATAGATGAAGTTGGTCACCCAGCAGCGCTTGGTGAACTTACCCGTCTTCATCAACTTCAGTCCCGATACGGAGTTCATAATGGGATAGCCCTTTTTCTTATATTCTATCACGCGATCGATAATCTCGGCACGCTTGTCCATATCGAGGGCGAGGTACTCAGTGCCCTCAAAGGGGGTGTGGAAGTTGATAGAGATCTGCTCTATGGCAGGATTGTTCTTGGCATACTCGATGGTGTCGTCCACAGCAGTGTAGTTGAGCGTGTTGACCACCATATTGACGCTGAGGTGAGGGTGACCACACTCGGCAATGTTCTTCTCCAGCTTGGCGAAGGTACCCTTGCCGCGTACCTCCTCATGGAAACCGTTCACACCGTCGAGGCTCACCCAGATAGAGTCGGCCGTGCTGCCCTTGAAGGGGAGCTGTGCGTTGGTGGTGATGGTGCATGAGAAGAATCCTATCTCCTTGGCCAGCGCGATGAGGTCGTTGATACGCTTGTCGCCATCTTTCCAGATGGTGACCTCACCACCCTCGAAGTCCACGAAGCGTGAGCCCTGGTCGTAAGAGTATTGCAGGTGTTCGCGTACCTGCTCGTAGGTCATATTATGTGGGTTCTTGAGTTCGTACACGCTGCAGTGCTTACAACGCAGGTTACAGATGTCAGAGATGAAGAGTACGGTCTGCAGCGGTGCGCGACGACCGAAGAAGCGTGCCCTGATAAACCATTGGGCGAGGTAGAATAGCTTGCGCATGATATGTAATTCTGATTTTTGAATTATGAATTATGATTGGGGAGTTCAGGAGTCAGGAGTTCAGGAGTTCAGACAATAGCACTAAACATTAAACACTAAACACTAAACATTATACACTAAACTCTAAACTCTAAACCCTAAACTCTAAACTCTAAACCCTAAACTCTAAACTCTAAACCCTAAACTCTAAACACTAAACCCTAAAAAATAAAATTCACCACGATAACCACGAAGCAGAACATGGTGACGATGTTGCGTGCGGTGAGCCAGCGCAGCATGAACCAGTCGAGTCCAGCCTGGCGGAAACGCTCGAAGTCGCCCATCGGCCCCATCCAGCGCTTGGGCTCCAGCGATGTCTCCTTATGGTTGACAAAGTCGCGGAGCGATCCCACAAGCCAGATTGATACGGGCATCACGAGCAGTACGGCCAGGTAGGCCCAGTGGAGCAGTCCCAGCACGACACCCACTATTACGATGAGGTAGGGTGCGGTGTTGATGAATGCCGAGAGGGCGATCTGCCCCTTCTTGCCGCCCATAAGGTGTGCCATGGTGGTCTTGCCCATCTTCTTGTCGGGCACGGCATCGAGTACCGAGTGTGAATATACGATGTTGGTCACCAGCAGGCCTACGGCAGTAGAGAGTAGCCATATCTTCCAGTCTACGACACCCGTCACCGAGTAGTAGACACCGCTCATCATGAGCGGACCGAACATGACGAAGATGACCGCCTCGCCCAAGCCACGGAAGCCCAGCTTCAGGGGGCCACCCGAGTAGGAGGCACCGATGAGGAGCGCTGCTACCGCCCATGCGAGGATCATCCATCCGCGGATAGCAAATACGATGACTCCCATCACGGCTGCTATACCTAAGAAGCCGATAGTTGCCTTGCACAGCTGCTTTACGGTAGCCTCACCCGAGGTGAGATAGGGATATTTGGTCATGCGCCCACGGAAACCCTCGCCCACAACTTCCTTGCGAGCTTCGGCCGAGCCTACGCGATAGTCAAAATAGTCGTCAAGCAAGTTCATGCCCAAGTGAAGAAACATTACACCCATCAGTGCGGCAATCGCGGCCACCCAAGAGAACTCCTCATTACCATACGAGAGAGCTACGGCTGTGATAGCAGGCAGCATGCTCTGCGGCAGAGAGATGGGGCGCGCGTTTTGAAACCAAGTTTTAAATGTACTCATTGTTTTATTACTTATTTAGGCTACAAAGATATACACAAATGAGCGAGAAATATGAAGTTACTCCAATATTTTTTACTACAAGTGAAAATATTTCCACCATTACACTGGATTGTCCTCCATGTATTCTTGTACGATGGCGAGAATCTCCTTGCCAAACATTTCGAGAGATTTCTTGCCGAAACCTGGCATACTCAGCAGTTCCTTGCCGCTGATGGGGAGTTCGTTGGTGATACCGATGAGCGCCTTTTGGGTGAGCACGCCATAGACAGGACGGCCCAGTTCCTCGGCACGCATAGCACGCCATTTACGCAGGGCATGGAAAAGTTTGGGATGACGGATATCTGAGTTGCGATCCACCTCAATCTTTTCTTGCGTAGCACTCTTCTTCTTACGCTTGCCAGATTGCTCGACACTGAGAAGTCCCAGGGCCTTATCTTTCAGGTATGACGACACGCTGAAGCCACCTGCAATAACGCGCTGAAGCAGATAGGTCTTCTGCGCAAAGGATTGACTGAAGGCATACACGGATTCGGTAATACGCTCCTGCACCTCTTGATTGTCGCTCTCCAACTGAGTGCGTTCAATGAGAAGCTTGAGCAGCACTTCGAGGCGGTCAGCAAAGTAGACTGCCGCCTTGTGTACGCGGTCGGCAAGATGGGAGTCACTACCATAATCTTCGCTCTGTGTGATGAGCGCAGCATATTGACGGTAAAAAGTTGCCGAGACAGCAGTTATCTCACGAGCAAACTGCTCATCGGTCTGCTTGTACATCTTGAGCAGTAAGGGATATACCTTATATAAATGTTCGTCGAGCAAGCGCAACACACGATGAAAGTCCCATTCAAGGGTCTTAAAATCGAACAGTTCAGTGAGCATGGCGAGATAGTAGTCACGCTCAAAAGTATTGAAAAGGGTGGCAGTGTGACGCGCCTGTGCCAATTCGGCATTCATATAGTCGGTGACAGCCACATCTGTGCGCACCGAAGCAATGTTCAGCGGTGCTGTGAGGACGAGACCTTCCAGAGAACGGCAACGACTGAGGGCGACATAAACTTGTCCCGCAGCAAAAGCCGCATTGACATCGAGTACCGCATAGTCAAATGTGAGGCCTTGACTCTTGTGTATGGTAATAGACCACGCTAAGCGCAGAGGATATTGGCGAAACTCACCCTCAATCTCCTCACGTATCTCCTTAGTCTCCTTATCAATGACATAGCGGGCATTGGTCCACACCTCAGGCTCCACCTCTACGACAACATTGTCTTCTATGCCACGCACACAAATCTTGGAGGCATCAACCGAAGACACTATACCCAATTTGCCATTATAGTAGCGCGAACCTTGACTGTCGTTCTTGAGAAACATCACCTGACACCCCTCCTTGAGCACGAGGGTTTCCTCGGCTGGGTATGATGACTCGGGGAAGGTACCCACAACCTTGGATTTAAAGGAAAAGCGAATCGACTTTAGGGCATCCATGCGCTCTTCGTTGTAACGATTGGCAGTCGCATTATGAGTGGTGAGTCGGATGATACCTGAGTTTAATTCTGAGTTCCTGGAGAGCTCAGAAGGCTTTGAGGAAACGCCGACTCTCGCATTAAGCAACGCTAGACTCTCTGCCGAGAGGCGATTTTCACGCACTTCATTGAGTATATTTATAAAGGTATGATCAGTCTGTCTGTACACATGTTGCAGCTCAATGGTAACATGCTGCGTCTGCTGCAAGGCATGGCTACCAAAGAAGTAGGGAGTGCGGTAATATTCGCGCAGCAGGGTCCACTCGTCATCCTTCACCACGGGAGCCAACTGGCTGAGGTCACCAATCATCAGGAGTTGAACACCACCAAAGGGACGATGACGATCTTTATGCAAGCGCAAAACGGCATCAATCTGGTCGAGAAGGTCGGCACGGACCATAGAAATCTCATCAATGACAAGGAGGTCCAGTGTACGGATGATATTCTTCTTCTCCTTGCTGAAACGATATTTCTCATCCTTGGCATTGAACGAACCGCCGGGGATATAGGGAGCCAAGGGGAACTGGAAGAAGGAGTGTATGGTGACACCACCAGCATTGATAGCCGCCACCCCCGTAGGTGCTACCACCACCATACGTTTGGGCGAACGCTCCTTGAGGCGACGCAGAAAGGTCGTTTTACCCGTACCGGCCTTGCCCGTAAGAAACACATTGACTCCCGTGCGCTCAACAAACTGCCACGCAAGATCAAGTTCTGTATTGATGCTCATCTCATTCATGCCGTAAAGATACAAATAATCCATTATCTGACCACATTTGATAGAGACAAAAGAACTTCACCATTCTAAATTTCTCTATTCGATGAATTATACTTATCTTTGCAATAGTTTGGATAAATGAAGAAAAATGCATAGGCAGACATCATATACGGTGAATATCGGAGGCCACCTGCACTCGTTGGAGAAGCCTTGGGTAATGGGCATACTAAATGCCACCACTGAATCATTCTACGAGGCTTCACAGATGCATACCGCTGAGGCTATTGCTGAACGCACGCTTACCATGCTAGCCGAAGGAGCCGACATCATTGATGTGGGAGCCTGCTCCACCAAACCGGGATTAGCACCCGTGAGCGAAGAGGAAGAGATGTCCCGCCTCGCCGTTGCGCTTGAGGCCATACGTAATGTTGCGCCTGATGCTGTACTGTCGGTCGACACCTTCCGTGCAAATATCGCTGAACGTTGTGTCAAGGATTTTGGCGTGCAGATCATCAACGATGTGTATGGAGGAGAAGCCGACGAGCGTATGTTTGACACCGTAGCCAAACTGCAAGTGCCCTATATATTGACAAGTACACGTCCTATACTACCCACCGAAGGGAAATCACTCATGTATTCCCTCGCCAAAAGTATCGACCGCCTACACTTGATAGGCGTGAACGATATTATCGTAGACCCTGGATTTGGCTTCGGCAAGACACTCGACGATAACTACCGCCTCATGGCACACCTTGAAGAGTTGCACCTGCTGGCATGCCCACTGCTTGTGGGGGTATCGCGCAAATCAATGGTATACAAACACCTCGGCTGTACTCCAGACGAGGCACTTAACGGTACCACCGCACTCCACACCATAGCACTAATGAAAGGTGCCCACATCCTACGTGTACACGATGTAAAGGCTGCAGTAGAAGCCGTAAAAATCGTAGAGAAAGTAAACAATGCAAATATCACCATTCAGAATTAAATGACATGTTACTCGGTTTTGGCATAAAAGATTTGATAGACATCGTACTAGTAGCACTCATGCTCTTCTACTTCTATAAATTGATGCGTGAGTCGGGGTCACTCAACCTCTTCATAGGAATCTTCGTGTTTATCCTTGTATGGATATTGGTATCACAGATTCTCGAGATGCGTCTTTTGGGTGGCATCATGGACACGTTGGTCAGCGTAGGTGCCTTGGCACTCATCGTGCTCTTCCAAGACGAGATACGCCGCTTCCTCCGCGACATAGGCTCCCAACGCCGTGTGCGCCGCATCATCGACTTCTTCATGGGAAAGAAAGAAGAGAAGGTCGACCACACCGAGATGATGCCCATCGTAATGGCTTGCATGAACATGGCCAAGCGCAAAGAGGGCGCCCTCATCGTGATTGAGCACAACAACAACTTGGGAGAATATATCAAGACGGGTGAAACCATCAACGCCGACATCAACCAAATGCTCATCGAGAATATCTTCTTCAAGAACAGCCCCCTACACGATGGAGCAATGATAATCAGCAAAAAACGCATCACAGCAGCAGGCTGCTTGCTTCCCGTATCACACAACATGGATATCCCCAAGTCACTCGGCCTGCGACATCGTGCCGCCCTTGGCATATCGCAGGAGACCGACGCCATGGCTATCGTAGTATCTGAAGAGACAGGAGGTATTACCGTAGCCCACAGAGGTTCACTACACCGATGGCTCAGTGCCGAGCAGTTAGAGAAACTACTCTTCAGCACCGAATAAACTGACAATCTGTCACGAAAAGACTCATCGCCTCTATCGACGCAATGAGAATATGTCAGCATGCCACGTGTGTAAACATTCGTGGCATATTTTTCGTTTTATAGAGCAGTGTAAGGTAAATATTCATACAACAACAATAATAAAAATTAAAACAACAATGAACATCAAACCATTAGCAGACCGCGTGCTCGTAGTACCCGCACCGGCCGAAGAGAGAACTATCGGTGGTATCATCATCCCCGACACCGCCAAGGAGAAACCCCTCAAGGGCGAAGTAGTAGCCGTAGGTAACGGCACCAAAGACGAAAACATGGTAGTAAAGGTAGGCGATACCGTACTCTATGGTAAGTATGCCGGCACTGAGCTCGAGCTCGACGGCACCAAGTACCTCATCATGCGCCAGAGCGACATCCTGGCAATCGTAGGATAATTAATCAGACTAAATACTCTAGACAATCTAGATATTCTAGAAGCTCTAGAAAACCAACAATCAAAAAACAACTAACAACTATGGCAAAAGATATTTTATTCAATATGGAGGCTCGCGAGCAGCTCAAGAAGGGCGTTGACGAGCTGGCCAATGCAGTGAAAGTAACCCTCGGCCCCAAAGGTCGTAATGTCATCATCGAGAAGAAGTTCGGCGCTCCCCACATCACCAAGGACGGTGTCACCGTAGCCAAGGAGGTGGAGCTTGCTGATCCCTTCATGAACACCGGTGCACAGCTTGTCAAGTCAGTAGCATCAAAGACTGGTGACGATGCGGGCGACGGTACCACAACAGCTACCGTGCTTGCTCAGAGCATCGTGAACGTAGGTATCAAGAATGTGACTGCTGGTGCCAACCCCATGGACCTCAAGCGCGGTATCGACAAGGCCGTAGCCAAGGTGGTAGAGAACATCAAGGAGCAGGCCGAGGCTGTAGGCAGCGACTACGACAAGATTGAGCAGGTGGCTACCATCTCTGCCAACAACGACCCCGAGATCGGTAAGCTCATCGCCGATGCTATGCGCCGCGTATCCAAGGATGGTGTCATCACCATCGAGGAGGCCAA
>JAZONI010000010.1:0-6317 GCA_045654445.1 Bacteroidaceae bacterium | reverse complement strand
GGACTACATTTCCACTTAGGCCATACTTGCGAACACAGCTATATTTACTCATACCTGAAGAATAATAGTCCCTGAGAATAGAAAGACATTCTGATTCGCTGTAACATTCTCGTTTTTTTCTCATACTGATTACACTTTTTTTATGGTTGTTAAATGTGTCTACCTATATCAGTATAAGACAGTCAAACACGATATGCAACTCGACAGGAGTATTTATGAAATCTTGCAGATTTTGAGCATTTCGCTGACTGACAAAACTCACTTGAAAGATCTCTTTGACAAAACTAAATTTCAATATGACAAAGACCGATTCGGCCTCAAAATGAATGGGAAATCATTAGTGTCCCATAAAAATTAGGGACGAGTTAAACATTAAATAAATTAGGCGCCTCTATTCGGTACTCGGGAGAACTAGTTCTCTTCGTCGTAAACCAATGCTCATCCCGCGTCGCAAGTAGCGCTTTTATGTCGCGCTACCATCGCAACTGACGCTTTCACACCGCGTCGGGAGTGAGTTACACTAACGCTGGCGGTGCGGCGTGAAAATGCCACACCTGCAAAAATGATTTATCGCACTGGCTGCAAGTGTGTTGTAAAAAGAACTTTGCCGTAAGTCGGAACATGGAAAATAAATGTAGTAACTTCGCGATGTCGATAGATCACTGATACATGGGGTGCCAGGTGGTTGTCAATATTGTTGCGATTAACATTTTTTTGCTGTTATCCGTTTGCATTTTAGGAAATTGCCCATAAATTTGTATTTCTGTAAGGCTTATATTATTTTTGTACCTTGTAAAAGGAATTTTTAGACTATGAAAAAGACCATACTGTTTGCACTGCTCGCACTATGCGGTGCCATGAACTCGGGCTTGCAGGCCGGGGAAATCATCATCAAGGGAAACGTTGAGGGCATCAAGAAGGGGCGGCTGTATCTGCTCGCACGCACCTCGGAGGAGAAGACCGATACGCTGGGATACTGTGACTTCAAGCGGGGTAAGTTTACCCTGAAGGCTGAAGCGGACGAGCCTATGGCGACACAACTGGTGCTGGAGGGGTTCTCAGGTGGCTTCATGCTCTTTGCCGAGCCGGGGACGACCTATAGGGCTTGTCTGAGCGAGGGCGACAACTATTACATCAAGGGCGGCACGCTCAACGACAGTTACGTGGCCCACATGAAGGTGTCGGACTCGCTGCGCGTCTCCATCGACGGGTTGCAGCAGCGATACGACGCGATGCGTGCGGCAAGGAAACTGCGCAGCGCAAGCCTCGTCAACGATACCCTACGCCGCGAACAGGAGAGACTGCGCACGATGACTGCGGAGTTCCTACGCGCCAATGACAACATCATCATGGCCTATACCCTCTACTCGAACATCGTGATGCGTGAGACTGGCCTGGCCGAGACACGCAAGCTCTATGCTACCATGGGCGAGGGGACGAAGGACACGCAATATGGACGCATGATAGAGGAGCGCATCGCCCGCATGGCCAAGACGGAGGGCGGAGCACCTGCACCGGACTTTGCCCTGCCCGACACGCTGGGTAACATGGTGACGATGAGCAGCGTGAAGGGAAAGGTGAAAATCGTTGACTTCTGGGCTAGTTGGTGCGGTCCCTGCCGACTCAACAACCCCGCACTGCGCAAACTGTACGAGGAGTTCCACGACAAGGGGCTGGAGATTATCGGTGTGTCGCTCGACACCAACAAGGCGGCATGGAAGAAGGCCATAGAGAAGGATGGACTGCAGTGGATCAACGTGTCGTCGCTCAAGGGATGGAAGTGCGACGTAGCGGCCCTCTATAGCGTCAAGGGCATACCCGCACTCTTCGTGCTCGACGAGGACAACCGCATCATCGCTACGGGGCTCAAGGGCGAGCAGCTGAGGGCATTCGTGCAGGAGAGACTGAAATGAGACATAAACCAAAAAACGATAAAGACAGATCATGAGAAAACTATTCGTATTGACACTGCTGGCCATAGCCACATGGGCGACAGCACAAGAGAAGAGGTTCGTCATCCGAGGTGAGATGAGCAGTCCCATCCTATGCTACAGCAACGATTCCGTAAGGGAGGTGCGCCTGGAGCAACTTGTCGACGGACTGCCTGTAGTGGTGGCCACAGCGCCCGTAGAAGGGGGAAAGTTTGTTATTGAGGGCATCGCTCCCGACATGCTCGGGCTCTACAACATCACCGGTTTTGACAACGGTAGCATACAGGTGTTCATCGAGGAGGGCGAGATCAAGGTGGGCCCATTCGATGCGGCATACCCCGTAGGTGCCAAGGTGGGCGGTACGCCAAGCAACGACATCTACCAGGACTATCTAGACCTGAACAGCCAATGCATCAAAGAGAGCAAGGTGCGCATGAAGGCTGCACAGGCAAGTATCCCCGAAGAGGTGAAGGGTGACCCTGTGGCAGAGATGGAGTATACCTCGCCGACATTCTATGTCAACAACATCCATTTCAAGGTGGCCTTCATGGACTTCATCTATCACCACCTCGACTCGCCCGTGGCACTCTACATCATCAAGTTCTCTATGGTGCCCACATTCACCCCGGATGTGATACAGACCTTCCTTGATGCGGTGCCGCAGACATTGCGCAAACTGCCCATATATAAGGAGCTGGTCAATGAGGTGCGTGCGGCTAACCTGAAGGTCGGTGCCGAGGCTCCCGACATCAGCGGCTTGACTCCCGAGGGGGAAGAGGTGACGCTGTCGGACTTCAAGGGCAAATATGTGTTCATCGACTTTTGGGCCAGCTGGTGTGCTCCCTGCCGTCGCGAGATACCCTACCTGAAAGAGGCGTTGGCCTACTCTGACAACAGCGACAAGCTGGTAGTGCTCAGCTACTCGATAGACAGCAAGCGCCCCGACTGGGTGAACTGCATTGCCAAGAACCAGCTGACACACAAGAACTGGGTGCATATATCGACCCTGAAGGGATGGAACAGCGAGGGCGCCCAACTCTTTAGCGTCAAGGGCATACCATTCACCGCACTTATCGACCCTGAAGGCAATGTCGTGGCATTCGGCTTGCGTGGCGAAGAGATGGTGAAGAAACTCAAGAGCATCGTAGATGGCGTAAACAACTAAAAAACACATACATTTATGCGCAACAAGATATTATCAATCATAGCACTAGCCGGTTGCATGGCAGCCAGTGCACAAGAAACCTGCATCATCAACGGCAGCATTGCCGACAACAGCCTCCCCGATGGCAAGAAGGTAAAGAAGGTATACCTGACACATACCGACGAGTTTGGCAAAACCATGACTGTAGCCACCGCAAAGGTGAAGAAGGGCAGCTACACCTTGAAGTATAAACTTGCCGAGAATGCCCCAGCCCTGCAGTATACCCTCACAGGCTTCGCCGACGGGCAGGGAGTGGCCCTCTTCGTGGAGCCGGGCGAGGTGGTAGTAACCACACCCACGGCTATCCAGCCCGAGCAGAGCAGCGTAGCAGGCACTCCTACAAACGATACATATACCGAATACAAGGCCATAGCTCTTGCCGGACAGGCTGAGGTGGAGCGACAGATCGCGGCATTGGAGCAGCAGCACGGTAAGGAGTGGCTCGAAAGCGCCGAAGGGAAGGCCGAGGTGAAACGCATAAAGGCCAAGGAGGCCATAAAGACCGAGGCCGAGGGTATACGCTTCCTCATCGACCACAATGCTTCGCCCATGACGCCATGGGTCATCGAGCACTCCCTGTTCCCGAAACTCTCGGCAGGCTATGCCGAGCAGATGACCAAGACCATTGCCGTATCGCTGTATGAGCATCCCTACTACCACTCGCTGCACAATACCATGCTGGCCAGCACGCTCAAGGTGGGCAGCATAGTCCCCGACATCACGCTGCCCATGCTCAATGGCGACACCAAGCACCTGGAGGACTATCGCGGTAAGTATGTGATACTCAACTTCTGGAACGATGCGGAGAAGGCTGCTGAGATGTTTGCCGAGTTGCAGCATGTGCATGAATTGACACAAGAGCAGCGCGACCAGTATGTCATCATCAGCGTATCGTTGCAGAGCGATGCCGCTGCATGGAAGAAGGCGGTGAAGGCACTGGGCATTGAGCGCGAGGCATGGCTACATGCCTGTGATGGCGCCGGACTCGACTCACCAGCAGCAAAGCGCTTTGGCGTAGAGAAAGCACCTAAGATTGTGCTCATCGAACCCGAAGGACATGCCGTTTCGCTCGATATGGATATTGACGAACTGGGCATGCGCATCGAGCAAATCCTCTCAGGTGACCTCTACTACTTCGATCAGGAGAAATAAGACTGGCCACAGATCCCTGAAAGGACATGAAACAATAAAGGAGAGCATCAAGCAATGCTCTCCTTTATCATGTTCTTTGTCTGTCTATGGCAAAAGATTATTTCAATATCACCTTCTTGCCATTAACGATGTAGATACCAGGGCCGGTAACCTTCTCGATGCGACGGCCAAGAATGTCGTAGATGGCCTTCTTACCGCTCTCTGCATTGATTGCTTCGATAGCACTTTCGCCACTACCAATCACCCAAGTGTATGTGCCCTCGCATGCGTAGTTCTTGGCGTTCCATATGGTAGCAGGATCGCCATACTCGTCAATGCCTTCCTCAGCAGCATAGTCTACAACGATGCTTGACAGGTCGAGTGTGTAGGTGCCGTCAGCAGTAATGGAGGTTGTATTGTATCCGTCGTAGCCATTCCACTCTGCATTGGGGAGGTATGTCAACTTGTTACTGGTGTTTGCGCTGTAGTCGGGGCTGTAAGTCAATGTGATCTTCTGGTCACCACATGTCAATGTGATCTCGCGTGAGATTTGTTGCCAATTCTCGTCGAAGGACAACTGTATGGGCTGGTTGAACTGGATAACAATCTTCTCAATCTGGTCTACTGCGCCCTCCTCGGGTGTTACGCTCAGAATCTCCAGCGGAGTAATCTCGGCAATTTCGAGGATGATGGTTATCATGCTCTCTTCGTTAGCTGCACCATCCATGGTGAATGATCCGGCAGGAATATGGAAAAGGTATTCGCCCTCTTCGGTGAACTCCTGATTGAAGGTTACGGTAATCTTGTTGTCCTTCAAAGATGCAGTTCCCTCTGCTTCGCCACCACCGGGGAGATAGAGGGTGAACTTATCGGTCAGCAACTTAACCTCCTTGACATTTTTGAAAGTGATCTCGAAATCACCGATTTCCTTTACCTTATCACCATCTTTGTAATTGGTTTCATATGAGGGAGTTGGGTCAATAACATTAAAAGACAATGATGCTCCATTGCTTATAGCGTCTGCACTGATGAAAACACCCTGATACAAGTCCATAAAGTATTGACCAGGAGTTGTAATGGGAGTCTCAAGTTCCAAAGTTACGGTCTTTTTGTCATCACTGATCGTTACTTCATTCTTAATACTGAAGAATTGTGACCAGTAGAAATCTGTAATAGTAAGTCCGCCATTAGGCATTTTAACTTCGGTAATTTCTTTGTCGAAGGTCAGCTCAATTTTCTCAAGTGAAGTCGTTTCTCTAGGAGAGTATCCTGTAAGTGAGAAGGTTCCAACGATAGAGAATGTAAAGGTGGTTTCAGGGAATTCCTCACCATCGATGCTCTTGATGACACCAGCAGGAATTGTATAACTGTATGTGCCAGGAGTCTCAATAATCTTGTCACGTAACTCTTCCTTGCCTTCCTTGCCTTCTACCATTTCTTGTTCGAACAAGAATTGTACTTGGCTTTTAGGCGCCCATTCGTCTGAGTAGACACGTGTGATTTTCACCACATCTTTAGTCTCATTGTTCACAATATCAATACCTCCTTCAGGAAATGTGACGGTAACGTCCTTGGTAAAGCCCAAAGTAACATTGTATACAGATGTCACTTTTGCTCCATCTTGGGGAGTCATGTATTTTAGTGCAAACTCAGCAGACTCCTCGTCCTTAGCCATTGCTGTTCCCAACAAGCAGAACAGCGACATGAAAAATAATGTAAATTTTTTCATAAGCATAAATAGTTTTTTGTTAATAATGTAGTTTTATTTTTGTGTATCGAAATGTCATTTCTTGGCCATGGGGTACTTGAATGCCACATCGGTAGGCGGCATGCAGTTCTCATCGTCACAGGCACCATACTGGAAGTAGCCCTGCACCTTATAGTCGGCCTTCTCGATGATGAAACGCTGCACGAAAGTCACCTTATCCTCAAAGTAACGTACCTCCATGCCGAACATGTCGTCATACTTGGCAATCTCCTTACCCTCGAAGCAGAGTTTACCGCTGAGGTGTGCTCCCTCAATGGTTTCCACCATTAGTGAGGCTGCCGTG
>JAZONI010000009.1:0-8725 GCA_045654445.1 Bacteroidaceae bacterium | reverse complement strand
ACATCAGCCTCTTCCTGAGTCAGTTTTACCCACGATGCAGCAGTGAGCGCTACGTCGGGCATGGTGGTGGTGAGGTTCCACTTATCCTCCTCGCCCGTAGCACCACCTACGGTGTTGTAGGCTGTGGGGGTCTCAAGTCCGGCAAAGATCTTGTTGCTCATGAGCACGGCACCACGGGTATTGCCCACCACGGCAGGAGTTGAACCAGCCTTCTTGGTGTCTACGTTGTAAATCATGGGGATAACGTTGAACATGTCCACATCATTTACGCCCTTGAGCTCCATCTCGGTGCGTAGGTAGTGGCTGCCGTCGCGGAGCACGGCACGCCATACAATGGCTACGGTGCTCTCCTTGTAGGTGTATTCATAGTTGGCCACGAGTGCCTTACCGGCAAAGTGCTCGGCACCGCCGATGGCATCCTCCTTGGCCTCGAGGTCCACCATCTCGACGCTCTTGAGTGTCATCGCTGAGGCAGCCACATTGTCGCCATTACCGAAGGCTACAGTGAAGATTTCTGTACCTGCCACGAGGTCCATAGCCTCAGAACCTGCGAAGTAGATGGCATCGCCCAAGTGCATGAACGAAGCGGCCAACACATTGTTGCTCAAGGTGTATACGCCATCCTCGTTGGCGAGCTTGGCAGCGCCTACGGACTCCTGCTGTGCGGGGAAGACCACGGCATGGGTGTAAGCCACGGTAGCGGGCTGTGTGGGGAGTGTAGCGAAGTATACGGTAATGGTGCAAGCCTCATCGTCGACAACCACGGCGGCAAACTTGCCCTCGGGGGCTACCACGGTGATGTCGCCTCTGTTCACCGCACCCTCGATGGTATAGGTGTCGCCATCCTTGTAGGTGTTGTTGCCGATCTTGAGGGTGTGTCCGTCGGGGATGCTGATGGTATAGGTACGCTCTACGATGATAATCTCGGTGAGTGTCCAGCGGCTACCGCCATCTTTGGATCCTGCATCTTGCCAAAGGCCTAATGTCTTGGTGCCGTCATAAGGGTTGAAGTCTTTTCCGCCATACCAGTTGAGATATTTGTCTACACCTCCCGAGGTTGTATAAGGCTGCATCTCATAGAAGTCATCGGCATAGTTGGTTACCTTGAAATAGGTTCCTTCTACTTTAGCGTCGGCCAACTTCACAAAGTCTGTACCGTTGTTGTAACTTGCTGCGAGAGTAAATGTGAACCATTTTTGTGCCGTATAGCTGTAGATATAGTATGCGCCGTCTACACCATCTACTGCATAGAATGCAAACTGGCCATAACTGGCTTCAGTCTGTGTAGGTGCAGTCAGTGCATTCGATACTAGCCCATTGCCGCTTGTCATCGTATACACGTGCTCGGGTTTCCCAGCATCGGGCAGAGTCGTCGAAGGCTGCATCTTGTCAGCCAAAAGTGGAGTGATGGCACTAGCCATTACCACTAAAAAAGAAAGGACTTTCTTCATGTTATTACAGATTTTCAAGTTTACTTATATTTTTATGGAGCAAAGTTAGTTCTTTTTATTTAAAAAGTATAAACTCTCCCTATTTTTTGACATAAGAAAGCAAAAAGCAGAAATCATCACAACATCCGCAGATAAAAAATTCGCACAAGATTGGGGTGTTCAAAACCGAGGCCAAAAATAAACTTTCATTACACCTGTAACAGCCAACGACACCCGGCATTTAGGCTCAAAAAAAAGGAAAAGTCTCATATTACAATAGCACTCTCTCGGCCACTTCGAAGCCGTGTTGGTAGAGGGCATTCATCTTGTCCATATTGGTCTCTATGCGGGCTACGTCAACGGGATGGTCAGGACGGATGACAGTGATACGTCCCTCGCGTTCAAGACGTTCGACAAGGGCTACCTGCGCATTGTAACGGGTGCCACGTGTGCGTAGTGCCTCACGCAGTTTGGGATAGCGGGCATAAATGAAGGGCGGCAGATGTGACGGTTCCTCCCGTTTGCGGTAGTCACGGTCGCGAGTGAGCACCACTATGGCATGGTCAAATCCCTGATCAAGGGCACGCTGCAGAGGGATAGAGTCAGCAATGCCGCCATCGAGCATGGGATGCCCATCAACATAGGCTACAGGACAAGCAAAAGGAAGACTGCTCGAAGCACGCACGATATCGATGATGCGTGCCGGGTCCTCTTTTTCCTCGAGGTATACAGCCTGCCCGGTGAGACAATCGGTCGCGACACTCTCTACACGCATCGGGTTGGCCCGATAGGCAGCATAGTCGTAGGGCCACAGCGATTCGGGCAGTTCATGATAGAGGAGATCCATATCCATGATGCTATGGTGACGCCACAGGTTACGAAGGCCCAAGTAGTGACGTTCAACCTGTAGATCGGCAAAGATATACTTGCCTCGGCCACGCTGATGAGAAGCATAGGAGAGTGCATTGCTCGAACCTGCCGATACGCCTACGAGGTAGGGGAAGGTGATACCGTGATCAATCATCCAATCAAGCACACCGCTGGTGAACACCCCACGCATGCCGCCTCCTTCGAGCACAAGGGCTGTGTGGGCAAACTTATCCTTCATACTTGCGTTATATTTTTTACCGATTCTGCGAATAATTCGCAAATATATAAAAATCATTTTGTAATTTCGCTCCGTAAAGCCAATGCTATGGCAAAAAAGTAGAATATTTAAAGTTTTCCACCTATGTCAACCGTCATCTATCCCTCTCCTATATTTGGTCCCATCAAGAGCCGCCGCCTAGGTGTGTCGCTCGGCATCAACCTATTGCCAGGCGACGGTAAGGTGTGCACTTTCGACTGCATCTATTGCGAATGTGGACTCAATGCCCAGCGTCGCCCCCAATCGAAACTGCCCACACGTCAGCAAGTAACGGAGGCATTGGAGCAGAAGTTGAGACAGATGCAAAGCGAGGGCATCGCTCCCGATGTGCTGACCTTTGCCGGCAATGGCGAGCCTACGGCACACCCCGACTTTGCACAAATCATCGATGACAGCCTCGCCCTACGCGACCGTTATTTTCCCAAAACCAAAGTGAGCGTGCTCACCAACGGAACGCGCATAGGACGCGATGACGTGTTTGAGGCATTGAAACGGGTAGACAACAACATCGTGAAACTAGACACAGTAGACATGGATTATATCACCCGTGTGGATCGTCCTGTAGGCCGATATGACCTTGAAGGGATTGTTGCCCGCATGAAGGATTTCGAAGGACGCTGTGTAGTACAAACACTATTCATGTGCGGTACCGACGATGATGGGGTGTCGGTGGACAATACCACACCCGAATATGTAAATCCTTGGTTAGAAGCGGTAACCCATATTGCTCCACGGGAGGTGATGATTTACACCATCGACCGCGAAACCCCAATACAAGGTCTGCAGAAAGCATCGCCTGCCACGCTTGACAGGATCGTGGAGCAGCTGGAAGAGCGAGGCATCAAAGCATCGGCTTCGTATTGAAGCCATCCTTAAGACGACGCACTCCCTCGCGAATGGAGGCGAGCCCAAAATCGGCGGGATTGACCTCATATAAAGGGACCCATAGACATTCGGCTACATCATCGTGAGCCGTCAAGTGACTATAATCTTCGAGTTGACATAAAAAGAATGAGTCTATCGTATGCACCAAGAAACCACTATAGAGGTAGGTGTTGGGTAGCGAGAAAAGGAACTGCGCGTGTGTGACGGAACAGCCCGTCTCCTCCAGCACTTCACGCGCTACGCCCTGTTCGACAGACTCGTACATATCACAGAAACCACCCGGCAAATCGAGTGTACCCTTGGCTGGCTCCTTGGCACGACGACATACCAGCAACTCATCCCTATCGTTGATGATGACAGCAACGGTTGCCGCCGAGGGGTTGAAATAGTAGACAAAGCCACAGTGAGTGCAGCGGTAAGCCTTTTCGTTGTGACGGACAAATGCACCTCCACACTGAGGGCAGTAGTGGAAAGAATGGAAAGGGTGAGGTAATGAAGAGCTATCCATAACGCGAATTATATATGGATACAAAGGTACAGACAAATGCGAGGGGACAAAACCAAAAAGCACCACATTTTGTTGCATATTGATAAAAAAAGTAAAAAAACAGTGCGATTAGCATAAAACATACCCGTTGTATAGAAGAAAATGAGTAATTTTACGCGTTTTTTTATAAATTTGTATTGAAATGAATAATACACCGACGGTAACGAAGAACCTCATCATCATCAATCTCCTCTGTTTTTTTGCGGCTTCGGTAGCAGGGAAATATGGCATCGACTTGAACGATGTATTGGGACTTCACTACGTAGGATCTGAGAAGTTCAGACTCTATCAACTCATCACCTATATGTTCATGCACTCAGGTTTCGAGCATATCTTCTTCAACCTATTTGCAGTATGGATGTTTGGCCGCATACTTGAGACGGTATGGGGGCCCCAGCGCTTCCTTTTCTACTATATATTGTGCGGTATCGGTGCAGGGCTGGTGCAGGAGGTAACACAATATTTTGAGTTCAGGCCCTACATGGCTGATATGGCACAGCTGCTGCAATATTCCTCCGATGCGATGATTACCATCAACGGGCACACACAGGCTGCCGAGCAGTGGATAACCTTGTGCCAGCAGCATATCAGCGTACCCACAGTAGGTGCATCGGGTGCAGTATATGCTATCTTGATGGCTTTCGGCATGCTCTTCCCCAATCAGGAGCTGTTTATCTTCCCGCTGCCCATGCCCATCAAGGCCAAGTGGCTCATCATCGGATACTTTATATTGGAGATATTCCTGGGGTTCACAGGCAACGATGGTGTCGCCCACTTTGCACACTTGGGCGGTATGATATTCGGGTTCTTACTTATCATGTATTGGCGTAATAACAGCAGACGAAATGGGCAGTTTTATTGATGACCTGAAACGAACTTTCAAGCAAGGCAACATCGTAGTCCGACTGATCTTCATCAACGTAGTTGCCTATGTACTCCTCATGCTCTTGGGGGTAGTAGTAAGTCTGTTTGGCACTAACATAGGACCTTGGGTAAGCGACCTCTATCTACCGGCCGACTTGCTGCAACTCATGCGCCGTCCATGGACGCCCATCACCTATATGTTCATGCACTCGGGCATATGGCATTTGCTGGGTAACATGTTGTGGCTATACTGGTTTGGCAAGTTATTCCTCTACTTCTTCTCGGCAAAGCATTTGCGCGGACTCTATGTCACGGGTGGTCTCATGGGCGGATTGCTCTACATCATCGCCTACAATGTGTTCCCTCTGTTTCGCGACCAGCTATACAGCAGCACGCTCGTGGGAGCCTCGGCATCTGTGTTAGCCATTGCCATCGCAACGGCCATACGTGAGCCTGAATATCGAATCAACCTGATGTTCGTAGGACCGGTACGATTGAAATATTTCGCCCTTTTCATCGTGATTTTTGACTTCCTCTATGTAGGTTCCAATAACGCTGGCGGACATATTGCTCACCTTGGAGGCGCTTTGGCTGGATGGTGGTTTGCCCACGGCATCACACGCGGCTATGACATCACACGTTGGGTAAATACGAGTATTGACACATTGGGAAATCTCTTCAATAAGCGCGAGCGTAAGCCCCGAAAGCCCAAGATGAAGGTTCATGTCAACAATGCGCGCACGGCGGACTATGATTATAACGCACGTAAGAAGTCACAATCTGCCGAGATAGACCGCATACTCGAAAAACTGAAGAAGTCAGGTTACCCTAGCCTTACCGATGAGGAGAAACGCAAACTCTTTGAAGCAAGCAAGCGATGAAGTGGTACGCCAAAATACTCCTATGGCCCATACTCGCCGTAAACCTACTGGTTGCACTGCTGCTCATCGGCTGCGCCTATAGTCCCATATTGCCTGTGGCCTCCATGCCCCTACTCTCACTCGCGGGCCTTGCCATGCCCTTCGTGTTGGCAGCAAACCTACTGTTCCTATTCATTTGGGTATTATTGTATCGTCCCTTCATATGGGTTCCAATTGTAACATTTTTCATCTGCTTCCCACAAATTCGGGCCTTTTCACCGATAAATATCAACAATCAGCAGGTGCCTCAAGATGGTATCAAGCTGTTATCTTACAACATCCTCAGTTCGAACCTGACAGCCTCAACAGCAAACAAGAGCAATCCGATAATAAAGTATCTAGAGACATCAGATGCCGATATCATCTGCCTGCAAGAGTTCTCTTTTTCGGCCCTAAAGAAGAGCAAGAATGCGAGTAATCTTTTCGCAGACTATCCATACAGATCGTATAACATATCTAAAGACAACGATGCCTCGGCCCGTTTCCTTGGTTGCATCTCCAAATACCCCATCCTGAGTGTTGAGAATATTGATCTACACACAACAGCCAACGGCTGCGCCAAATATCGTATCAAATGTGGCTACGACACCATTGTCGTTTATAACTGTCATCTCCAATCGAATGGGCTCAATGCCGCCAACAAAAGTACCTATGAGCAACTCCTCACCAACCCTAAAGACAACATCAAGGGGAAAGAGACCAAAGAAATAGTAAAAAAACTGCGCGATTCGGCGGTGAAGCGGGCAATACACATTGACACCATCATTGCCGACATGCAGCAAGAGACCTCACCTTATATCGTTGTATGCGGCGACTTCAATGATTCACCCATATCCTATACATGTAAGGCACTATCGGAGACACTGGCCAATGCCTACACCACTAGCGGCAATGGGCCAGGATTCAGCTACAACCGCAACAAACTTTTCTACCGCATCGACCATATCTTCCACTCCGAAGCGTTCAAGTCGTATGCCTGTACCGTTGACCGCAGCATCAAGGCCTCGGACCACTACCCTATCCATTGCTACCTGCAGAAATAAGGTTAACAAGGGATTATGTTTCCGCATTGTTCCCTTCAAGATTTGTTTGGTGACCTTTAGATGGATGGCCTTTAACTTACCATACAATAAGTTTAATTCTCGTCAATCGATATTAACTTTGACGGTCAAAAATTAAAGGAATAAGATATTTCCTGCACTTTTACGAGCCAATATACAACAGCTCCTACTAAAAACACATTCGGTATTTTGCACGTTTCAGCAAAAAGTTGTACTTTCGTGCTCCCTAACAGTTTAGTATGGAACAAGCTAAAGATAATAATAAAGATAACGACCCGAAGAAGCGGACCGACAATAAGTTTGTGCGTAAGCTTACTGAGGAGAAATATAAATATGGCTTCACCACGGAGGTAGACACCGAGGTCATACCCGTGGGCTTGAGCGAAGAGGTGGTGCGCCTCATCTCTGCCAAGAAGGGCGAGCCCGAGTGGCTGCTCGACTTCCGTCTCAAGGCCTACCGCTACTGGCTCACGCTCGACATGCCGCAGTGGCCCCACTTGCGCATTCCCGAGATTGACTACCAAGCCATATCATACTATGCCGACCCCACGAAGAAGAAGGAGGGTCCCAAGAGTCTCGACGAGATTGACCCCGAGGTGATGAAGACCTTCGACAAGTTGGGCATTCCCCTCGAGGAGCGCCTCGCGCTGAGTGGTGGCATGGCAGTGGATGCGGTGATGGACTCGGTGAGTGTGAAGACCACCTTCAAGGAGACACTTTTGGAGAAGGGCATCATCTTCTGCTCCATCAGTGAGGCGGTGCGCGAGTACCCCGACCTCGTGAAGCAATACCTGGGCTCGGTAGTCAACTACCGCGACAACTACTTTGCCGCACTCAACTCGGCCGTGTTCAGCGATGGCTCGTTCGTATATATCCCCAAGGGCACCCGCTGCCCCATGGAACTGTCGACCTATTTCCGCATCAATGCGGCCAATACGGGTCAGTTTGAGCGCACGCTCATCGTGGCCGACGACGACAGCTACGTGTCGTACCTCGAGGGCTGCACAGCCCCCATGCGCGATGAGAACCAGCTGCATGCTGCCATCGTGGAGATTGTAGTGATGGACCGTGCCGAGGTGAAGTACAGCACCGTGCAGAACTGGTACCCCGGCGATGCCGAGGGCAAGGGCGGTGTGTACAACTTCGTGACCAAGCGCGGACACTGCCGTGGCGTCGATAGTAAACTATCGTGGACACAGGTGGAGACGGGTTCGGCCATCACATGGAAATATCCCTCATGTGTGCTTTCGGGCGACAACTCGCAGGGCGAGTTCTACTCCGTGGCGGTGACCAACAACTACCAGCAGGCTGATACGGGTACCAAGATGATACACCTCGGACGCAATACCAAGAGCACCATCATCAGCAAGGGTATCTCGGCGGGTAAGAGCGAGAACTCTTATCGCGGATTGGTGAAGGTAGGCGAGAAGGCCGACGGCGCACGCAACTATAGCCAGTGCGACTCGCTGCTGCTCGGTAGCCATTGCGGTGCACATACCTTCCCCTACATGGATATCAAGAACGAGACGGCGGTAGTGGAGCACGAGGCCACCACCTCGAAGATTAGCGAAGACCAACTCTTCTACTGCAACCAGCGCGGTATCAAGACCGAGGACGCCATCGGACTCATCGTCAATGGATATGCCAAGGAGGTCATCAACAAGCTACCTATGGAGTTTGCCGTAGAGGCGCAGAAGCTGCTCTCGGTATCGCTCGAGGGGAGTGTGGGATAAGGAGACCCCCTCTAACTCCCCCTCTAGGGGGAGGACTCGGGCATCGCGGAAACAAATTTAATAAATTAGATTATAGATATGAATTCAGAAAAACAATATATTGAGCAATCTGTTCTCCCCTCCATAGAGGGAGGGGCT
>JAZONI010000008.1:0-3528 GCA_045654445.1 Bacteroidaceae bacterium | reverse complement strand
CGAGGGCGACTTCTTCGACCTCATGTATGCCAATCCCTATACGGCCGACTTCAACCCTCACCGCCAATACGCCTTCCTGCGCAAGCACGAGAACGAGCTGCTGCTCATCGTGGCCAACTTCGACGCTCAAGACACACAGGTAGCTGTCAACATCCCCGTGCATGCCTTCGACTACTTCGGCCTGCCCACATGCTATGGCATCGAGGCTACCGAACTGCTCACGGGAAGCACCACCATGCTGACCTTGTCGCCCGATGCGCCTGCACGCACCATCGTACCGGGACATTCGGGTGTGATACTCAAGATTACACTTTAAGGGCCCTCTTTTAGAGATATTGCATAGTTTCCGCTTGTTCCCCGATTGCCCATGTGCACACAAAATCGGGGAATAAGCGGAAATTCACATCATAGGGCATATGGGCAACGATGAGCCTTCCCTGCTGGGCCATCTCATAAGGTTCTATATGGAAAGTATTCTTGAAGTCGGCAGCCGACGAAGTGTTTACACACTTGTATAATGTCTCTTTGGCCGACCAGTTGACGAGCAAGCGCAGAATCCGTTCCTGGGCATCACAACCATCGATATAGGCAATCTCGCTTGCATGGGAAAATCGATCGGCAATGCGCTCCACACGCGACGAGATACGCTCTATATCGACACCCACTTCACAGGTCTTATGATAGGCTATGGCTGCATATTCTTTGGTGTGAGAAATGCTAATACAAAAACTTCCGTCTGTCAGGTAAGGCTTTCCCGTTGGGCAATAGGCCACCTCCTTGTCGGGTCCCAAAACATGGGCTATCAGTACACGCACAGCAAGCCACTCTTTACGCCGAGTCTCATGGTGTATGGTATCGAGTGCAACATCGTATCGATGCGTATCGAGCATGTCATATAGCACATCAGCACTCTCGGTAATGTGCCATATGGCTATGCCACCCCCCTCAAAGGTATGGTGAATACACTTAGGCATCGGCCTTAGCAGCTTTGGCGGTATTGTGTACCACCACTTTAATCTTTACAATGCGACGCTCGTCCATCTCCATCACCTCAAAGGTCAGATGTTCATAGTCGATGCTTTCATGCAACTCGGGAAAGTCCCCCTTGAGTTCAAGTAACAAACCCGCCAATGAGTCGGCATCGCCCGACACATCGTCGAGCAGTCCATCCTCGAGGTCCAGTGCCTTATAGAAATCGGTAAGCATAGTCTTAGCCTCGAAGAGATAGGTATTGCTGTTCACCTTCACATAGGGGCGCTCCACCTCATCATATTCATCGTTGATTTCCCCAACAATCTCTTCGATTACATCTTCGAGGGTTACGATGCCGAGCGTACCTCCAAACTCATCAACAACGATGGCAATGTGTATCTTATTGGCTTGAAAGTCACGTAAAAGGTCGTCAATCTGCTTTGTCTCGGGTACGAAATAGGCAGGGCGTATGAGCGTCTGCCAACGGAAGTTGTCGCCTTTGTTCAAGTGCGGCAACAGATCCTTAATGTAGAGTACGCCCTTGATATTATCGACTGTCTCTGAGTATACTGGTATACGCGAATAGCCATTGTCGGACACGCAACGCAACACCTTCTTGTATGAGTCACGTATGTTGAGTGTCACCATATCGAGTCGAGCAGTCATCACATCCTTGGCCGTCTCGTCACCGAAGCGTATGATACCCTCAAGCAGTTCCTGCTCATCGGTAAGTTCGGCCTTGTCTGTTAGTTCGAGTGCCTGTTCCAACTCGTCTACCGAGAGGTTGTGTCCCTGACTCTTGTGTAGACGGTCAACCAAACGAGTCGAGCGCACGAGCAGCGCAGACAAGGGAGTAAACACATAAGTGAGTACATTAATGACAGGTGCACAGAAACGGCAGAACTTCAGTGGATTAAGCGAAGAGTAGAACTTAGGCATTATCTCGCCGAAAAGCAGCAGTAAAAAGGTCAGCAACACCGAGATGAAGAGAAACTCAAGCCACACGATACCCCCGAAGTCGAGCATGGCCAACATGGCATAGTTACCCAGCACGGTAATAGTGATATTTACGAAGTTATTAGAAATCAGTATCGTAGCCAACAACTTCTGCGACTTGCCTAACAAGCGGCTTATCATGCGGTCACTAGCACTCTCGTTCTCCTCTATTTCATTGAGGTCAGCAGGAGAGAGCGAGAAGAAGGCTATTTCTGATGCCGACACAAAACCTGAACAAAAGAGCAGTGCGCATGCTACGACTAAGGCCACCAACACACCTGCCGAAGGAGCCGTAAACTGAATCGCAGAGAATGCATCAACAAGATGATGCCAAAACGTCGATATATCCAAAATTCAACCGTTTAGTTATTAAAAGGGAGCCTGCTCAGTAGGGGGCTGAGTAGACATAGCCTGCTGTGTAGCAGGCTGTGCCGCCTGTTGCTGACGCGACAACATCTCCATATTGTTCACATAAATCTCTACAACGGTGCGAGTTATACCATTCTTGTCGTCATATGAGCGACTACGTATGCTTCCCTCCACATAGAGTTTGTCCCCTTTGTGCACATATTTCTCTACAGTCTTGGCCAAACCGCCCCAGAACACTAGATTGTGCCACTCCGTACGGTCAGGCACCTGTGTACCGTTCTGCAGCTGGTATCCACGCTCTGTAGTAGCCAATGTAAGGCTTGCCACAGCCTGGTCACGATCAAAATATTTCACATTGGGCTCACGACCCACATTTCCAATAAGGATAACTTTATTTACTGACATATCACTATTTTTTACTATTGAATTTACAAAATTAGTGCAAACCGAATGAAATGCCAAATTTATTTGAGCATTTCTGAGGCGCAGCCTAATTTCAACTACTTGCAGCTAAAATTAGTGCAATAATATAGATGTTGTCCAAAACCTTAAATTCTCCTCCTAAAGTAGGAGGCCGACGCGATGTGATAGCGTCGGTAGCGACGCCGATGCGAGATGAGCATCGGTTGCGACGAAGGAAACTTTAGTTTCCCCGAGGAGTGTGCTTTAGCACCATTAGGTTTATCGGCATAAAGGAGTGCCGAAGGCTTTTCCCCTCGAAGAGGGGGGAGGTGGTACTACTTTCTCGGATAATACCCCCTCCGCTGCGCTCCCTACCGGGTCCTCCGTCGTGCAGAGCACTGCACTCCCCTCGCTCGGCACGGCTTGGCATTTAGCCAACCCTCTATAGACCTTGCTACGCCCCCTAATTTAGGGGGACAATCCTGAGACTTGGACAACAGCTATATTAACGTGAGTTCGACCTAAGCACAAGTTGGTTAGAATCTCCTCCTAGGGTAGGAGGAGTACCCTCGTAGAGGGGGAGGTGGTACGATTATTTGCAAGAAAATACCCCCTCCGCTTCACTTCGTTACGCTCGTCCCCCTAATTTAGCTAATCTTTGTACACATCTCTATTCATTTCTCTCACCGCCCATGTTATAGTTTCCAGTCTTTCCCATCCCTGCATGAACTTGATATATCCAGGTCTGTTCTTGTCCGTTATTCTTCCACTCCATCCTCCAGCTAACAT
>JAZONI010000007.1:0-14965 GCA_045654445.1 Bacteroidaceae bacterium | reverse complement strand
ACTTATCAGCACCCACGCTGAAGAGGTAGTAGTTGTTACCTTCTTTCTCGATACGGAACTGTTGGTTGACGTCTTCCACATCGTAGTTTACTGAACCTACAGAGTTTCCGTTACTTGAACAGATTTCTCCAGAAACAGCTGAGTTGTACAGCAAAAATGCGCGTTTGGAACGTAGGGTATATGTATTCCCGTTGTCCAGTTGCGACAAGTCAGTCACGATTGTTTGTGCTTGTGCTGCAAATAGAGTGCAGAAGAACGCCACAAGCATAAGAGAGATTTTTCTCATGGTGATTGAATGTTTTGAAATGTTTGTAATAATTATTGTTTCTCGTTATTATATTAATGTGTAGTATAGTCAATTTTCACGGTACGGCCCTTCTTGCAGGGGATGGTGGCTATGCCGTGCTCATCGACTTTTACCTTCACCTTCTTGCCGTTGACGCTTACTTTGGCATCGGTGATTTCTGTAGCGGCACGTGTGCAACGTACACGGAGCGGCGCACCGGCATGGCTCACGATGGTCACCTGTTGGCACTTGCCATCGGCCCAATTGAAGTCTACGGTGAAGTTACCCATAGCCTTCATGCCTGTAACTGCACCCTTCTCTTCCCATACGGTAGGTAGGGCAGGGAGGATGTTGATATATCCGTGGGCACTCTGCATAAGCATCTCGGCAATGCCAGAGCATACACCGAAGTTGCCGTCAATCTGGAAGGGGGCATGTGAGTCGAAGAGGTTGTAGTAGATACCTCCTGCCCAGGCATTCACACCGTATGAGGTCGAGTGCTTCAGGGCGTTCTTGATGATGAGGTGGGCGTGGTCGCCATCCTGGGCACGTGCCCAGAGGTTCACCTTCCATCCCATCGACCACCCCGTAGCCTCGTCGCCGCGCAGCTTGAGGGAGTTCACCGTTGGGGCGAAGTACTCACTCTCGGGCGTGATCTGATCCATGGGAAAGAGCGCCATCATGTGCGACATGTGGCGATGACCCCGGTCGTTAGAGATATCGAAGGGGGTATACTTCCACTCGCGAAGGAGTTGGTCACCCTTCTTCACTCCGTTGTAAGTCTCACCCCAAGCACCGGTATAGGTCTCGATGTGCAGACCGCGGTCGGTCTTCTCGAGGTAGTAGTCGAGTTTGTCGATGTCGGCCTTGGTGAGCCCTAGCTTCTTGGCACCGAGAATGTCGATAGCCTCCTTGATGTTGGTGAAGAGATAGTATATCATCTGCTGTGCATGTGCTGTGCCGTCCTCTGTCTGGTTGTCGTGTTGCTCGGCACTGAACTCATTGGGGGCTACGAAAGTTCCGTCAGGGGCGAACTTGTAGGGTGTGTGGTAGTTGCGCACGTTGGGCTGCTCGTCCTGTGTGTTGTCGAAGCCACGGTCCTCAATCAGGCGGTGGAACCAGAACTCCGCTGCGCTCCACATCACGGGGAAAGCCTTCTTCAAGAACTCCTTGTCTTGCGTGTAGCGGTAATGCATCCAAAGATGACTGGTGTACCATACGTTGGCTACAAGATAGTTGTCCCCCCAGGTACTCATGCTGTTATAGAGCGACGACTCGGTGAGCACGCTCCAACCATGACCGCCGTTGTAGCGCTCGCCTACCTTTTTCCACCCTTCGCTCTGCGCACCGCGAATGATGAAGTTAACAAAGGGTTTATGCAGATCGCTGAGGTTGGTGATCTCGGTGGGCCAGTAGTTCATCTGAATGTTGATGTTGGTGTGCACGTCCGAGTTCCAGGGCGAGTCGGCACCGCGGTCGTTCCATATACCTTGCAGGTTGTTGGGAGCGGCGATGGGCTTGCGGTTCGAGCTGATGGCCAAGTAGCGTCCGTAGTGGAAGTACAGCTGTTCAAGGAATAAGTGGTCGTTCTCTTTACTGTTGCCCTCCTTATTGTTGGGGTAGTAGTTGTCTATCAAGGTCTTGGTGCCCACTTTTGGAGTTTCCAATCCGAGGTCGAAGGTCATGCGCTTGGTGATGGCGGCGAAGTCGGCCACATGGTCGGTCTCAATGGCATCGAATCCCTTGGCGATAGCCTTCTCGATGGTTGTTTTTACCTTGCTATCTATATCGGCTTCAGTCTCCTCGGTGAAGTAGTTGTCGAGCACCTCCATGTCGCCATTGAAGTTGGTACCTCCCTTGAGGTAGAAGGTTACTTCGGTGGCATTGCTTACTTGGATTCCATCCTTGGTGGTGGTCACTGTAGCGGCAGCATCGGGAACTACATGCAGACGGACAGCATACTTCACGGTCATGGCACCTGAGAACGAGGCGGTATTGCCTTCGTATACCACTTCACTGGCATTGATGTCTGCACCTGGCTGGAGGCGAAACAGGAGAGACATGGTGCCTTCTTCGCTCTTGTACTGACCTGCGATTACCTGGTCGGGAGCTGAACTGAGATATTTGCGTGTTTGCTTGATGCCGTTTGTGTTCTTGAACTCTACGCCAGCGATACCCTCTTCAATGTCGAGGTAGCGCACATAGTCGGTCACGCCCTTCCAGATGGCGGCATCCTTATTGGTGATGATGACCGAGCCGAAATCCATGAAGGTGCGGTTTCCGCTCGCAGCACCTACCACGTTGGCAGGACCGCTCCAGAGGGTTTTCTCATTGAACTGCAGTTCCTCGTTAGCTACGCCACCGAACACCATGCAACCGAGTTCACCATTGCCGAGAGGTAATGCATACTCCATCCATGGATAACTCGCACCGGCAGCCACCGATGAAGTGGTATACCACAATGTGTTGGGATTCTTAGGTGAATAGTTGTCGAGACCTTGGATGGCTGACACCTCGTAACTCTCAGTGTCCTGGGCATATACAACGCGAGTGTTGAGGGCCAGACACAGCAGTGTTGCAAGCATTAATTGGATTTTTCTCATGGTAATGAAGTGTTTTGTACTTATCTTGTTGTTCATCCTGATATGGTATATATTAGAGTACAAAGATAGCGATTATCTTTTTAAGTTCAAAATTTATGGTATACATCTGTATGGCACGAGGCAAAAAGAAATCTGCAGAAAACCCCGATGAAAAGGCCATTTCTGCAGATTCCTATATTTGTGTGTATACTCTTTTGTTAGGTTTCGCTCTGCGCTTTGGGTGTGTTTTTCCCCTTTCCGTGTCCCTTGCCACCACGGTGTCCCTTGCCTCCGCGGCCCTTTCCGCTGCGCTGGCTTCCTTTGCGACCATGTGTCTTGCCGCGTGTGGTGCCCTGTTTGGGGTTATACTCGGGTGCCTCGCCTAGCTCTTCGGGAACGGGGATTTTGAACACCTCGCGTCCGATGAACTCCTCAATAGCGCCAAAGCGTGATTGGTCGTCTTTCGACACAAAGGTGATGGCGCAGCCTTCGGCACCGGCACGGGCTGTACGGCCGATACGGTGCACATAGTCCTCGCAGTCGCGGGGCACATCATAGTTGATGACGAGGCGTATGTCGTCGATGTCGATGCCTCGTGCCACGATATCGGTAGCCACGAGGATGTCGATGCGTCCATTTTTGAACTCGCGCATTACCACATCACGCTGTGCCTGGTCGAGGTCGCTATGCATCTCGCCAACGTTGAGTTTCATGCGGCGGAAGGCATTGGTTACCTCCTTTACCTTGAGTTTCGATGAAGAGAACACGATGACGCGCTCGGGTTTGGTCTCTTTGAAGAGGCTCTTGATGATTCCCATCTTCTGTGCCTCGTAGCACACGTAGGCGGTCTGCACAATCTTCTCGGCGGGTTTGTTCACCGCGAGGCGCACCTCCACGGGGTTGCGTAGGATGCTGGCAGCGAGTTTCTGTATCTTGTCGGGCATGGTGGCCGAGAACATGATGGTCTGTCGTGTGTCGGGCAGTTGCTTCACGATCTGCATGATGTCATCATAGAAGCCCATGTCGAGCATGCGGTCAGCCTCGTCGAGGATGAAGAATGAGGTACGCGAGAGGTCTACGTTGCCTAGCGAGATATGGCTGATTAGTCGGCCCGGTGTGGCAATCACCACGTCGGCACCTAGGGCCAGGCCACGGCGTTCCTGCTCGTAGCGTATGCCGTCGTTACCGCCATATACCGCAACGCTGCTCACGGGCACATAGTAGGAGAATCCCTCCATGGCCTGGTCAATCTGCTGTGCCAACTCGCGTGTGGGCGACATGATGACGCAGTTGATGGCATCGGCGGGGAAGCCTCCATCACTCAGCATGCTGAGTATGGGTAGCAGATAGGCAGCCGTCTTTCCCGTACCCGTCTGCGCCACACCGATGAGGTCGTGCCCTTCGAGTAGTGGTGGTATGGTGTGTTCCTGAATGGGTGTACAGGTGGTGAAGTTCATTGCATCGAGTGCGTCAAGCACATCGTCGTTGAGGTCAAGATCGTAGAAGTCCATATCTTAAAATTCGGTCCACCTGAATCCTTCCCAAGGGAGGTCTTGCGGGATCGTGGTTTTGTGTTGTTTATATTCTTGTTGTTTAGTTCATTCTTTGTTCCCTCCCCTTGGGGAGGTTAGGGGGCTCATTTGGGTGCCTTCCAATACAGATACACGCCAATGACAAGGAATACGATGTTGGGTATCCACACAGCCACGATGGGAGGCATATTCCCGTTGATGGCAAAGGTTGCCGAGATGGTTTGGAACACGATGTATCCGAAACTCAAGGCTATGCCTATACCCAGGTTCAGTCCCATGCCTCCCTTGACCTTCTTGGCCGAGAGCGACACGCCGATGAGCGTGAGTATGAATGCTGCAAATGAGGTGGCTATGCGCTTGTGATACTCCAGTTCAAACTCCTTGATGTTGGCAATGCCGCGTCGGCGCTGCTTGCTGATGTAGGTCTTCAGTTCGGGCGAGGTGAGCGTCTCCTGCTGGTTCTTGCTGATGAGCAGGTCGTAGGGCTCTACTTGTATGATAGTATCCAGTAGTAAGCCACTGGTGATGATCTCGCACGAGTCGGTGAGGATACGATTCTGCCAGTTCTTGGCCTTCCATTTATAAGGGCTTTCTTTATCGCCTTGGTACACTAGCGTACGGGCGGTGAAATGTGACTTCATGGAGTTGCCCTCGAAACTGTCGAGTGAGAAGCGGTAGGCTGTGTTATTACTGCTCTCGAAACGATCGATGTAAGCAATCACCTCAGGTTCCACCTCCATCTGTATGTTGCGGGCGTTCTCCACCTTTTTCTTTTTCTTATACATGTTCTCAAACTCCAGACGCACCACGTTGCCTTTTGGGATGATATGGGCTCCCAGACCATAGGTGAGGGTGGCGATGAGCAGTGCCGAGAACATGTAGGGCCACATCAATCGGTGCAGGCTCGTACCTGTGGAGAACATGGCGATGATTTCGGAGTTCTCGGCCAGCTTAGAGGTAAAGAAGATAACCGCTATGAACACGAACAGCGGACTGAAGAGGTTCGAGAAGTAGGGGATGAAGTTCAGGTAATAATCAAAGATGATAGCCTTCCAAGGTGCGTTATTGGCCACAAACTTGTCGATATGCTCGTTGTAGTCAAACACCACGGCGATAGAGATGATCAGCGCAATGGAAAAGAAATAGTGGCCCAGGAACTTCGTGATGATGTACCAGTCCAACCGCTTGAAAATCTTTCCTCCAAACCTTTTCTTCATATTGCTTCTCTCGTTGTTGTCGTCTATACCTATGTTAGTCAAATAGTCCACGTATATTCTGATACACGCTCTTGTCCAGGTGCTTGTAGGCCAGCTCCGTCACTTCGCGTCCTCGTGGCGTACGCTTGAGGAATCCCTCTTTGATGAGGAATGGCTCATATACCTCTTCGAGTGTACCTGGGTCTTCGCCGATGGCCGTGGCAATGGTGCCAAGTCCTACGGGGCCACCGCCAAATTTGTCGATGATGGTGCAAAGTATCTTGTTGTCAATCTCGTCGAGTCCGTAGCGGTCTATGTTGAGCGCTTCGAGCGCATAGCGTGCTATCTCCAGGTCGATGTCGCCCGTTCCTTTCACTTGGGCAAAATCGCGCACACGACGCAGCAGTGCATTGGCAATACGGGGCGTACCGCGGCTTCGACGGGCTATCTCGCCTGCTGCCTCATCGTTGCATGGCACGCCTAGGATATCTGCCGAGCGTGAGATGATACGTGTGAGCACCTCGTTGTCGTAGTATTCGAGGTGCATGTTGATGCCGAAGCGGGCACGTAGGGGGGCTGTGAGCATACCACTGCGTGTGGTGGCCCCCACAAGTGTGAAGGGGTTGAGATCAATCTGTATGCTTCGTGCCGAGGGTCCCTTGTCAATCATGATGTCGATGCGGTAGTCCTCCATGGCCGAGTATAGATACTCCTCCACTACGGGCGACAGGCGGTGTATCTCATCGATGAACAGCACATCGTTCGGCTCCAGTGAGGTGAGCAAGCCTGCCAGGTCGCCTGGCTTGTCGAGCACAGGGCCAGAGGTGATCTTGAATCCCACGCCCAACTCATTGGCAATGATATTGCTCAGTGTTGTCTTACCCAATCCGGGAGGCCCATGCAGCAACACATGGTCCAAGGCTTCGGCGCGCAGACGAGCCGCCTTGACAAAGATACGCAGATTGTCCACCACCTTATCCTGTCCCGAGAAGTCCTCAAAACGGAGCGGACGCAGTGCATTCTCATAATCCTTGTCCTTGCCACCATATTGCTGTCGGCGTATGTCGAAATTCTCTTCCATTGTTGTTGGTTGTATTGGGGGAGCAAAATTAGTGCAAGGCGAGCGAAATATCAAATTTATTTGAATATTTCCGAGGCGACGCCTAAATTCATGCTGTGCATAGTGTGGATTAAAGATACAGCAACTAATGTATGAGCAAGCGTCTCTTTACTATTGGGGATTGTAAATATTCTCCTAAAAATGTGATGAAAAAGATGGCGCCGCGGTTATTCCCAACTGAAAATTCTTATATCTCCAGCTTCGATGGTGTATGATGGCTCGACGGGGCTTTCGGTACCTGCACCACTCTCGGTGGGTGGGAACTCTGGATCTGTGTCGTTGGTCGAGTCTGCAGGGTTAGTGCAAGCGCCTATTATCAAGGCCACTATAAGGTATAGCAATGTGGGGAACCTCTTTGCTCTTGTTATGGGAAAAATGGTATTTGCATAGTTTCTTCTCTTTTTTGTTCGTGTTGCGAAGGTACGGAATATTTTTCGGATAAGTGCTATTTGTTTGCTCGCTTATTACTATCTTTACGATGAATAGTGAAGATACTTGCACTCACTGTAAAAAATATTCAAGCAAGCTTGGTATTTCTCGTTCGTTTATTCGTATCTTTGCAAAATCTTTGTCATAGTGGGCAATGATATATGCTTGAAAACGATATATATATTAACCATTAAAGAAACGTAAAGTACGAAACAGAAAGTGTGATTGCTGCATTAGAACATCCTAAGGACGTGAGACGCCTTGGTGTTCGAAACAGAAGAACGTAAATAGGGAATGCGCTCCGCCGAAGGGGCGGCATCCCACAACGAAACTTTTGTTACTTGTTCCTACCAATCGAAACCGCCAATTTCAACCACGGAATAAGCAAGACAAAGGTTTGCGTCCGTTATGGGCGTAGACTGTCTGTATGCTTACGTGGTGAAGGTTACTTGGCGGTACCTGGTTGGTTGTAAGCGAACGATGACGGTTTACGTCCTTCTTGTTTTTAGACCAACCAAAGAAACTGCCAAGTAAATTTTTATTCACCGAAAAAACAAGAAACAAAATGAACAGAATCAAAACACGCCTTGCCCTTCTCGTGGCAAGCATCTGCCTCTGCACATCCGTATGGGCGGAGAGAGTGGCACCCATGTTCCCGGACTTTACTACACTGGAGAGTGGGAAGACTTATTACCTTTACAACGTAGGGACGGGGAAGTTCCTGACGAGAAGCACAGTGAACAGCACCTATCCTGGTGTGGGTACATACGGTGCTGCGGTTACTATAGCGCAAGCATCCAATGGCTCGTATACCTTGCGGTTTGCAGATGGAACCACTACCTACTACCTTTATGCACAATCTAGCACGACATCATCGCAATCGAGTGTAAATAGTTATTGCTACTTTGCCATTAAAGATAGTTTAGGTGGCTACGTTATTCAGCGTTCTACTGCTAACACTTCCAATTATGTAGCCAACGAATATGTAGGTTATGCTGATGGAGCAACGAATGACCGCATCGTGCCTAATCTTACCGAAGGCAATATCGTATGGCAACTGATGGAAACCACCGTGGCTGAGCGCTACTTTGCCGAGCACAAGTTGTATACAGCATTGGAGGCAATGAATGCGTATGACTATGAAATAGGTGTCTACGAAGAGGTATACGCCAATCCTGAAAGTACAACAGAAGAGTTAGAGGATGCTGCGGCTACATTGACCAATGGGCTTATTCTTACACAGTCCTATCCTGCGCCTGAATGGACGGATACTCCAATATTTCTATCAAGAGGCAACTATAATATTAATAGTAAAATCTATGTAGATGTGAAAGGAGGGAACAAGGGTAGCATAACAGCTACTGTTAAGGTGAATCAGAACTCCACTTTAGTATATACTCCTTCTGCGAATGATGATTATATGTCACTGTCGGTTTATATCAATGGTGAACTGATTCGAACATTTAAGGGTAATCAACTTTCTTCACGACAGCGACGTTTTGAGAGACTTGCAGCAGGAACGTATCATATAGAATGGAGTTGGGAGAACAGCAGCGAAAGCAGCAGTTATAGAGGTAGTATAGTTGAGCTTGGGGTGGAAACAACACCAACGGTTGAGGTAAGCCTTCTAGAGCCGGGAAGTTTGGGTACAGAAGTGCTGTATTATGTAGATCATTTAAAGGATGTTCGACGCTTGAAAGTCAAAGGTAAGATGAACGATGACGACTGGGCAAAGATTGAGATGATGACCAATCTATTTGCGCTTGATCTTAGTGAAACTGATGTAACCGTAATACCGAATAAGCAGTTCGAAAAGGGAACAAATAAGTGTGAGTTCCTGCACGAAGTGATACTGCCTAACGCCTTGGAGAGCATTGGTGATAGAGCTTTCTACAATTCACTTGTGACAACATTGTCTTTCCCTTCTACATTGGAGAATCTTGGAAAGGAAGCATTTTATAATTCACATATCACTAAGGCAATTCTTCCCGATAGTATGACATCAATAGGGGAATCTGCTTTTGATGGTTGCAAACATCTTACCACTGTAAATTACCCGAAGAATTTGACGTATGTACCCGGAAGTTGTTTCCAAAATTGTTATAATTTGAATACATTCACATTGCCCTATGGTTTGGAGGAGATAGAAGGCTGGGCTTTCGAAAATGCATATAAGTTTAATCCGAGACTACCTGAAACTATGATAGCCATAGGAGTATATGCCTTTGCATCTTGTGGAACTGATTCTTTATTCGTTCCAGAATCGTTGACGACGTGGAATGGCGGGGACTATAATGAAGCATTTTGTAATAATAAAAAGTTGGTCTATGCAGAGTTTCCCACTTCTTTTTATGTGACACCTAAAAACTACTATGGCGTCATTAGCAGGTGTGAGAATCTTCAAACCGTAGTGTTCAAATCTCCAACAGTAGTGACGGGATATGCAAAAAGCAGTTTCCTCGCAGGTATTCCTGTAGAGAACATCACCATCAAAGTACCTTCCTTCCTCGTAAATTCTTACAAGTTGGATGAGTATTGGTATAATTACAAAATAGAGGGATTCAATACTTCTGATATAAAGGAGTGGAATGTAAGAGGCGGCTTGGTGCTCAATCACCGCGAGCGCATTGAGGGCAATCCCAATATCAACATTGACAATACGGGCTCTATCAAGGTGAATGGCGACAATGCACAGGTAATTGATACACTGAACATCTATGTAGACCACACTACGACAAATTCTACAAATAAGGAATATTACTATGGTCAGCTTTGGGTAAGAAATGATGCATCTACTATCGGTGGCACATATATACATCACCATAAGGTAGGGGCCAAGAAGTGGTATTTCCTGAGCCTTCCTTTCGACTTTGTAGTAGGCGAAGTGACCAATGATGCCAATGCCAAGTTGGCCATCCGCTACTATGACGGTGCAGGCAGAGCTGCTAATGGTGCTACTGGCAACTGGAAGAACTATACAGCAGAGGATGTAATTGAGGCTGGTACTGGATTTATCGTGCAGGCAAGTGCCGAAACAACACTGACCTTCCATGCACTGGACAACGAGAGTAAGCAGTATGTCGTTTCTAATGAGGAATTCGTGAAGGCATTGGTAGCCAATCCTTCGGACAAGCTTTCAAATAGAGGCTGGAACCTTGTGGGTAATCCCTGGCAGTGCTACTTCAATATTCATACGCTGAACTTCACCGCTCCGATTACTGTATATGATGTTAGCGCTAAGACCTACACCGCTTATTCAATCATTGACGATGACTATGCTATTCGTCCCAACAAGGCATTCTTTGTGCAGTGCCCCGAGGGTACGGAGTATATCTCGTTCCCTGAAACTGGTCGTCAGCTGACAAGTGAGATTACTAACCAGTCGAGCGCACCAGCCAAGAGAACAGCCGCGATGGGTAGCCGTCAGTTGGTGGATGTGGCCATCAGTGCCGGTGAATTGACCGACAAGACGCGCGTGGTGCTCAACGATGCGGCTTCGCTCGATTATGAGACCGTATGCGATGCCAGCAAGTTCTTCACGATGGATGCCGGTGTGCCGCAGATCTACACGCTCGATAGCGAGGCTACGGAGTATGCCATCAACGAGCGTCCCGTGGGTGACGGCAATGTGCAGCTGGGTGTGGTGATAGCTGCAAGCGGGAAGTACACCATCAGCATGTCGCGCAATGATGCCCAGACAGTGGTGCTCATCGACCACGTGGCTGGCACTACCCACGACCTCTCGCTGGGTGAGTATACATTCACTGCCGATGCCGGTACCTATAATGGACGCTTCACACTGAGCATATCGAAGGCTCCTACCACAGCCGTAGATGAGGTAACTGCTACGGACTTCACGGTAAAGAGCGTAGAGAATGCCATCGTAGTGAGCGGTACTGAGGGTATGGTTATTGTATTCTCTGCGGATGGTCGTAAGGTGGCTGAGGCTGAGAGCAAGGGAAGCGTGACATTCGACAATATGCAACAAGGCTCGTACCTCGTGCGTACGGTGAATGGAACAAGCAAGGTGACTGTAAAGTGATAAACGGCTGCTATTATGAGAAGAATCAGATATTTGTCCTTGCTGACGATGCTGCTATGCAGCCTCGTAGCTTGGGGACAGGACGACTTTAACCCTGCCAGCCCCGGCGAACCGGGTGTAGCTCCACGGAAGCTGACCGTGAAGGCTATGCCATCAGATGGCGGTACGGTATATGGAGGCGGACGCTATGTGCCGGAGACTACCGTGGGACTACGTGTGTCGAGCGCTACGGGATATGTGTTTGAGAAATGGACCGATGAGGAGGGCAATGTGTTGTCTACTTCGGGCTCGTATGGTCACGTGAAAGAAGATCGCGATGAGGTGCTGACGGCGCACTTCGTGTTCTCTCCGAGTGCTCCTTCCGAGCCGCAAGAGCCTGCACTTACGCAATACTTCCGCCTCACACTGGCTGCCGAGATGGGTGGCTCGGTGAGTGGTGGCGGAAAGTACTTGGCTGGCAAGAAGGTCAGCGTGAGTGCTTCGGTCGATGAAGGGTTCAAGTTTGTCAACTGGACCAACTCGAAGGGCGAGGTCGTGTCAACAAGTCGTTCGTTCTCCTATACCACTACTGCTGAGAACGAAACACTGACGGCACATTTCGTCTTCGATCCCTCAAACCCCTCGGAGCCGTCCGACCCGATACTGCGCCACAACATCACGGTGTCGACCGAGGATGGCGGTACGGTGAGCGTGGGCAGCAAACGGTTGCTGGAAGGCACGAGCACAACGCTCAAAGCCACGGCCAACGATGGCTATGTGTTTGTGGGATGGTACCTGAACGGTGAGCTATACACTACGCTTAGGTCGTTCTCCTATACGATGGGGGAAGAGAATGTGGCGTTCGAGGCTGTATTTGAGTTCTCGCCGGCCAGTCCGTCTGAACCGTCGATGCCCGAAGACAAGATGTACTCGTTCTACCTGATGACGGTGATAGGCAAGCCCGGCGATGTGCTGGATGTGCCGCTCACGTTGTCGAACCTCGACGACCTGTACGATATGACCTTCCAGGTGACCTTCCCGTTAGGTCTTACTCCTGACTTGGAGAATGTTTATATGTCGGACAAGGCTACGGGGTATGAGGTGTCGTTCGCTGCCGTGGACGATACGATGTATGTGTTCTCTATGATTGGCGGAACGATGCCTGCCGGTAGTTCGGAACTGCTGCGCTTCCGCGTAACTGTTCCTGAAGACTATACCACAGGTACATCGGGACGCGTGAAGATCAATCAGGTTTCGGTAACGGAGGCCGATGGCACTCATCTCACGGCATCGACTCGTAACGGACGTATTGCGGTATACAAACGCGGCGATACGAACGGCGACAATGTGGTGAACATTACCGATGCGATGAACCTCATCACCAATATGCTGGAGCAGAAGACTGAGGTGTTCATCGAAGAGGTGTCAGACGTGAACGAAGATAATGCCATCAATGTGACCGATGCCATGGGAGTGGTAAACATTGCATTGGAAGAATAAATTCAAACATAAACAAAACTACAGAAATGAAAAAGTTAATTTTAGCACTTATATGTATCACATCTATCGGCACCATGCGTGCCGAAGATGTGGTACAGGTTGTGCCATTCGAGACCAAAGCAGGAGCTACAGTTGACGATGCACTATGCTTCAGCGTAGCGATGAACAATGCTTCGGCTGAGATCTGGGCATTGCAGTTTGACCTGCTGTTGCCTGAAGGTATGACTATTGATGACGTGAGCGGGTATGACCCATTTGAACTGAATAAAGAGCGCTTTCCACATACTACAGGACGTGGTGGAGCTATCACGTGGAAACATTCGGTATACTACGACCTCTTGGAGAGTGGTTGGTATCGTATTATTGTATTTACCTCAGAAACGGAACGTATCATTGGCGATAGCGGCGAACTGTTCAATGTGTATTACTTGACAGACGAGACAATGCAGCCAGGTATGCATCCTATATATATAAAAGGTACGGTACTGACCATTACTGGAAGTACAGATATCAAGTTGGGTGAATCTACTTCATATTGCCTCATCGGGGACTCTCCGTTGAAAAATGCAGAGGAGGTTGACTTGAACGACTTTACTGGATATATCCCTTCGTGGGTTGTGGAAAGTCTCAATGCTGACTTGGCTTCCAATACAGCAACAGCCGTTCGTATGGGACAGACCGACGGTATCGGAGCTGTGATAGAGACCGCCAATAAGAATGCGTTGTATTATGTGAAGGCTGGATCGGAATGTGCCGAGCAACTGATAGGAAAGAACGTCGTGGAAGTTGATGGCGAGGCTTATCGTTGCAGCGATCTATACCTGTATGATGGTGAATATAACTTCAGCAACCCTCAAACAATAGCCGGAAATAAGGCATATTTCGACCGTACATTCATTGAGGAGTATTGGTCTACAGTGTGTCTCCCCTTTGCCGTTACAAGCGAACAGGTAGGTCTGTTGAAGGAGAATGGAGTACAGATTGAGATGATGAGCGGTTTTGACGGCTCTACAATCACGTTTGCTACTGTGGACGAGATGTTAGCTAATACTCCATATATCATGAAATGTAGCAGTGAGATGGCTCCGTTTACAGAGTTGGAGATTGCGAAGATTTTTTCAACCATGGAGCAGAATGAGGTGAGCGTAGGCAATATTCAGATGAAGGGCTGTTATGCTACTACTATACTCAATTCCGATGAGAATACCACATTCTATGTATTCAAAGCTGCTACTGGCGAGTTTGTTAAGGTAGGAAGAAACGGTAAGGTGATGCCTTTCCGTGCCTATATCCAACTGACTGAAGGTAATACGCTGCCTGCCACAATGCGAGTGAGACATGAGAATGAGGAGACAGATATTACTCCCATTCAGGAAGATGATGTAACAAAGGCTAATGTGTACACCGCAAGCGGTAAATTGGTACGTGAGGGTGTCAATGGGCATCAAGGCATCCTTGGATTGGAGAAAGGAGTCTATATTATTAATAACCGAAAGGTGATCATTAGATAATGACAATGAAAGATAAGTATATAAGACCTGAACTGGAATGTATTGAAATAGTACCAGCATTGCTTGCAGCATCGTTCTCTACGGATGAAGAGGCTGAAGATGATGTTGTGGCTGGTGCAAACAAGAGAGACCCTCGCCAGTGGGGCGACTTTTGGAAATAAAACGTTTTTTAAGCATCTAAAAATAATAAGAGGCAGCTGGGTTACTCAGCCGCCTCTTATTATTTTTAATCTCTGCCAACATCGCGGAACCAATTCAGAATTCTTTCAAATCATCTCTACACTAGGCTTGATGTACTTGCCGAGGCCTTTCTTGGTAGGGAATTTACAAAACATCAGGGAATAGCACTGTATTTGGGAAAATCTTTTTATTTTTGCAGCGTTGTTCCATTATTAGATAAGTACTATGCTTAAGAGATTGTTCGATAAATATGTAGTCAACGCGTTGAGCCACATGGCTTGGGGTTTGTTCTGTTCGCTCATCATTGGGCTCATCGTGGGGCAGATAGCCAAGATACCGGGCCTCGCGTTTCTCACTTTCATCAGCGAGGCACTCTCGGCCTCGTCGCCCCTCGTAGGTGCGTGCATCGGTTTGGCCATCGCTATGGGGTTGGGTGTGGACCAGTTGGTCACTATCTCCTCGGCTGTGGTGGGTGCCTTGGGCTATCAGTATGGCGGTCCTGTGGGTGCTTACCTTGCGGTGATTGTCGGTGCGCAGATAGGGCAGCTCATCTCCAAGCGTACGGTAGTCGACATCATCCTCACGCCCATGCTCACCATCGTGGCGGG
>JAZONI010000006.1:0-4118 GCA_045654445.1 Bacteroidaceae bacterium | reverse complement strand
TGTCAAAATTTGTAAAACTTTACAGGTATAAAGTTACGAAAAATTCATGACATAAACAAATATAATAATATGAATATCAGTTATCTATGCAAATCTTCTTAGAGGGAAATTTTATGAAATTTCTGATGCGTCTGCCCTGTCGCAGGCTCCTCCTGTCACTACCCCTGCAGGGAGAGTGTGCTATCCCTGCAGAGGTAGTATACTATCCCTGCAAGGGTAGTACGCTATCTCTGCAGGGGTAGTAACTTTTGGAACCATAGAACAAAGATAATAGATAGTCCCGAAATTTGCAATAGCAGGTCCTGAAATATTTGCAATAATGCTGATTATAAGTGTATTGTATAATAAATTTTCTTGTATTATCTTCGCAGAGGAAATTGAAAAAAACGATGATAGAACGAATTGAGAAGAACAGGCCTCTTTGAGGCACCAATGATTTTGCGATGGACTTATTAACCCTTAAACTTATAGATATGACACAAACGAACCTCAACCCTCAAGAACTTAACAGTTCTGCTACTATGGAACAACCCATGTCGTATATTGACATGCTGCGTGAGACCCTGCAAGCGGAGTTCCCCTTGCTTAGTGAAGTGAGCCGAGGGGTCGTAGACGACCCTCTCATGTTGATGAACGCACTGCCCGATGAGGATGGCGTGGTGGTGCCCTGTGCGCTGCCCGATGCGATGGTGCATCACCTGCCCGAGATGATGCGCGAGCCGCTGTCCTTGTATGAGGATGCCGATATCCGCACCATGCTCCTCGCGGCCATGATGCCTACCCTGGGCTCGGCGATGAGCAATGTGCGTGTGCGCCACGAGCGCAGGCTCTACGCTCCGGGCATGATGAACGTGTGTGTAGGTCCCTCGGCCTCGGGTAAGGGGGCGGTAGGCGATGTGGCTAGCCTGGTCGATGGCATCAATGAGGTCGTGTGCCGCGAGTCGGCACAGGAGATGGGCGACTACCGCAAGAAGCAGAGGCGCTACGAACGACTGGGCAAGCAGCTCGACCGCGTAGCCCGGGGCAATACGGCCGAACTGGTGGATATCAATGATATCGCTGGCGATGTCGACGAGCCCGAGAAGCCCCTGCGCCGTATGCATAAGCTGCCCTCGAAGACCACTGCGGCCAACTATTACAAGCTGCTCTATGCCAATGGCGACAACATCTCGTACCTGCATATCCCCGAGCTGGCCGAGATGAATGCTGCCAACCGTAATGCCTTCGGCGACTTTATGTATATGATGCTGGCCGCACAGAATGAGGAGCCTCTGCACACGGCCCGCAAGACCGACGATGAGGACTACCGCATCGAGCGCACGCGCCTGGCCCTGGTGGCTACGGGTACGGAGTCGTCGGTGCGTGCCTTCATCCCCAACCTGGAGGATGGCCTGTCCACCCGCTTCCTCTACCATAACCTTCCTGCCAAGGGTTCTGTGCGCGACGAGATGGATGAGGCCATGGCCGAGGCGATGAACGATGTGTACACCCACCACCGAGGGCAGTTGACTGCGATATGGACGGAGCTGCGCCAGTTTGACGGCAAGCCCGAAGAGGAGTTGCCCCGCCTCATGCTCAGTGAGGCACAGCGCGACATGATCAACGACTATTACCGCCAGTTGGTGACATTCATTGCACTCACCCAGCCCGACAGGGACTTGCGTGCTCCCATCTTCCGCACCCGTCTCAACCTCTACCGCATGCTTATGGTGATTGCCGTGCTACGCCGCCACGAGGAGTCGGGCACGGCAGAGGGCATGTTTGCCGAGAAACTCTTTGCCACCACCGATGAGGACCTGCGCTGGGGCCTTACCTATACCTTCTACCTGGTGATGCAGACCTCGGCGCTCTATAACCGCTTGCGCCGTGAGGAGAAGGAACTCCCCGCGAAGAGCACACGCATCAGTGCACTGGCCTTCCTGCATATACTACCCCGTCAGTTCACTACCTCCGAGGCGCTAAGCATAGGCAGGGAGCATGGTCTTGGCGAGGGTGGTGTGGCCAAGAAACTCGCTCGCCTCAGCAAGGACTACTACATTGTCAAGGTGGCTCGTGGAGCCTTTGTCAAGGTTACCAAGGCAGAAAGGAATCGTTGGAAACAAACATGTACAGTTTTGGCGGCATAACACGCTGAGCACTACCGCAGTTACATCGAAATTATGTACAGTTTATGGATAGTATATGGATAGTTTATGTACAGTAATATGGATGGTTTGTGGGTGAAATGAGGTTACATTCCTACGTAAACAAACGGGGCGGACTTCAGAGTCCGCCCCGCTCGTTTAGGTGTATAGGTATGCGTTAGTTGTAGTTCTCTACCATGCGGAACATGCGGTCCCAGCGTATCTTGCCGTCCAGCCAGCCGCGGTCCTTGTCGAGTGAGAGCCAGATGAGGATAGGCTTACCTACGACATGGTCTTCGGGCACAAAGCCCCAGAAGCGTGAGTCGAGGCTGTTGTGGCGGTTGTCGCCCTGCATCCAGTAGTAGTCCATGGTGAAGGTGTACTCATTGGCCTCGGCACCATTGATATAGATCTTGCCGTCGCGCACCTGCAGGTCGTTGCCCTCGTATACAGCGATGGGACGCTCATAGAAGGGCAGATTGTCGAGGGTGAGGGCGATGGTCTCGCCACGCTTGGGTATCCACAGCGGACCGTAGTTGTCGATGCTCCAGCCCGTATGCTTGTTCACAGGGTAGAGTCCCTGTCCATGCTCCTCCACGATGGGTGTGATGCTCTCCACCATGTCGGTACGTCGGTTCAGTATCTCCACGGCCTTCTGTGTCAGGGGCAGGAGGTACAGACTGCTGTTGGCATTGTGGTTGGCCAGATCCTCCTTGCTGATGCCCGCCTCGCGGCGCAACTTCTCGCCTATGGGGCGTTTGGTCGCTACGCTATAGAGGTACTGCACATTGTCGGGCTCCTTATTGGCTACGCCATCGAGGTATACCACCTTATCCTTGATCTCGAGTGTCTGGCCGGGCAGTCCCACACAACGTTTCACGTAGTTCTCGCGGCGGTCTACCGGGCGCCAGTCTACCTTGCCGAACACCTCGGGGTGAGTGACGATATACTTGCGTCCCTTGGCGAGGAACTGCTCATAGGCCTTGCGCTGCTCATCGGCAGTGAGGCTATCTACAGTAGGGTAGTGGCCATAGTTGAGTTCTACGCTGATGTCGCTCACCATCTTGTAGAAGTCGTTGGCTGCGAAGCGCGGGTTGCTCACGATGGTGTCGCCCGTGGGGTAGTTGAACACCACGATGTCGTTCAGTTGCACCTCGCCCAATCCTTTCACGCGCTCGTAGGGCCATTGGGGCCACTCGATGTAACTCTTGCCGCCAGTCACGGGCATGGTGTGCTGCGTGAGGGGCATGGTGAGCGGCGTGTTAGGCTTGCGCGGACCATACGATACCTTGCTCACGAAGAGGTAGTCGCCCACGAGGAGCGATTTCTCGAGCGATGAGGTGGGGATGGTATAGTTCTGGAAGAAGTAGATGTGTACAAAGTACACTGCCACAAGGGCAAACACGATGGCATCGACCCAACTCATCACACTGCGCACGGCAGCGTTCTTGGCTGTCTTCCACCAGGTCCAGGGGATAAACTTGGTGATGTTGGCATCGAAGAGGAAGGGCACGACGATGAGTCCCCACCAACTCTTTATCCACACGAGGAACAAGAGGTACAGGGCTATCACGATGCCACATTTTATCCACTGCACAGCAGTGGCTTGCTTAAATCTATTCATACGCTTCGTTTTGATTTGTTTGCAAAGGTAGGTATTCTTTCCGTACCTGCCCAATATTATAGATTAAAAAGTGAAGGATGGTTCGTGCAAACGCCTGAAAAAAATCGTATCTTTTCCGAGTAGCAAACAGAATTCTGATTATCTTTGCGAACAAAACAGATAAATAAAACGAACCGATGCAATATATAATTACTGTCCTTTTGGTCTTGATGACAGCCACCTTCATCACCTGCGGCGTGCTTCTGTGGCGTCGCCGCACTGAGACTGGCGACTACTCGCGCACCATCCAGGCGCTCTTCAGCTGGGTGTCGGCATTTTTCACCTTCACCTTCATCTTCCGCACATGGGCGGGGACGGCACCTGCCGATGCC
>JAZONI010000005.1:0-13543 GCA_045654445.1 Bacteroidaceae bacterium | reverse complement strand
CGCACAGAGGACTGCTGCGTATATATCAGTGCACAATGTGTGGCATTGGAAGACCTTACCATCGAAGGCATCACCTATAAGAAAGGAGATTTCGTCCCGACCGAAGCCCTCAACAAACTGGGACACCACGACGTCAACTATATGGACAGCGAAGTTGACAACCGTTGGAACCTATTGGATGAAGCTGGCATCATTATCCGCAATGCGGTCTTCGCTGGCGGTAACGTAAGCTCGGGTAGCGATATCGTATATGCCAACGCGGTAACAGTCTTCGGTAATGTCACCGCTTCGGTCATTGACCTATACAACAAGGATATTGTCGCCATTGGCGGTGAGCATATCGGCGGACTTTATGGTGATGGTAACCTTACCTTCGTAGATGGATACCGTGAGCTGAACATCACCAATTATGGTACCGACTACTACACCTTGGAAAAGAATGCAGAGATTACTGAACAAATATACAATCAGTTACCCGAACACGACCAGCACTACTACATGCTGACAGACAATAACACCTATCAGCTACGCGAAGGACGTGTCCTCAACACCATACAGCGTGCCGACTTCTGCGGTATCTTCGGCAGCCGCATCTTGCTCTATGGTGCACAAGACCGCGTGCCCGATGAGGTGGATTATACCAACTATGCCATCAACCGTGTAGGAGAAATCTCACTCAATCGTTGCCAAAAGGAACACGGCAACTATCTCGGCATCTACAATGTAGCCAAATTCTTCGGTGCACTAACCTCGGATGTGGAGTTTAACAAAAGTGTAGACCAATACATACATAAGGAAGCAGACCTTGAGAGTCCCCTCCGAAATAGGGGTACAAGCCGTAATGTATTGGCACAAGCATCGGGTGTATACCTTGAACTGATACAAGGACTTGATGCAGATGGAGAGAAAATCTATGGTCCCATCACAGGTCTCGTGGAGTTGGAACTCATCAACATGTCTATCGGTGAGGGTGGTGGCTATGTGTATGCCAAGAAAGAGTATGGTTTACAACACGAAATGCCCGAAGGAACTACCAGAGCACACCTTACATTGTCTGAAGCCAACCAGGGTGCTATTACAAGCACAGCCTTCACTTATGATCCGCCAACAGGGACGATGCAGACATCGGGAAACTTTGTACATCCAGAAAGAACCATCATCGATGATGCTTATTCGAAGGATGCACACTACTGGTATGTACGTGGCGACCATTACAACCACGACATCATCATCTCGGCCTATGCAGGAAGTGCGCAGACCTTCAGCAACTCAACAAGTATCCCATTCATCGTATCAGAAGGGATAAATGGCAACATACAATTAGTGCAGGTCACCACCACCAACTCAACTAACGAGATGTCAAAGGATGCAGGATATCTGCTTAACTTTGCAATGAGCAATCCTACGATATGGGATAAACGCTTACCCACCTTCACTTGTGATGTTTCGGGCATCTATGGCCAGCACCAATACGAAGAAGATGACTTGGTAAGTCAAACGATTATTGATAGCCATGATAAACTGAGCGAAGAGCATAAGAATGAGCACGAGCATGCGACCTTCGAACCAGCCTATATAGCAACGCAAGAGGTCACCTTTGTCTACAATGGCAACACGCATCACATGTATGCAGGAAGTTACATTTCTCAAACGATGTACGACCATGCCGACCTTGCTGCCGTAAGACAATGCTATGAACGTGCCTACATCTGTATCAATACGATCAAGATTGATGATAAAGAGTATGCACTCAATGGTGAACTTATCTCAACCACTGATTTGGGAGAAATCGAAGAGATACTCGACAATCAAATACAGATTGAAGAGCATTTCTTGCCAGCATACCTTTGCACAAAAGCCGGTATCTTCGGCGGTAAATCCTTTGAAAAGGATACGAAGTATAGTGCAATGGATTACATAAATCTCTCCAAGGAAGAACGTAGCAATTTCCACTATAACTACGATGCTTTAGACCTCTTGGTTGCTGACTTTGATGAAGACATCACCCTATATGGTGCTCCATTCTGCGAGGTCGCAACGATTGACAATACAGAGGCAACAGCTATGGCCACACTCTACGTGCCCCGTGAATCAGATTTCCGTAATCTAGGTGAAGACCAAACAATAACAGCCCTATACAAATATACCTATTATGAAGAAATTGGTGAGAGCCTTGAAGAGAGAGATGAGCTTCACTACGTGAACATACTTATTCAATTCAAGAATGGACAGCCCACAATCAGTGAACTTAATGCTCCATCAACAGTACTGCCGAACTCCACCATTGGCCTATCATTACCTACTGTAACATCGGGCGCTTACGAGGTACTAGGCTCTGGTTGGGAAATATTCAAGAACGAAGAAGACGCTGTCACTCATCAGAATGGTACTCCTTATGTAAACAATGCCACACCGATGTATTGGTACCAGAATGGATACTATGTGGCCTACTATACCAAAACCTATTTAGGCCGTACCTATTCGAATCCGGTGCAGCTCAGCATTGCCAACTACCATCGTATGGGCGAGGTGATGAATCATCCCGAATATATGTATATAGACCATGCTGATGTGGATCGTGCTGCCAAGATATACCTTGATGCTGCAGATTATGAAAGCACAAGCATAGCTGCAGGAAAGGGTGAGAAGAACGACCTCGATTACTTCTACGATTTGTATACGACAACACTCGATGAGAGTAAGCTCGACCAACGAGTGAAGGGCGGTCACAATCTGGAGTTTATCTTACGTAGCGATATCGCTCCAAACGTATATAGCAACTGGACCTCTATCGGAACTGACGAGAACTGCTTTGCTGGTACATTGCATGGCAATGGTTATACTATCAGCGGCCTCAACAGCTCACTCTTCGGCCGTCTATGCGGTAGTGTCTACAACTTAGGTGTGACAGGTTCGTTCACAAGTGGTGGCGTGGCTAACAATGGAGGTGATGCCAGTGACGGATATGCCGAGAACTGTTGGGTATATACCTCGGCTACCCCCATAGGCAATGCAGTCATTGGCCAGGGTGGTACCACCAAGAACAGCTACTATCGCACAGATAATGGCTTCAAGGGTGGTGCTATCGCCAAGGAACGTACAGCCTTCGAGATGGGTGAGGTAGCCTACCTACTCAATGGTTTCTACCTCGACAAGCGCTACACCAGTCAAGGTAACACCCAAGAGGAATACAATGCAACAGGCTATGTCGAAAAATATTTTGCCGACGGTGACTTCAGATATGCACAAGGTAAAGTGACAATGACCACCGACGAACGCTACGATGAGGTGGCAAAGCGATATACGCCCATCTATCCGGACGACTATATCCACTTCGGCCAACGCATCACCTATGCAATGACCGAGAAGGAAGCCAGCGACAAGGGCCTTGACCTACACAACTCATTCCCCACCCGTATTATGAAGAGCGAGAACGATGGTCAAGTACGCATTGTGCGAAGCCATGGCAACCGAGTATATCGTGCTCCGGCATATAAGCAGAGCAGCGCTATTGACAAGGTATACTTCAATAGTTATGCCCACTTTGTAGCCTATAGTGAAGATGCCCCGATACATTGGAACATGACTGCTATCGACCTTACCGGCCATCAAGATTTTGATTATAAGGGAAGCAACGATGACTATCGTCCATACCTTGACTATGAGGGTATAGAGTTCCTGACCATCAGCGATCTCACCTCAAACCTGCTCATCTATGCCGACCCAAAAACAGATGCAGCATCGTATGCGGTATTCGACAAGCTATATGTGCCCGTACTCGTTTTCGGTAAGAACAACGGCAAGGAGTATGTAAACAAGTACAATGAACTGTCTATACAGCTCAATCTGGGACAGGTACACGGACATTTGGTCGATCTAGTGGTCGATGACAATGGAAACAGAAGTTATGTCGCTAAACGCAATCAGATATTGGTCGATAAAGAGGACTTCAATGCACCTATCACCTATACCTTCGATGATGGCTGCTACATGTGGCATCAGCGTCAACCCGAGCGTTACAGCGAGGGAGACGGCAATGGTTGGGACGCTCTCTGCTTGCCCTTCACTGCTGATTTCTCTACCACCCAAGATAAAGGACAAATCACCTACTTCTATGGCGATAATACGGCCAACAACGAATATTGGTTGCGCAAGTTGCATGAGGTTAAGGATAATGGAGAGGGTACAGCCTTGTTCCGCCGTCCCGATGCAGTAGCAGGCCAATCGATCGTGGTGGAAAACCAATTCCTATATGACTACTACTATAGTGGCAACGATGCCAATGGTGACCAATACCAGCAGTATTATAGTCAGGCCGAACGAATAAAGGAGGATTATCCCTACATTGAGGCATATACTCCCTACATCGTTGCTTTCCCTGGAAAGAAGTACTATGAGTTTGACATGTCGGGCCAATTCGTTCCTTCCAACACAAATAAGGAGATCGCCAAGCTCAGTCCGCAGGTAGTAACCTTCGTATCTGTAGATAATGCAGTCATTGATGTGACTGATAATGCACTGTTGGATAAGACCACACAAGTGGACAAATACAGCTATACGGGAGCGTTCATCAACAGAGCACGCAGTGATGCATATGTACTCAACGATGCTGGTAGTGCATTCCAAAACGAAACGGGAAGCATAGTACCCTTCCGTGCCTATATGTCGACAGCCGCAAGTGGTGCTCCACGCCGCCTCCTCATCGGCAATGCTACCGAAGAGAAAGAACAGCTAGAAGATATCACCAATCGCGGACTCACTATTTATGGCAAGAAGAATGTCATCTACATCGAGTCATCGCTCGAGTATGAGGCCACGGTCGTTATCTACAGCCCGAGCGGACAGATGATAACTAGTGTTAAGGTACAGCCAAAGAGTAAAGAGACTGTAAAGGTACCCTCACGAGGAATATATATTGCCAACAACAGAAAAGTAACAGTGTTATAAATTCTATGTTACGCAGAATACTACACTCCTTGGGGGCCTACCTGTTGCTGATGCGGCGCACCTTCACCCGCCCACAACAGTGGCGCATCTTCCGCCAGCAGTTTGTGCGCGAGTTCTTCAACTTGGGGTATAACTCATTGTTCATCGTCATCCTGATGTCGCTCTTCATCGGTGCCCTGCTCTGTGTACAGATAAAACTCAATGTATGGTCGCCCTGGATGCCACGCTTCACCATCGGCTATGCCATGCGCGAAGTGATATTGCTCGAGTTTGCGTCGAGCATCATCTGTATCATCTTAGCCGGAAAGGTAGGGTCGAGCATCGCCTCTGAGATTGGAACGATGCGCGTGACCCAACAGATTGACGCCCTCGACGTGATGGGGGTGAACTCGGCATCATACATCCTCCTACCCAAGATAACAGCGATGGTGACGGCCATCCCTCTGCTGGTGACCTTCAGCATAGCCTTTGGCTTTGCCGGTGCCTACGCCGTGTGCTGGGCTGGGGGCTTCCTCCCATTGGACGACCTCACCTATGGACTACAATACAGTTACGAGGACTGGCACCTGTGGACTGCCTATATCAAGGCGCTCGTATTTGCCTTCATCATCGCCAGTGTGAGCGGCTATTGCGGCTACACCGTTCGTGGCGGAAGCATCGAAGTGGGTAAGGCCGGCACCGACTCTGTGGTGGTGAGTAGCGTACTTATCCTGTTTACCGACCTGATACTCACCAACCTCCTCATGGCATGATTACGATAACAGACATACACAAGTACTTTGAAGACCAGGATGTGCTGCACGGAATCAATGCCACATTCGAAGAGGGCAAGACCAACCTTGTCATCGGACGCAGCGGATCAGGAAAGACCGTATTGCTGCGCTGCATCGTCGGGCTGCTCACGCCCGACCAGGGACAGGTGCTCTACGATGGACGCGACATACACCACTTGCCCAAACGTGAAGCCACCCTGCTACGCCAGGAGATGGGCATGCTCTTTCAGGGTGCGGCCCTGTTCGACTCGATGAATGTGCTCGACAATGTGCTCTTCCCTCTCGAGATGTTCTCCCCCAAGACATCCCGCGAACGCTTGGCACGCGCCCGCTTCTGCCTCGACCGCGTGGGACTTACAGGAGCTGAAACAAAGATGCCATCGGAACTCAGCGGAGGCATGCAGAAACGTGTGGCCATCGCCCGCGCCATAGCCCTCGAGCCACGATACCTCTTCTGCGACGAGCCCAACTCGGGCCTCGACCCCATATCGTCGCGCATCATAGACCGCCTCATCAGCGACATCACCCATGAATATGGCATCACGACCATCGTCAACACACACGACATGGGGTCGGTGCGCAACATCGGCGAACAGATACTCTTCATACACGAAGGCGACCTCGCCTGGACAGGCAACAGCACCCTGCTTGACAGCACAGACAATGCCCAACTGAAGGAGTTCATTGGCAGTGTTTGCTAATGACTGTTATGGGAAGGTAATCTAACAAAATCCAAAAAGAAATAATCCTCGGCAAGCAGGGTTGCACATCTGAGAGGAAATGAGTAACTTCGCGAAGTTTTTTCATTCCTTCACCAAAGACATACTATTTTATGCTCAGAAATAAACGAAACATCGCGGTGATTGCCATCGCCAGCTTGATACTCGTAGGTGCAGTGCTTGCTGCCATACGCACCGTAGGCAGACAGGCCAACAGTGCCGATACATGCATGGCCGACTCTATCGTGGTCAAGGATACCATTTACAAATATGGGCTTCCCATTGAGGAATATACCGTTAAGAATGACACCATACAGCCCCGCCAAACGCTGGCCGAGGTGCTCATGGGCTATGGCTTGACGGCTAGCAAGGTATATAGCCTCACCCAATGCCCCGACACCGTATTTGATGTGCGCAAGGTGCGTGCCGGACAACCATGTCTCCTGCTCACAGAAAAGGACAGCACCGCCCTACCCCGCTATTTCGTGTATGAGAGCAGTGCCAAGGAGTATGTGGTATTTGACCTCGTGACCGACCAGGTGACACGTGGTGTAAAACCATCGGAATGGCGCGAGCAGCAGGTAGCAGGCAGAGTGGAATCGTCGCTATGGAACGCCATGGTGGATAGTGAGGCTTCACCGCAGTTGGCCGTCATGCTGTCACACATCTTCGGATGGACCATCGACTTCTTCGGCATACAAAAGGGTGATGAGTTTCGACTCATCTATGGTCAGGAGTATGTAGATGACCAACCGCTCAACAGCTTCAGCATCAAGGTGGCCTCTTTCCGAGCCTCGGACAGCACCTACTATGCCATACCCTTCGTACAGGACGGCGAGGAACTTTATTATAACGAGAAAGGGAACAGCCTCGAGGGAGCTTTCCTGAAAGCACCGCTCGACTATTACCGCATATCATCGCGCTTCACGGGTAGCCGCTACCACCCTGTGCTCAAGCGCTACCGCGCCCACCACGGCGTAGACTATGCCGCACCTACCGGAACACCGGTATATGCCATCGGAAGCGGAAAGGTCATCGACAAGGGATTCCAAGCCAACGGAGGCGGCAACTACGTGAAGATACGCCACAACAGCACCTACACCACCACCTACATGCACCTGTCGCGCTTTGCCAAAGGACTCAAGGTGGGCGACATGGTGGCACAGAAGGAGGTTATCGGCTATGTGGGGTCTACAGGCCTCTCCACTGGTCCTCACCTGGACTTCAGAGTATATGAAAACGGCAAGCCCGTGAACCCGCTCACCATAAAATCGCAGCCCAAGAAGCCTATCAGTGAAGAGAACCGCCAGGCATTCCAGCAGGCATGCGACTCCTTGCTGCACCGCCTGAGCGCCTTAGTGATTGAGGAAAGGGTTGAGGAGGAAAGTTCCTTGCAGAGCCTAGACCCTAGTGCCGTCGCCCCGCAATAGGGAGACCATCTTTGCGGCAGCATGTGCCGAGGCACCTGCTTCGCCTAAGGGGGCGAGCACCATCTTGTCATACTCATCGAACATGCGTTCACGGTAGAAGGTGTCGAGAAGCAACTGGTCCAGTTCTTCCTTCAACTCGCGTTCGCGCATCTCATCGGCCACCAGTTCGCGCACTACGGTAAAGTCCGCCACGAGGTTGACGAGCGAGATATGGCGTACCTTCAATATCATACTGCGCAGCCAAGACACGACCTTACCAAACTTCATGTAATAGCACACTACCTGAGGCACTCGGAAAAGCGCCGTCTCCAATGTTGCCGTGCCCGAAGTGACCATGGCCGCATAGGAATGGGCAAGCAGAGGATAGGTCTCGCCAAAGACAATGGACGTATGTCTGGCATCGGGTGCCTGGGCCAGGAAGGCATCGTACATCTCCTTATCTATCCCGGGCGCACCGGCAATAACCCATTGGAAAGTCCTGTCCTTATATCTGGCAGGGAGCATACTCCTCCTGAAATGGTTGGTTGCAGCCAGCATTATCGAGAGGTTGTCCCTGATCTCCTGTTTGCGGCTACCGGCCAGCAGTGCAACGATAGGGACATGGGGGTCAAGGCCATGACGATGGCAGAACTCCTCGCGCGTCTCAGCATACCCGGCCTTGAACTGCGCTACAGAGTCAACGCAAGGGTTGCCTACATAATGAATGGGATAGTCATGCCCAGCATAGAAAGGCACCTCGAAGGGGAGTATAGAGAACATCTCATCAACATAGCGGCGGATATCCTTGATACGATACTCCTTCCATGCCCATATCTTGGGGGATATATAATAGTAGACGGGAATCTGCGTATGTGTCTTTACATACTTGGCTATCGAGAGGTTGAAGCCCGGATAGTCCACAAGGATAACCACATCGGGCGCCCATGCCACGATATCCTCTTTGCACTGGCGCATATTGCCCAAGATAGTGCGTGCATGAAGCGCCACCTGTACGAAGCCCATATAGGCCAACTCGCGGTAATGCTTCACGAGTGTACCTCCCACGGCGGCCATCAAGTCGCCACCAAAGAAACGGAACTGCGCATCAGAATCATACTCGCAGAGTGCACGCATCAGGTTAGAGGCGTGCAGGTCGCCAGAGGCTTCGCCTGCAATGAGATAGTACTTCATTATATCGAGAAATTCCAACTATTCGTCATCTCCTCCATCATACGATAGTCGGTCATATCTATCTGTATGGGAGTCACCGCTACATAGCCATCGGTCAGATTGGGACGGTCAGCATCGTCAGGATGGTCGTCGCGCAGACAGAAGCTGCCGACCAACCAGAAGTAGTTGCCTCCACGCGGATGGGGATGTTCCTCCCACTCCTGCGTCCATGCCCCCTGGGCCATGCGACAGATCTTGACACCCTCGTAGAGGGGTGTGGCTGGGAAGTTCACATTGAGGCAGGTCCCATTGGGAAGGCCACGTTCGAGCACTTGCTGCACAATCTTTACGATGTAGGGGCGCAGCGGTTCGAAGTCGGCTTCAGGAGAGTGGTTGTCCAGCGAGAAACCTACCGAAGGGATACCCTTCATGCAACCCTCGATGACAATACCCATCGTGCCTGAGTAGTGCACATTGACACCCGAGTTGTCGCCATGGTTGATGCCACCGATAATCATATCGGGCTCACGCTCCGGGAACTCGTGCAGCGCCATCTTGATACAATCCACGGGCGTACCCGAACATTTATATATACGGAGACCCTCGCGTTGGGTCACCAAACTATAGTATACAGGATCCTTAGAAGTGATGGCACATCCCATTCCCGAGCGGCCTCCATCGGGGGCCATCACAATGACATCGGCCATCGGAGCCAACACCTCGGCAAGGAAGTTCACGCCTCTCGCATTATAGCCATCATCATTAGAGATAAGTATCAATGGTCTTTCGCTATTCATATGCTATATCCTATTTATTTCAATGCAGGGCGAATTTAGCACAAAAAAGGTGAAATGCCAAAAGTTCCATGAAATCTTTTCAAGACTGAACTCTTTTAGGGAAAATATATGCGAGGCATGAAAAAAAGTACAGAAAAGTTTGCAGATTTCGTGAACTTCTATTTAACTTTGTGTTACTCCTCATCAAAAGTTCATCAAAGAACCGGCGATAAGAGGTCCTAGAAGTTATGGATATGGCAAAGATAAACCTTTCGGAAGTCCTTAAAACGCACTTCGGATTTGACACATTCAAAGGTGACCAAGAAGCCATCATACGCAATGTACTGGCTGGTAACGACACATTTGTACTGATGCCTACCGGAGGAGGCAAGTCATTGTGCTATCAGTTGCCCTCACTCATCATGGAGGGCACAGCCATTGTCATATCTCCGCTCATCGCCCTGATGAAGAACCAGGTGGATGCTATCCGTAACTATAGCGAGGAGGATGGCATCGCCCATTTCCTGAACTCTTCGCTCAACAAGTCGGCCATCGACCAGGTGAAAGCCGATGTGTTGGCAGGCAAGACGAAGTTGCTCTACGTGGCTCCCGAGTCGCTGACCAAGGAGGAGAATGTAGAGTTCCTGCGTTCGGTGAAGATATCCTTCTATGCCATCGACGAGGCACATTGTATCTCGGAGTGGGGCCATGATTTCCGCCCCGAATACCGCAAGATACGCCCGATGATCAACGACATCTGTCCTGCCCCCATCATCGCCCTTACCGCCACCGCAACCAATAAGGTGCGCGACGATATCAAGAAGAACCTCGGCATCATGAAAGCCGCCGAGTTCTGCTCTTCGTTCAATCGCGCCAACCTATACTATGAGGTGCGCCCTAAAACGAAGAATGTAGACCACGACATCGTGCGTTTCAACAAGGGTCAGCCAGGCAAGACGGGCATCATCTACTGCCTCAGCCGCAAGAAGGTAGAGGAACTGGCCGAGGTGCTCAAGGCCAATGAGATCTCTGCCGCCGCCTACCATGCCGGGATGGATTCCAATGTGCGTTCACAGACACAGGACGACTTCATCATGGAGCGTATCAATGTCATCGTCGCCACCATCGCTTTTGGCATGGGCATCGACAAGCCCGACGTACGCTATGTCATCCACTACGACATACCCAAGAGCCTCGAAGGCTACTACCAAGAGACGGGACGTGGCGGACGCGACGGAGGCGAAGGCCGCTGCATAGCATTTTACAGCAATAAAGACTTACATAAACTAGAGAAATTCCTCGAAGGAAAACCCATAGCAGAACAGGACATCGGCAAGCAGCTGCTGAAAGAGACCACCGCCTATTGCGAATCTTCAGTGTGCCGCCGCAAGTTGCTGCTCCACTATTTTGGAGAGACGTATGAAGAGGAGAATTGTGGAAATTGTGACAACTGTTTAAACCCAAAGAAAAAAGTGGAAGCCCAAGAACTATTATGCACCCTCCTGGAGACGGTGATTGCCGTGAAGGAGAATTTCAAATCAGATCATATATTAGACATCATACTCGGAAAGGAGACCTCCGAGGTATTGGCCCATAATCACGACGAGCTGGAGACCTTCGGCACAGGCACAGGCGATGAAGAGCGTACATGGAATGCCGTGGTACACCAGGCACTCATCGCTGGCTATATAGAGAAAGATGTGGAGAACTACGGCCTCATCAAGATGACGGCTGCCGGTAAGAAATACCTGAAGAAGCCCACCCCCTTCAAGATTGTCGAGGACCGCGACTTCGACGAGGAAGAGAACGAAGATACGCCCATGCGCGGTGGTGGCACCGATGTGGCCGACCCTGCCCTGTTCTCTATGCTCAAGGACCTACGCAAGAAGGTGTCAAAGAAGCACGACTTACCCCCTTACGTCATCTTCCAAGACCCCTCACTGGAAGCAATGGCCACTACCTACCCCATCACCATAGACGAGCTGAAGAACATCCCTGGAGTAGGTGAAGGCAAGGCTAAGCGCTATGGTCAAGAGTTTGTCGACCTCATCCGCCGCCACGTCGAGGAGAACGAGATTGAGCGCCCCGAAGACATCCGTGTGCGTACTGTCGCCAAGAAATCACAGATGAAGGTCAGCATCATCCAGAGCATCGACCGCAAGGTGGCGCTCGACGATATCGCCCTGGCCAAGGGCATAGAGTTCGAGGAACTGCTCGACGAACTGGAGAGCATCGTCTACTCAGGCACCAAAATCAATATCGACTACTTCCTCGAAGAGGTGCTCGACGACGACAAGGTAGATGAGATCTACGAATACTTCAAGGAGTCTGAGACCGATTCCATCGACGAGGCACTTGAGGAACTGGGCAACGACTACGACGAAGACGAGGTACGCCTCGTGCGCATCAAGTTCATCAGCGAGATGGCCAACTAAGCGTCGACGCTATACACCAAAGTAAAGGAGACCCATACGGGCCTCCTTTACTTCGTTTATCTTTTATATACCTCTTTACTTCTGGCGGATGTAGATGTTCATCGGTGTACCGGTGAAGTTCCAGCGCTCGCGGATCTTGTTCTCGAGGAAGCGCTTGTAGGGCTCCTTCACATATTGCGGCAGGTTGGCAAAGAACACGAACGAGGGCACGCGGGTGCCGGGGAGCTGCATGCAATACTTGATTTTGATGTACTTACCCTTGTTTGAGGGGGGAGGAGTAGCCTCGATGATGGGTAGCATCTCTTCGTTGAGCTTCGCGGTAGTCACCTTGGTGGTGCGGTTGAGGTAGGTCTCCTTGGCCATCTCGAGCACCTTGAAGATGCGCTGCTTGGTGAGGGCTGAGGCGAAGATGATGGGGAAGTCCACGAAGGGGGCGAAGCGCTCGCGGATGGTATCCTCGAAGTACTTCATTGCCTTGGTGCTCTTGTCCTCCACGAGGTCCCACTTGTTGATGACCACCACAAGTCCCTTCTGGTTGCGCTGGATGAGCGAGTAGATGTTGAGGTCCTGGCACTCGATACCGCGTGTAGCGTCAATCATGAGGATACACACGTCGGCATTCTCGATGGCGCGGATAGAGCGCATCACGCTATAGAACTCGAGGTCCTCGTTCACCTTACCCTTCTTGCGGATGCCGGCGGTGTCGACAAGGTAGAAGTCGAAGCCGAACTTGGTATAGCGGGTATAGATAGAGTCGCGCGTGGTACCGGCAATGTTGGTCACGATGTTGCGGTCCTCGCCGATGAAGGCATTCACGATAGAGCTCTTACCTACGTTGGGGCGTCCTACGACGGCAAAGCGGGGTATCTCCTCGGTCTCCTCGTCGGGTGTGGGGGCAGGGAGTTTCTCTACCACCATATCGAGCAGGTCGCCCGTACCGCTACCGGTGAGTGCCGATACGCAGAAGGGGTCGCCCAAGCCGAGTGAGTAGAACTCGGCAGCGTTGTACTGCAAGTCGTAGTTGTCGGTCTTGTTCGATACGAGGATGACAGGTGTCTTCGCACGGCGGAGGATAGAGGCCACCTGCATGTCGAGATCGGTGACACCATTCTGCACGTCGACGAGGAAGAGCACCACATCGGCCTCCTCAACGGCGATGAGCACCTGCTTACGTATCTCCTCTTCGAAGATATCGTCAGAGTTGACTACCCAACCGCCGGTATCGACGATTGAGAACTCGCGTCCCGTCCATTCGCACTTGCCGTACTGACGGTCGCGTGTGGTACCAGCCTCATCGGCCACGATGGCGTGGCG
>JAZONI010000004.1:0-3637 GCA_045654445.1 Bacteroidaceae bacterium | reverse complement strand
GTATCTTGAAGAGTAACGCCACGTAAGAATTCACTGATGACATAATACCTCGTTCTGCGAGAATTGAATTTCACATCTTCAACCTCAACAAAACCAAGCATTTCAATCAGATTATCATTGTTAAATTTGATAGAAGCTTCTCGTCTTGCTCTTTCGACAATTGCATAAGCAAAAGATGGGTCATCTACCTCAACATGAATTTCTTTGATAGCGACGTCTCTTATAGCATTTGTTTTTCGATTGACGCAAACTCCCTTGTAAACAACACCCATACCTCCTTCACCGATAGGACGTTGCTTACGATCAAATTCATAATAGATATTGTGATCTACTTCGTATTTACCCTCAAGAATCATAACTATTATCTGGTACGCGTCTTAGTAGCATCAATATCCTCTACTCCATTTACTCGAGTTCTTTCATTATCAGTATTACGGATTCTATCGCTGAATTGTGGTCTCCACATAGACGAATTACCTGGAATAGGTCTATCAGGTTCCGTTCTTTCACCAGATATTATTCTCGTTGGTTGTTTCTTCTTACGTACATTCGTTTCAATGGCTATGAATTCCTCAGCCTGCTTGAGACCTACTGAAACGACATCAATCAATAAGAATAGGCATTCATAGTTCTTACCAAACTTTATTACATCCATATTTTTGCACTCAACCTTATTCAACTTAATGCTAACACCATTAAGACGTGTACCGTTTGTTGAACGCACATTCTCCACTGCAGCATATATTTCATCAGGATCCTCCTCCTTATATATAGTGATACACGCATGGTCACTTGAAACGGTTCCCTCATTGAGTACTATATCCGAATCAGAGGATCTTCCGATTGTATTTGGACCCTGATATAATGGCCAAAATTCGCCCATAGATGTCCTTGAAATAGAATAGAGGAAACCAAGAAGTGGCTTATTAGTCGTATGATTATTTTCGTTACTTCTCATTTCATGAGATTCACCAAAACCTTCCACATAAGTTGAATCCCCAGTGTTACTAAACTTTCTATTTACCGATTCATGCTCTGAGAAACTAGAACGAGCATTTGATGGATTTGAGAAAACATCGTCACCCAATCCTGGAACAATAGTCTTGTCTGCCATAATGTTTAAATATTTAGATTTCAATCATATAAATAATTCTACCTTTACCTGAGAAAGGTAACAAACTCTGTTTAAGATCACGCATTCTCAGTGTACAAATACAAGACTCAACCCGACATTAAGCCCGAGTAAAAGTCTGATTAATATTTAGCAGCAAAGATATAGTAAAAGGAATAATGACAAGAGTATCCAGTGTCAACAATTAGTAGACGTTAATGTATCGGATTTGGAGACAGTAAGAGATTGTTGATGTGAAATTGCTAAAAAGAAATCAAAATGAAGAATATGAGAAATCCTTACTAATAAATGTACGTCAATATTGTCCTTGCTGAATATTTTGTAGACATTAGCACGTGTACAGCAGAGCTGGTTGGCAAACCATGTTACAGTATGCCCTTGTTCGCGAAAGCGTTGCTCAATAAGTCTTCCTACGTGCATCATTATAGTTATTATACATAAAAAGCGTGAAGCCAACACTTGTTGCTCGCTTCACTTATCGAGGCTCTCGCATTGCCCAGTCAATCGAAACGAGCAACGCGAAAGCCTCACGCCGATATGTATATACGACACCCTATAAGCCTTGCGAGTCATCTCGACCAGCAAGTCAAAGGAGTACAAAAACATACCCATGAGACATTCACCGTTGCTTTGTTTGGATTGACCTGTGAATTTGCGAGATTCCGATAAGCCAAAACAAAGCGTCCAAGTAAACGCCTTTTCCATTATGTCATCCCCACCCATCCACCTTAATTCATACAAATGAAGTAAGGTCTCGGCGTAAGGATGCGACAAAGTTAAAAAATCAAAAATTAAAAAGCAAGAAGAATCTTTAATAATGTATGAGATTTTGCAGCGGAGCTGCTGATGAATGGTGAAAGTTGAATGTTGAACGGAAGGACAGCCGTGCTGAACGATGACGTTAACGAAGACTGGCAGCGAAGCTGCTGATGAATGTTGAATGATGAACGAAAAGACAACTTCGTTGTACGATAACGAAAGCTGATGTTTGGGCGTTTTTCGCCATGGTGTCGGTTGTTGACCTTAACAATCTAAACGACTGCGGTATAGCCACCGACACCCGGTGTCGGTGGGGGTGTCTGTCGCTTTATAATTCAAAATTCAGAATTAATCATCACCTGATACACTCTGCGGTGGTGGTGCTCCACACGCTTGAAGCCCCATTCGCGGAGTAGGGCACCGAAGTTCTGGGCATTGACGCCTCGCATCAGGTAGGGGTTGTGACGGCGTAGCTGCTCGTGCAGCTCGGCGGCAGAGAGCAGTAGGGGTTGCTCGCCCTCTTCGGGTTGGCGGTAGAGGGTGCGAAAGTGCTCCTCCACGGGAGGGAGGTGACGATAGGCGCGGTTGCGCAGTTCGATGTCCTCGACCTCCTCGGCGGTGAAGTGATGACGTTCCCCACTATTCAAGAGGTACATGCACTGCGCATAGAGCTGTTCGTGCTCGATGGGGGTATCCACATCGATGGCATGGGCCAGCTCCACGCAAAGGAAGCGGCGGCTTCCCGTAGGGTCGGTGAGCAGGCGTGGGGTGTTGCTCGTGCCGATGAACGAGGCGATGCGGGGCAACGTGGTGGCATTGCGGGCATGGGCCTTGCGCATACGCAGCGAGGGCATCTGCATGAGATTCTTCAGTGTGCTCTGCTTGCGGGCCGAGTAGCGGTCAAACTCATCGAGGTTGATGAGCAGACAGTCCGTCAGGCGATGCTCGCACTGGCTCTCGGCCGTGAGGTCGAAGCAATCGGTGTAGAACATCCTCAGTTCGGGCGGCATCAGCATGCGGCAGAAGGTGCTCTTGTGCCATCCCTGCTGTTCGCTGATGAGGATGGGTGCCACGCTATTGGCATAGAGGGCCTCTTCCCTACCCTGTGCCTGTGCCACGAAGGCCAGCATCCAACGACAGAGATAGTCCACCATCACCTCATCGGTCGTGAGGCGCTGCATCAAGGGTCGCAAGCGGTCGGTGCCGTCCCACTGGGGCAGCGACGCGAAGTAATGCTTCACGGGATGGTAGGGTTCGATGTGCATCGACTCGGCAGCGATGCGCACTCCCTCGACCCACCACACGTTGTGCCCATCGGCCTGGAGGTCGGCCATCCAGGTTTTGTACACGCGCTGCGTCACTGCCTCGTACGCGGCATCGCAACCCTTGACGCGATACTCCGATTGCTCGGTCAGCAGGTTGTAGCGCAGGTCATACTTGGCACGCAGCAGTTGCTCTACCTCGGGGATGGTCAGTCTTGAATTGACAATTGAAAATTGAGAATTGACAATTACTTTTCCCCCTTTCTCCTTTAACCTATCATCCTTAGCCTTTAATCGGTCATCGTTAACGTCTTCGTTTTCGTTAACAGACAGGCCCTGCGTGTCCTCAACCTTTTCACTCTTGAATGCTGTTACTCTGCTTCGCAGCCACTCGATTGCCTTTACAAATAACTTTTTCATAGTCTGCTGTTTTATATATGGTTATTGTTGCTATTTATTATTTTGTCAACGGATTGCACGGAAA
>JAZONI010000003.1:0-41481 GCA_045654445.1 Bacteroidaceae bacterium | reverse complement strand
AAAATTAGATAGAAATGTCGAAGATTTGTCAAATTACCGGTAAGAAAGCCATGATTGGCAACAACGTTTCACACTCTAAGCGTCGTACAAAGCGCACATTCGAGGTGAACTTGTTTAGAAAGAAATTCTTCTATGTAGAAGAGAATTGTTGGATTCAGTTGCGCTTGAGCGCCGCTGGTCTTCGTTTGATTAACAAGAAAGGTTTGGACGCTGCTTTGAAGCAGGCTTTTGCTGAAGGTCACTGCACTCCGAACGACATTAAAGTAATTGCGTAAAGGAGAGACTAATTATGGCTAAGAAAGTTAAAGGTAACAGAGTTCAAGTTATCCTCGAGTGCACAGAGCACAAGGAGAGCGGTATGCCGGGTACATCTCGTTATATCACCACTAAGAATAGAAAGAACACCACCGAGAGATTGGAGTTGAAGAAGTACAACCCCATCTTGAAGCGTGTAACAGTTCACAAGGAAATTAAGTAATCACCCCCTTAATATAGTATAAGACTATGGCAAAGAAAGCGGTTGCATCTCTTCAAACAGGTAAGTCAGCTTCTTACTCAAAGGTTATCAAGATGGTGAAGTCTCCGAAGACCGGTGCTTACATTTTCGATGAGCAGATGGTTCCTTCTGAGAAAGTTCAGGAGTTCCTCAAGAAGTAATTGATATTACGACTACAAATAAAGCAAAGCCCTGCAACCCGCGTTGCGGGGTTTTCTTTTGTTATTTATTTAGTGCTTAGAGTGCTTTTCGTCTTCGCAACAACGTTGTTGTTAACCTTAACCCTAAACACTACACACTAAACTCTACCCAATATGGATTTAGGATTTTTAAATCGTTTCGAAGAAAAGATACAGGGCGAACTCCTTCGCATCTGCACTTCACGTGGTATGTTCAGTGGCACTTTGCTGGCTACCGATGATGTCACCAATCACTGGGATGTGCTTGCGCCCGAATATGTGGCCGATGCCGTAGGGCAGATTGCCGACTATCCCACCGTGTCTATTGCCTGGGCAGGCTATCTTGGTTTGGCCATTGCTCATGGATGGGACACCAATTGGGAAGCCTGCTTGCGCACCCCCTATAACTGTTACTATGGAGCTCAGGGCTTCGACGATATGGATGAGCACATCGTGCAGCATGTCTTGGGCCTCTCGCTCGACAGCAAGGCCGCCCAGGATCTTGAGGCTATCATCCGCTCGTGTGCACAAGCTGCCGTCACTCTCATCCGTCGTGAGCAGATTGAGCCCCAGAGCGCCATGGCCTTCCATGTGTTTGCCCGTGCCATCAAGGTGATGTATAGGGTAGGGGCAGCCCTCGAACTCAAACGCCTCGGCTATAAGTTCGAGGAGGTTAAGTTGCCGCCACACTTTGGTTCCTTGCCGGAGTGTTAGAAGTGAAGAGGCAAGAGTGAAAAGTGATGGTTGACGGCTAAAGATAACGTCGACTTACTACTTGCTGACGTGTTTTATCTCGAATAACGAATTGTACGATTTTTAGCATTATAACAAATGAGGGCGTGTCCACCGGACGCGCCCTCATTGTCTATATATCTTGCTGCTTCTTAGTAAGCAAACAAGGGATATGCCTTCATTGTCTCGTTTACGCGAGCACGTACGCTAGCGATTACCTCCTCGTTCTCCACGTTAGAGAGTACGGTTTCTATCATCTCGGCAATCTCTACCATCAGTTCCTCCTTAGCACCACGAGTGGTGATGGCGGGAGTACCGAGGCGTATGCCCGATGTCTGGAATGCCGAGCGGCTGTCAAAGGGCACCATGTTCTTGTTCACGGTGATGTCAGCCGATACCAGTGCCTTTTCTGCTACCTTACCCGTGAGGTCGGGATATTTCTCGCGCAGGTCTACCAGCATGCTGTGGTTGTCTGTACCGCCCGATACGATGGTGAATCCGCGTGCGATGAGCGCCTCGGCCAGTGCCTTGGCATTCTTCTGCACCTGTGCTTGGTACTCCTTGTATTCGGGCTGCAGAGCCTCGCCGAAGGCTACAGCCTTGGCTGCGATGACATGTTCGAGGGGACCGCCCTGTATGCCGGGGAATACGGCTGAGTCGAGCAGTGCCGACATCATCTTCACCTCGCCCTTCGGTGTGGTCTTACCCCATGGGTTGGGGAAGTCCTTGCCCATCATGATCACACCGCCACGAGGACCGCGCAGTGTCTTGTGGGTTGTTGATGTCACGATGTGGGCATACTTCACGGGATTGTCGAGCAGTCCTGCTGCGATGAGTCCTGCGGGGTGCGCCATGTCAATCATGAGGATAGCGCCCACCTTGTCAGCGATCTCGCGCATACGCTTGTAGTCCCATTCGCGTGAGTAAGCCGATCCGCCACCTACGATGAGTTTGGGCTGCTCGCGCAGTGCTACCTCCTCCATCTGGTCATAGTCTACGCGTCCTGTCTCCTTGTTCAGGTTATATTCGCAGGGAGTATAGAGGATACCCGATGTGTTCACGAGCGATCCGTGTGAGAGGTGTCCGCCATGCGCCAGGTTCAGTCCCATGAACTTGTCGCCGGGGTTCAGGCAGGCGAGGAATACGGCAGCGTTAGCCTGTGCGCCTGAGTGAGGCTGCACGTTGGCCCATTCAGCGCCGAAGAGCTCCTTCAGGCGTTCGATAGCCAGCTGTTCACTCTTGTCTACCACTTCGCAACCGCCATAGTAGCGGCGGCCGGGGTATCCCTCGGCATATTTATTGGTCATGCACGAACCCATAGCCTCCATCACTTGGTCGCTGACAAAGTTTTCCGATGCGATGAGCTCGATGCCCTTGAGTTGTCTCTGATGTTCTTCTTCAATCAGGTTGAATACTAAATCGTCTCTTTTCATATCCTTAAATCTTTTACCAATTTTGTTGAATTGTTATAAATACGTTGCGAAATTACATAAAAAATGCAGAAATCCTAAACTTTCATCAAATAAATTATCGGTTAATGCAACAGCCGTTTAGCCAAGGTGGCCATTTGCCAAATAAAATTGTAAAAAAATTTGTTAATATGTTTATATTTGTTATCTTTGCGAAAAGTTCATCAATGAATCTCCTCATCAGAGATGCGTTATGAATGAAGATGGATTACAAGGGGAATGTCTTAATCTGCTGATACAGAGCTGTCTGCTTTGAGTGTTAAAAGCCCGAAAAACATTCTTTTTGTAGGTTGGTTAAGATAAAGAGGAAACGATGGACGACAGTCAACATAGCCCAGTTGCCGATGCGGTATGGTATGCCATGAGTGCTCCCTACCACCGTGAGCTTCAAGCCCGCGAGTGGTTTGGTGAACGTGGCATCGAGACTTTCGTCCCTATGCGTCGCGAGATTGTCACCTTGCGTGATGGTCACAAGTCGCATAAGTTGGTGCCCGCCATCCACAATCTCATCTTCGTGCACACTACGTCGGGCATTATGCGTGAACTCAAACCTCGGTTGCCCATTGTGCAATACCTCACCCATCCGGTCGATGGCCGCAACCGTCCCATCCTCGTCCCCGAGGCGCAGATGCAGCAGTTCATCCGTGTCAGCAATAGTGATGACGACCGTCTGCTCTATCTCCGTCCCGAGGAACTGAACCTCCGCCATGGCACTCCTGTGCGCATCATCGGAGGTCCTTTTGATGGTGTCGAGGGCACCTTCGTCAAGGTGCAGGGTGTGCGCAACCGTCGTGTTGTCGTCCAACTGCAGGGACTGCTGGCCATAGCTGCCGAGGTGCACCCCGATTTGATACAAGTGATAAAGAATTAATATAGTATAAACACAGAGTCGATACTCAATAATACCATTACAGTTATGTCTTTCATCAGCCATTTTCTGATTCAGTTTGTCATTTCTTTGTTCGCAGCAATTTGGATTTTCCCCAAGATCTTGCGCATTGCTTTGGCCAAGAACATTGTCGATAATCCTGATGCCCGCAAACTTCAGCGCGTGCCCATTCCCGTGTTGGGAGGCGTAGCCGTGGTGTTCGGCATCTTGGTAGCCTTGAGTGTCTGTCGTCTGTTCTTCGACTGCAGCGCCCTGTTCACCGTCATGTTGGCCATGTTGGTGATGCTCTATGTCGGTACTATTGATGATATCATCGAGTTGTCGCCTGCTATCCGTTTCCTGATAGAGATTCTCGTCACCCTCATGTTGATGTATACCTGTGGCTATAGCATCGACAATTTCCATGGCCTTTGGGGTCTTTCATGCATTCCCCTGTATGTCTCCATCCCCCTCACGATAGTGGCTGTTGTGGGCATCATCAACTCCATCAACCTCATCGATGGTGTCGACGGCTATAGCAGCGGCTACAGCATCATGGCCTGCACCATCTTTGGTGTGTTCTTCTATGTTGCTGGCGATGTCAATATGGTCATGTTGGCCAGTGCTTGCGCCGCTTCTCTTATCCCCTTCTTCTTCCATAATGTGTTTGGCCGCACCAGTAAGATGTTCATTGGTGATGGAGGCACCCTTGTCATGGGTATTGTCATGAGCATCTTCGTGCTCAATATCCTCAAGACTGCCACCTGCTGTGTGCACTATGAGGAGTGGGGTATGGGTTTGGTACCCTTCACGTTGGCCGTGTTGGCTATTCCCGTGTTCGATACCGTGCGTGTCATGAGCATGCGCATCATGCGTGGCACCTCGCCGTTCCACCCCGACAAGACCCACCTGCATCATCTGTTCATCTCGATGGGTTTCTCTCATATCGGCACCACGATCAGCATCCTCCTCTTGAACCTCCTCGTCATCTTCGGCTGGTACTTCACCTATAAGCTCGGTGCGAGTGTTGATGTGCAGTTCTATGTAGTCGTTGCTCTGGCCTTCCTTGCTACCTTCGGCTTCTATGGCTCCATGCGTCGCTTCCAGCGAAACAATAGCGCCCCCTACCGTGCTTTCACCCATCTGGCCAAGGCCAGCCATGTCGAGCGTCAAGGCTTCTTCCGTTGGCTTCAGCGTATGATGGACGGTGAGTAACTGGCTCTACGTAACTGATCGGCGCTCTTCATGCAGTTTTATCAGTTCCTTCCAATATCGTTGAGGGAATGAATAGAGTTTCAGATAAAGATAAGTCCCATTTCCTTGAGATATGATATGCTTCATTGATGGAAGTTTATTGTCAACATAGATATAGCCACCGATTTGCAATTTATCGATATAGATATGAGTAAGGAGATAGAGCAATTTACAAATACAGACGCAAGATTGATCCCAGGTCTTCGACGTTCCCCCCTAAACACTAAACATTCAACACTAAACACTAATGAATAAACGCGTTTTTGTTTCCGGCTGTTATGATTTGCTTCATAGTGGTCATGTAGAGTTTTTCCAGCAAGCCTCCCAGTTTGGCGACCTCTATGTAGGTATCGGCTCCGATGCCACCTATCTCGAGTATAAGCACCGCAAGCCCATGTTCCCCCAGGAGGAGCGCCTGTTTATGGTCAAGAATATCAAGGCCGTCAAGGAGGCCTATATCAACGAGGGCCGTGGCGTCATCGACTTCCTCCCCACGTTGGATCTCGTCAAGCCCGACATCTTCGTCGTCAATGCCGAGGGTGGCAGCGCCGAGAAGCGCCAGCTCTGCGAGGAGCGCGGCATCCAGTATGTAGAGTTGCAGCGCACCCCCCACGCAGGCCTCGAGGCCCGCAGCTCCAGCTCCCTCAAGGCCGCCCTCAGCACCCAGCAGGAGGATTCACTCAACTCTCAACCCTCAACCCTCAACCAAGGAATTCCAACAAGGTTGGATATCGCAGGAACCTGGATCGACCAGCCCTACGTCAGTCAGCACCATCCCGGCTGGGCCATCACTATCTCCTTGGAGCCCACCTTCGAGGTGCGCGACCGCTGCGGCCTGAGCACCAGCACCCGCAAGATGATCCAGAAGATCTGGCCCGTCAAGCTCCCCAAGATGGACCCCGAGATGCTCGCCCGCCTCGTCTTCTGCTTCGAGAACAACCCCGAGCGTGAGGATGGCCACATCTCCGGTGCCCAGGACTTCATCGGCATCTGCGTCCCCGGCCTCTGCCGCCACTACTACGACAACAATTTCTGGCCTAAGAAGGTCGAGAGCACCAATGATGAGATGACCCTCCGCTTCCTCGAGGAGCACCTCGTGATGATTCCCATCGAGCCCCGCAAGCCCGGCTGCTCCGTTGTCGAGGGTAAGGATATCACCCCCACCAAGGTCAAGGCCCTGGCCGATGCCGCCGATGCCTGCTGGACGGCTATCCTGAAGCGCGACCTCGCTGCCTTTGCCGCAGCCTATCGCGCCTCTTTCGAGGCACAGACCGCTATGTTCCCTGGTATGATTGCCCCCACCTATGTCGGCCATCCCGAGGAAGACAACAGCTATATCCGTGAGTCCATTGCCCACTACAGCGCCATGCCCGACGTCCTCGCCTGGAAGATGCCCGGTGCGGGTGGTGGCGGCTACCTCGCATTGGTTGTAAATGATGCCAAGGAATTTATAGCGAACCACGCCGAAGCATTCGAACTCCACATCCGTAGAGAGTGATTTGTGTAGGTGTTGGTTATGCCATCATAAGTCAGCCATCTCCGCATCTCTTCCCACATAGCGAGTCCCTGTCGAGGACTCGCTTTTTCATGCTGGCCCTATGGGTGTCTACCTACGGTTCATCGTTCAGCCTTCCCTTTTCATCACCACTTGCCATCTTGGAGAGTATTTATTATCTTTGCCACCCATATAGATAAGCAACAGCACACACACTTCATGTCATGTTAGTCATATTGTCGATGCTTTGGGGCAGTGCCCTCATGGGTTATCTGCTGCGGCGCTGGCCACAGGCGTGGGTGAGTCACGTGCTCACCATGTCCATATGGGTCATGCTCTTCACCATCGGTGTCGAGGTCGGCAGCAACGAACTCCTCGTCTCATCGCTTGGCCGTCTGGGTGCCGAGGCCTTGCTCCTCACCCTGCTCACCACACTCTGCTGTAGCGTAGGCGCCACGCTCCTGTGGCAACGCCTGAGGCCCTGCGAGGAGTCTGCTCCCCAGCCGCGCCACTCCCGCTCGTGGCATCCTCATAGGCATACGATGTGGGGCAGCATGCGCGATAGTGCCATCATCTTCGCCTGTTTCGCTTGCGGATGTCTGCTAGGCTACCTCGGTGCCGATGCCTATCTCCCCGCTAAGGCATCCTATTATAGCCTCTGCGTGTTGTTGCTCTGTGTCGGCTTCGGCATAGGGCAGAGCGAGGACATACGCCGCCACCTGCGCCATATAGACCGTGGCCTTGTGCTCATGCCCCTCATCACCATCCTCGGCACCTGGGTGGGAGCCCTTCTTGTAGCCCTGCTCATGAGAGGGCGCAGCGTGGTCGACTGGCTTGCCGTGAGTTCCGGTTTCGGCTACTACTCCCTCTCGAGCATGCTCATCTCCGAGATGCGCCATGTCGAACTCGGCACCCTGGCGTTGATGTACAATGTGCTGCGCGAGATCACCACACTGCTGTTCGCCCCGTTGCTCCTGCGCCTGTTCGGTCCGTTGGCCCCCATCAGCATTGGCGGAGCTACCACAGCCGACACCACGCTCCCCATCATCACCCGTGTCTGTGGCCCCCAGTTCGTGGCCATCGCCATCGTCCACGGCCTATTGGTCGACTTCAGCGTCCCCCTGCTGGTAACCCTGTTCTGCACGGTGTGAATACACAGCAGCACCTTGGTATTCTCCTTGTAGCCTACAGCTTGCATGGCATCCCACATGCCGCGCGTCTCGTGCATCTCGCGGCGAAAGAGGCGCAGCGCTGAGTCGTAGTTATGATCGGGGTAGTACATCTGAGCCAACTCCCCGAAGGAGTAATCCCTTATCTTAAATCTTGCCATAGAGTGCGCATTTTAATTGTCTACTGTCTACTGTCTACCTTTACAAAAACACCGCGTGTTTCATCCCTTATGATTTGTTCGCGAGCAAGCCATTTAGAGATCACCTGTTTCGGGTCGGGCTTCATGCCTTGAGCTATGCGCAGGGCACGTACATCGTCGCGTCAAGGATGTCCCATAACGTGGGACAGGAGAGGAAAAGTTTTCCACAAATTTGAGGAGTTTTCCACCGTCAAGGAGCAAATCACAGCCACAAATACCCAGCACTGTAATTCAAATTTTCGGGTATGTTTTATAACATGTTTGCCCTCATTTCCGCTTATTTGTTTTGCGTCTTGATAAGGAATGGGTACCTTTGCTGTATTAGACGCTTTATTGGCACACAGATGACACGGATTTTGCGGATGACCACAGATTTTTTGAGTTAAAAATTAAAAGTTAAATATTAAAACTGCTGTTCTCGTTCATCGTTCCACGTTAATCATTAATCGTTATAAATATGAAGAAACAACTACTTTTCCTCTTCGCCGCCCTGCTGCCCATGCTGGCTAGTGCGCAAACCAAAGTCGAGATTGATGGTATCTGGTATAACCTTGATGCTGGCACCAAGCAGGCCGAGGTGACATACAAAGGCAGTAGCTGGGATGCATATTCGAATGAATACTCCGGCACCATCAATCTCCCCGCCACGGTGACCTACGAGGGCGTGAGCTATAGCGTGATAAGCATTGGAGAGGGTACTTTCGGTTATTGCAGCCTCACCGCCATCACCATCCCCGAGAGCGTGACGAGCATTGGAGACTTTGCTTTCTATAGTTGCTGGAGACTCACCGCCATCACCCTTCCCGAGAGCGTGACGAGTATTGGAAAATATGCTTTCTCTGATTGCAGCAGCCTCACCGCAGTCACCATCCCCGAGGGCGTGACGAGCATTGAAGACTGTGCTTTCTTTGGTTGCAGCAGCCTCACCGCTATCACCCTCCCCGAGGGCGTGACGAGCATTAGAGGCTTAGCTTTCTGTAATTGCAGCAGCCTCACCGCCATCACTATCCCCGAGGGAGTAACATGGATTGGAGAAGCGGCTTTCGATAATTGTACAGCTCTTAAAGAAGTCATCTTTGAAGATGGTAGCGAAACGCTTTCATTGCATTGTAACAATTACTATAGTGGTGGTACTGGTCAAGGTTTATTCTATGATTGTCCATTAGAGTCGGTTTACTTGGGACGTAATCTGAGTTACGATACTAGCAGATATTATGGATATTCTCCATTCTATAATAATACGAAACTAACTTCTGTGATAATTGGTGATGGTGTGACGAGCATTGGAGAGTATGCTTTCTATAATTGCCGCAGCCTCACCGCCATCACCATCCCCGAGGGCGTGACGAGCATTGGAAACTATGCTTTTGATAATTGTACAGCTCTTAAAGAAGTCATTTTTGAAGATGGTAGCGAAACGCTTTCATTGGGTTATAACTATTACTATAGTGGTAGTAGTAGTAGTTATATTGGTCAAGGTTTATTCTATGATTGTCCATTAGAGTCGGTTTACTTGGGACGTAATCTGAGTTATAGTAGTGGTTCGTTTGGTTATTCTCCATTCTATAATAAAACGGAACTAACTTCTTTGGTAATTGGTGATTGCGTGACGAGCATTGGAAACGCTGCTTTCTATGGTTGCAGCAACCTCACCGCCATCACCATCCCCGAGGGCGTGACGAGCATTGGATACTATGCTTTCTATGAATGCAGCAGCCTCACCGCCATCACCATCCCCGAGGGCGTGACGAGCATTGAAAGCGATACTTTCTATGGTTGCAGCAGCCTCACCGCCATCACCCTCCCCGAGGGCGTGACGAGTATTGGAAGCGAAACTTTCTATGGTTGCAGCAGCCTCACCGCCATCACCCTCCCCGAAAGTGTGACGAGCATTGGAGACGGTGCTTTCTATGGTTGCAGCAGCCTCACCGCCATCACCATCCCCGAGGGCGTGACGAGCATTGGAAACAATGCTTTCTATGAATGCAGCTGCCTCACCGCTGTGCACATCAGTGATATTGCGGCTTGGTGTAATATTAAATTCTCCAATTACTATTCCAATCCCCTCTCCTACGCCCACAATCTATATCTAAACGGAGAACTGGTGACACAACTAACCCTCCCCGAGAGCGTGACGAGCATTGGAGAGTATACTTTCTCTGGTTGCAGCAGCCTCACCTCCATCATCCTCCCCGAGAGCGTGACGAGCATTAAAGAGTATGCTTTCTATGGTTGCAGCAGCCTCACCGCCATCACCCTCCCCGAGAGCGTGACGTGCATTGGAGAGTATACTTTCTCTGGTTGCAGCAGCCTCACCGCCATCACCATCCCCGAGGGCGTGACGAGCATTGGAGACTATGCTTTCCGTGATTGTACAGCTCTTAAAGAAATCATCTTTGAAGATGGTAGCGAAACGCTTTCATTGGGTTATAACTATTACGACAATGGTTATACTACTGGTCAAGGTTTATTCTATGATTGTCCATTAGAGTCAGTTTACTTGGGACGTAATCTGAGTTATAGTAGTGGTAGTTCGTATGGATATTCTCCGTTCTATTATAAAACGGAACTAACTTCTGTGCTAATTGGTGATGGCGTGACGAGCATTGGAAGCTGGGCTTTCTATGATTGCAGCAGCCTCACAGATGTGTATTGCTACGCAGAGGGAGTTCCCACGACACAGACTAATGCATTCGATAATTCAAATATTAAGAATGCCACTCTGCATGTGCCTGCCAATGCACTGAATGCCTACAAGACTACTGCTCCCTGGAGTAGCTTCGGTAAGTTTGAAACCATAGAAACTTTAGTAGAAGGCATCACTCTGAGCCAGTCATCAGCAACCCTTACCGAAGGCGAGACACTGAGACTCACCGCAACAGTGAAGCCAACCAATGCGACTAACAAGTCCATCACCTGGAGCAGCAGCAACACCAGCGTGGCCACCGTAGATGCCAATGGCAAGGTGACCGCCAAGGCAGCAGGAACAGCTACCATCACTGCTACCGCCAACGATGGCAGCGGTGTGAATGCATCGTGCGTGGTGACCGTAGAGAAGAAGGTGGTGGCTGTATCAAGCATCACATTGAGCCAATCATTGGCTACCCTCATTGAAGGCGGAACCTTAACACTCACCGCCACAGTAACCCCCGATGATGCCACCAACAAGGCAGTGACCTGGAGCAGCAGCAATACCAGCGTGGCCACTGTAGATGCCAATGGCAAGGTGACAGCCATCGCCCCTGGCACCGCCACCATCACTGCCACCGCCAACGATGGCAGTGGAGTGAGTGCTACGTGCGAGGTGACGGTCGTGGCTGCCGAATACACGATTACCTACTATGTAGATGGCGAGGTATACCACCAAGAGACATTGACTCGAGGCACAGCCATCGTACCCATCAAGGCCCCCACCAAGGATGGACACACCTTCAGCGGATGGAGCGAGATACCTGAAACGATGCCTGCAGAGGAGGTAAAGGTATACGGTACATTCGCCATCAACAGCTACCTTGTCACCTTTAAGATTGACGATAAAGTATTCTACTCAGAGAGCCTACCTTATGGCGCAGAGATCACTGCTCCCGAGGCTCCCGAGAAAGAGGGTCACACCTTTACCGGTTGGGGTGAGGTAGATGCAACAGTACCTGCACATGACGTTACCTACTGGGGAACATACACAGTGAACACTTACTGTATATATTATTACGTAGGGAGGAATTGGTGAACACCATTGAACTCTTTTATGGCGAAACCATCCCCGAATACATCTACGAGCCCACTACCGAGGGTGACGAGTTCATGGGCTGGATAGGCGACACCTACGATACCATGCCCGCCCACGATGTAATCTACACGGCGAATATCGTGAATGGAATAGAGAATTCAGAACTCAACACTCAGAATTCAATAATCATCTACGACCTCTATGGCCGTAAGGTTACCGATACGGAGAACTTGACGGGCGGCGTCTACATCATCGGTGGAAAAAAAGTAATCATCAAGTAAGTAACACACAACACAAGCATATCACGGGAGCACCCACACGGGCGCTCCCGTGTGCTTTATCTGGCTGGTAGAGTAAAGTCTTTCCGCGTTATTGGGACACGAAGAAGTAAACACTATCCGTCTGTGTCAACCTCCTCAGGAAAAGAGTCAACCGATGCAGGAAACAAGTCAACATTTTCAGAGTGGATGTCCACCTTTTCAGTACAGGATGAATATAAAAACTACTGATTACCGATTACCTCCGCGTGTATCGGCCAATGGCTGTTACCCCTATGGTTATCAGTGTTTTACGTGATGTGTGCCTGGGTCGAAGTAATCAGTTAATCAGTAATCAGTTATTTTGATTTTGATGTGAATATGGGTAAAGAAAATTTTATATATATAATTAATTATATATATAACCTTCTTTTTCATAGTTTCGCACCGTACTTAATTTACTGATTACTGATTACTGATTACATTGATGCTATTTTTCACATGTTATATCACACGACACAGGCGGCACGCCACCGGAGGAGGTGTAGCGCCGCCCGCGCGCACCTGTAGGAAAAATTTATCGCACTGACTACAAATGCATTACAAAAAGAACTTATACGGACTTACACAAATTTATACGAACTTATAAGTAGGTCTAATTGCCCGAAATAAATGTAGTAAATTTGCATCAGAAAAGTGAAGGAGACCCCCTCTCTGATAGCTCGCAAGCGAGACTCCTTGGTGCTGATAAATCAGCAGTCGTCGCAACCGACGCTCCTTTCGCGTCGGCCCCCTCTATGGGGAGAACTCAAGAACCGCGGCTTGAATAGAGAGACTCCCAAGAGAGACCAAAAAATTACTAACCCATCAACGCGACACGAACGCAGTGAGCATTGGCATCCGGAGGCCGACCGTAGACTGTAGACCGTCGACCGTTGACAAAAAACAAAGTTTTTTCATTATGGCAATCAACTACAACGTATCCAAGTGTAAGAATCCCAATGGTGAGGAGGGTGTCAACTACTACTCATGCAAGGCGAAGAAGGTGAGCGACTACACCTTCAAGGAGTTGGCCCAGGACATCAACAACTCCACCACCGTGACCAAGGCCGACGCCATGGCTGTGCTGGCCAGTGTGAAACCCTTTATCCTCAGCGCCCTGCTCGCTGGCCGCCGCGTGGTGCTCGACGACCTGGGCTCCTTCGTATTGGGCATCCGCTCGAAGTGCTTCACCCAGGAGGACATGCAGAAGACCGACTTCGTGCCCTCGGCAAAGATCAAGGGGTATAGCATCCACTTCCGACCCGAGGTGGAACTCAAGGCTGACCTCGTCAAAGGGGTGCGCTACCAGTTCGTGGCGAGCGAGGCGTATAATCCTCAGAAGAAGGCAGGGAATTGAAAATTGAAAATTAACCGTCCGGACGAAAGCACTCGGCAAAGCCGACACACGCGAGTGGAACGATGCGTGCTTCTGTGAATTTTGCGAATTTCGTGCGAGACATAAAAAATCTGCGCAAGTCCGCGGAGTCTGCGTGAGATAATTACTCTGCGAGGCAAGGTTTGTATTGATATGACATTATTGCATTCTGTCCGCAGCAATAAACAAATCGGGGATGTCGCTGTGTCATTTCGCAGAAAAGCATTACCTTTGCAGTGCAAACCACTGCGCATGGCTCTGTGCCGGTGCAGACAAAACAATAAGACATGATGGACAAGGTATCGGAAAACCCTTCAAAAAACCGAAACATCAGCGCAGAGACATTGCTGCTGATCGTGACTGCACTATTTGTGACGCTGTATCTGACGTCGAACATTATGGCCGTAAAGGTCATCGGCTTCTTCAACTTCTTCTACTTCGATGCGGGAACCATCACCTTCCCCTTCGCCTACATGCTGGGCGATGTGCTCACCGAACTGTGGGGCTACCGCACGGCGAAAAGGGTGATATGGCTCACCTTCGCATGTAATGTCATACTCGTTGCCTGCACGCAGGTAGGAGTGTGGCTACCCTCGCCCGAATACCTGGAGGGTACGGCCACGGCCTACGACGCGGTGTTCTCCTACGTGCCGCGCATCGTGCTGGGCTCGCTGGCGGGATTCCTCTGCGGTGAACTCTCCAACGCGTGGTTCATGGAACGTATCAAGGCCCGCACGAAGGGGCGTCACCTGTGGGTGCGCACCATAGGCAGTTCGGTCATCGGCTATCTGGCCGACACGCTACCCTTCGTACTCATCGCCTTTGCCGGCGTAGTGAGCACACGCGACCTCGTGATGATGTTGCTGACGCAGTATCTGATGAAACTGGGTATCGAGGCTATCTTCGGCACACCCATGGCATATGCCGCTGTGCGTTGGGCACGCAGAAAGGTGAAGTTCTAATGCAGACACTGACAACGAATGCAACGCTATTCGCTCATACACACGAAACTGCCACGCGAGTTTATACTGCTGCAGGGCACGGGATGCCGCTGGAGACAGTGTACCTTCTGTGACTATCACGACGATGTGAGCACTGACCCTTATGCCGTGAACGCTCCCGTGCTGGAGCAGGTGACGGGGGTATATGGGGTGCTCGACGTCATCAACTCGGGTTCGGCGCCCGAACTGGATGCCGCCACGGTGGAGCATCTGCAACGCGTGGTGCGCGAGCGCAACATCCACACGCTATGGTTCGAGGCACACTACATGTACCGCCACCGGTTGGCACAGTTTGCCGCCCTGTTTGAAGGGGTGACGGTGAAGTTCCGCTGCGGCATAGAGACCTTCGACGGTGACCTGCGCACACAATGGCACAAGGGGGTGCCTGCCGAGGTGACGGCAGCCGATGTGGCACGTTACTTCAAGGGAGTATGTCTGCTGTGCTGCACCGAGGGCGAAACGCGCGAACGCATAATGGCCGACATCGACACGGCACGCAAGCACTTCGAGTACTTCAGCGTCAACCTGTTCTGCAACAACGGCACAGCGCTGCGGCGCGATGAGGCACTGGCCACATGGTTCGTAGAGGAGGTGTACCCCACCCTACGCGATGCCGAGGGCATAGAGGTGCTCATCGGGAACACCGACTTGGGCGTAGGAGACAACAATGTTGCCGGTTAAGGATTATCTCCCAAGAGTTTCGAATTGAAGGAACTCTTCCCTCTTCACTCTTCACATTTCCTCCCCTGCCAGGTGTCGCGCTCGGCCATGCGGTGCAGAAGGCGGTCGGTGAACTGGTAGTTCTTGAGTCCCCAGTCGGGAGCGATGAGCAGGTGGCGTGGCGACTGAGACACGAAGCGCTCGATGACTATCCTGCGAGGGATGTGCTCGATGTAGTCGATGGCGAGGTCGATGTATTCGTCCACATCGTAGAGGTGAAAATCGGCTGGACATTGCTCATACTCGCGAGCCATGCGCGTGCCGCGGATGAGTTGCAATTGGTGTAGTTTGACCATGTCGAGCGGCAGGGAGCCTATGAGTGTGGCTTGGCGAAGCAGTTCGTCGCGTCCCTCGCCCGGAAGCCCCAAGATGAGGTGTCCACCCGTGAGGATGCCGCGCTCGTGGGTACGGCGTATGGCATCGACAGTGGTGGCAAAGTCGTGTCCGCGGTTGATGCGCAGAAGGGTATCATCATTGGCGCTCTCAATGCCATATTCGACCATCACGAAGGTGCGACGGCTCAGCGCCTCGAGGTAGTCGAGCAGTGCCTCGGGCATGCAGTCGGGGCGTGTACCGATGACGAGCCCCACCACACCGTCGACGGCAAGGGCCTCCTCATACATGGCGATGAGACGCTCCAGTTGGCCATAAGTGCTGGTGTAGGCCTGAAAATAGGCCAGGTAGCGCATGGAGGGATATTTGCGGGCAAAGAAGCGCATGCCCTCCTCCAACTGTTGGCGCACACTGAGTTGCGGCGTGCAGTAGTCGGGGTTGAAGGTCTGATTGTTGCAGTAGGTGCATCCGCCCACGCCTTTCGAGCCATCGCGGTTGGGACAGGTGAAGCCCGCATGGATGGAAATCTTCTGCACCTTGCCCTCGAAGTAGCGGCGGAGGAAGGTGGCAAAGTCGTGGTATCGTGGATGGTCGCTCTGCATAGGAGGAACAAAAGTAGTATAAAAGCATAGGAACACCAAATTTCGCCCAAATATTTCTGTAATTAAAAACAAACGACTACCTTTGCATTACTGACAACTCTATTTATCACCTATAAAACACAGAAAGAACACTATGGAGAAGATTATCGGACTTATCAATGCTCCTTTCACACCGTTCTATCCCGACGGTGAAGTGAACTACGAACCCATCCCCGCATATGCCGAGATGTTGCAGAAGAATGGCCTCAAGGGCGTGTTCATCAACGGTTCATCGGGCGAAGGATACATGCTTACCGAAGAGGAGCGCATCAACCTCGCCGAGGTGTGGATGCACGCTGCGCCGAAAGACTTCAAGGTTATCGTACACGTAGGTAGCACCTGCGTGAAGAGTTCGTGCCGCATGGCTGCCCATGCACAGAAAGTTGGCGCCTTCGGTATCGGTGTCATGGCACCTCCCTTCCCCAAGATCGGACGCATCGAGGAGTTGGTGAAGTACTGCGAAGAGATCGCTGCTGCTGCACCCGAACTCCCCTTCTACTACTACCACATACCTGCCTTCAACGGAGCATACTTCTCTATGGTAGAGTTCCTCAAGGCTGTGGACGGACGCATCCCCAACTTTGCCGGCATCAAGTACACCTATGAGAGCATCTACGAGTACAACCAGTGCCGCCTCTACAAGAACGGCAAGTTCGACATGCTCCACGGACAGGACGAGACCATACTCCCCTCACTCGCCATGGGTGGCGCACAGGGAGGTATCGGCGGAACTACCAACTATAACGGATGTAACCTCGTGGGCATCATCGATGCATGGAATGCCGGTGACCTGGAGAAGGCACGCGAACTGCAGAACTTCGCACAGGAGGTCATCAATGTCATCTGCCACTACCGCGGAAACATCGTGTGCGGAAAGCGTATCATGAAACTCATCGGCCTCGACCTCGGCCCCAACCGCACACCGTTCCAGAACATGACCGACGCCGAAGAGGAGGCATGCCGCAAGGAACTCGAAGCCATCAACTTCTTTGAGCGCTGCAACAAATTGTAAAAAAACAATTATCACACTATATAAGAATAGGGCCCTGCAATGCAGAGCCCTATTCTATTTTTGGCACCGATGAATGAAATAGGGAGATAATACAGCAGTTGTCTAAAATGCAAATTTTTCAGCGATATTAACTCTTAGTTTCCCTCCTTCGCACTTCGGTATAGATTAAGCGAGCTTATCTATACGCTCAGTTTGGCGTCGGTTGTCATCCTGACAGAGCGTAGCGTCGGAAGGATCCCGCGCTAGGCCGACGCGGTATGAAAGCGTCGGTTGCGACGAAGGGAGGTTTATCTCCCCCGAGGAGTTTCTCTAAGAGACATTCGCGAGATGTTTCACTTCGTTCAACATGACAAACTATGCCTCATCGTCACGATAGCCACACGGTGATGCCCATATAGATGAGCATGCCGATGATATCGTTCGTTATCGAGATAAAGGGTCCCGTGGCAATGGCGGGGTCAATCTTGAGCTTCTCCAAGGTCATGGGCACGAAGGTGCCGAACAAGGCGGCAAACATCACCACGCAGAAGAGCGACATGCTCACCGAATAGGTGGCAGGAGAGCCCATGCCATAGCGCCACCAGTTGTAGCCAAATACGGCAAGTGAGATGATGGCGGCATTGATGAGCGACACGAGAGACTCCTTGATGATCTGTCGGCCGGTGTTGCTGATGTCGAGCGAGTTGTTGGCCAAGCCCTGCACCACGATAGCCGAGGCCTGTGTACCTACGTTACCACCCGTAGCACCAATCAGAGGTATGAAGAGTGCCATCTCGGGATAGTCGGAGAACACGCTGTCGAAGAGACCAAGGATGGCCGAGGTGCCCAGTCCGCCCACCATGCCGATGAGCAGCCAAGGGAGGCGTGCACGTGTCTGCTTGATGATGCTGTCGTCACTCTCTACGTCTTGCGAAAGACCCGAAGCCAATTGGTAGTCACGCTCGGCAAGTTCACGCATCTCGTCCATGACGTCATCGACGGTGATCTGTCCTACCAGGCGGCCAATGCTGTCAATGACGGGTACTGACACGAGGTTGTACTTCTCGATGAGCTGCACCACCTCCTCTACAGGGGTGTCTACGTGTATGCTGATGAGGTCCTTGTCCATCACATGCTTCACCTTCGACACGGAGGGGTTAGTGATCATCTTCTTCAAGGGGAACACACCCTGCAGACGCTCCTCGTCGTCAACGACGTATACATTATATATCTCGTCGCGGTCTTCGGCCTGCAGGCGCATCTCGCGCAGGCAATCGGGCATGGACCAGTTCTCGTTCACGATCACCATCTCTGTGCCCATGATACCACCGGCGGTGTCTTCATCGTACTTCAAGAGGTCTACGATGTCGCCCGCCTGCTCGATGTCTTCGATATGTGCGAGTACCTCTTCCTGCTTCTCCTCGTCCATGTCACGGATGATGTCTACGGCATCGTCGGTGTCCATGAAGTCGACAAATTTCTTGGCGATGGTCTCTGAGGGCAGGTCTTCGAGCAGTTCGTTACGTGCGTCCTCATCCATCTCGATGAGCACGTCGGCAGCATCTTCACCCTCGAGCAGGTGATAGATGTATCGGGCATCCTCGATAGACATGTCGTCGCACATCTCGGCGATGTCCGCAGGGTGCATCTCGGCAAGCCGTTGCTTCAGTTCTTCGGCCTGCTTGCTCTCGACAAGTTGCTCTATCAGTTCGATATATTCGCGTGTCAGGATTACGGAATCTTTCATTCGAATTGAAAATTGAGAATTGAAAATTAAAAATTAATTCTCGTTGAGACCTCCCTTTCTGGCCTCAGTCACCATATTCGTCAGTCCTATGAAGTCGGCTACGGAGAGCTGCTCGGGACGTTTGTTGAATATCTCGTCGGCTAGTATGGGATGGCCAGCGGGTACGAGGGGCTTGATGGAGTTGCGCAGGGTCTTGCGGCGTTGGTTGAAGGTGGTCTTCACCACGTTCTTGAACAGTGCCTCATCGCAGCCCAAGTCGGTAACCTCATTACGGCGCATGGATATCACAGCACTCTTTACCTTAGGGGGAGGGTTAAACACGCCCTCGCTCACGGTGAAGAGGTACTCTACATCGTACCATGCCTGCACCAGCACACTCAAGATGCCATAGGTCTTGCTACCCGGAGGCGCTGCCAAGCGCTGTGCCACCTCGCGCTGTATCATACCGGTGCACAGGGGGATGCGCTCCTTATTGTCGAGCATCTTGAAGAATATCTGGCTTGAGATGTTATAGGGGTAGTTGCCGGTGAGCACGAAGGGTTGGCCGTCAAACAAGTTGTCCAAACGCATCTTCAGGAAGTCGTCCTCGATGATGTGCCCCTCCAGTTGTGGATAGTGGGCATGGAGGTAAGCGACTGACTCATAGTCAATCTCCACCACATCTACAGTACGCTCTTTGGTGATGAGGTATTGGGTGAGCACACCCATACCGGGACCTACCTCAAGAATGGGCAGGGAGGGAAACTTGTCGACAGTATCTGCTATGGCTTTCGCTATGGAAAGGTCCTTCAGGAAGTGCTGTCCCAGAAACTTTTTGGGCTTTACCTGTTTCATTCCGTTTATAACTTATACCGTCGTCCATACTAATTATTGAAGTCTCTATCTACGACCCGATGGTACTACACCATGAAAGCATGTACCACGAATCAGAATACAAAAGTAAACATTTCATTTTGAAAATAGGAAAAAGTGTGAAAAAGATTTTAAAAATAGTGCATTTCTATCCGTATCGAGTTGGAAATAATCTGAAATTTCCGCAAAAGTTTCTTGTAAATCAAAATATCATTCCTATCTTTGTAGGCCGCTTCGCACCGGGAATGGCACTAGAAGCGGCAAATGAAACGAAAACAACAGCGTGAAAAAGATTTTATCGAACATACTGAAGATTGTGCTTCCACTGCTCATCGCGGGCGGCATACTCTATTACATGTACCGCGACTTTGACTTTGCCGAGGCCAAGCACATCTTCTTGCACGAGATGAATATTTGGTGGCTATTGGCAACACTCATCCCCATCACGTTGAGTCATGTGATGCGCGGATTGCGCTGGCTCATCACCTTAGAGCCATTGGGTTATCGCCCCAAGGCTGCAGACAGCATCGACTCTATCTTCATTGCCTATGCATCGAACATCCTCATCCCTCGTGTGGGTGAGGTATCGCGCTGTGCTGTACTGACCAAATATGACGGAGTACCCTTCAGTAAGGCTCTGGGCACGCTGGTGGCCGAGCGCTTGGTCGACATGCTTCTAGTGGTGCTCTTTGTATGCACAGTGCTAGTCACACAGATGGGCGTATTTGCCTCATTCTTTGCCGAGACAGGCACCAATGAAGATGCCCTCGTAGCCCTATTCACAAGTCCTAAGACATACCTCGTATCGATAGGGGCCGTTGCTACAATCGTAGTGCTATGGCTTGTGCTGCGCAAGACAGCGTTCTATGCCAAGATGATGAAGCAGGTGCGTAACTTCGTTGACGGACTATTGTCACTCCGAACCATGCGCCGTAAAGGATTGTTCCTATTCTATACTATAGGTATATGGGTGTGCTATTTCCTCGAGTTTTACCTCGCCTTCTTCTGTTTCCCCTTCTCAGCAGAGTTGGGCATGGTGAAGGCCATGATTATCTTTGCCGCTATCAGTCTAGCCATCATCATCCCCACCCCCAATGGTGCAGGGCCCTGGCACTTTGTAGTGATATCAATGATGACCCTCTTCGGTGTGTCACAAACCGATGCTTCATCATTTGCACTCATCGTGCACACCTTCCAAACCTTGGGTGTGATAGTGCTCGGAGCCTACGGATGGGTAGCACTGCAGGTGAGGAATAAAAAGAAAATAAAGAACTAAGAGAGAGAGATAAAATAAGTTTATAGAATTACAGAGTTAGAAAACTCATAATTTCTAATTCCTAACTCCTAATTATAAAAAAATACTATGAGTACAATTGCAGAATTAGCTCCTCAGAGCGTGTGGAAACATTTCTATGAGTTGACACAGGTACCCCGCCCCTCGGGTTACCTCGAACCCGTGCAGCAGTTCCTGCTCGACTTCGGCAAGAAGATTGGCGTAGAGACCTTCATGGACGAGGCCGGTAACATCATCATGCGTAAGCCTGCCACTCCCGGTCTCGAAGGACGCAAGGGCATCGTGCTACAGGCCCACATGGACATGGTGCCACAGAAGACAGCCGAGAGCACACACGACTTTGAGAAAGACCCCATCGACTGCTATGTTGACGGTGACTGGGTGCGCACACGTGGTACTACACTGGGTGCCGATAATGGTCTTGGCGTAGCTGCCATCATGGCCATCATGGAGGACGACACCTTGGAACATGGCCCCATCGAGGGACTCATCACTGCCGACGAAGAGACTGGCATGTTCGGTGCATTCGGTTTGAAACCCGGCACCGTGAACGGCAAGGTACTGCTCAACCTCGACTCTGAGGCTGAAGGCGAACTCTACATCGGCTGCGCTGGTGGTATCGATGTGACAGCCACTCTGCAATATATGGAGATAGAGCCCGAAGATGACTACGTAGCACTGCGCATAGACCTCAAGGGATTACGTGGCGGACACTCAGGTCTCGAGATTTGCGAGGGCCGTGGTAATGCCAACAAGCTCATGGGCCGTTTCGTACGCGAGGCTGTGCTCGAGTGCGATGCTCAGTTGGCTCAGTGGCACGGCGGTAACATGCGCAATGCCATCCCCCGCGATGCTTATGTAGTGCTCACCGTACCCGCCGATGCAGTAGCTGACGTTGAGGAACTTGCAGCCCGTTGTCAGGAGCTCTTCAATGAGGAGTTTGCCACCATCGAGAGCGGCATCACCCTCACCGTTACTGCAGTAGACATGCCCGACAGCGAAACCCCCGAGGAGATTCGCGACAACCTCATCGACGCTATCCTCGCTTGCCAGAATGGCGTAATGCGCTATATCCCCACTATCCCCGACACCGTGGAGACCTCAAGCAACCTCTCTATCGTAGAGATTGGCGAGGGTAAGGCACAGTTCAGCCTTCTCGTACGCAGTTCATCAGAGAGCATGAAGATGTATCAAGCCATCTCACTCGAGAGCTGCTTCTCTATGGCTGGTATGCGTGTTGAGTTCAGCGGTAGCTATAGCGGCTGGCAGCCCAATGTAAACTCACAGGTGCTTGCAGCCATGAAGGAGACCTACAAGGAGCTCTTCGGTAAGGAGCCCGAGGTAAAGGTTATCCACGCTGGCCTTGAGTGCGGTATCATCGGAGCAGTAAACGAGGGTATGGACATGATTTCATTCGGTCCCACACTCATGTCGCCCCACTCACCCGACGAGCGCGTACTCATCCCCACCGTACAGAAGTTCTACGACCTCATCCGTTACGTTATCAAGAAGGGTGTAGAGTAAGTATTGCACCACACACAATAGACAAAAAAATGAAGGGTTGCCTATGGTAGCCCTTCATTTTTATATATACTCATATCACCTTATGGAAATGCTTTAAAAAAAGAAGGTCGTCATCCCGACGACCAATCTTCCAACTTTAAAAATCTAATACCATGAAAAACACGGTGCAAAGGTACGACTTTTTTCTGAAATAGCAAGAAAATCATTGAAAAGTCATGTTAAAAAACATATTTTTGGCCATTTTTGCCAAACATAGACATTATACATAGATAAGATTTGCAAAAAAATGCGTAACTTCGTGCACTATATATATATTACCATAAATGTCGCAAATAAACTATCGCAACGTAGAGGTACGCCAACAAGAGATGATTGTTCTCGAAGAGGTGAACCTGAAGATACAAACTGGAGAGTTTGTCTACCTCATCGGTAAGGTCGGATCGGGCAAGTCGAGCCTGCTCAAGACCATGTATGGCGAACTTGACATACATAGTGGCGAGGCCAAAGTGCTTGGCTACGACATGACGCACATCCGCCGTAAGCAGATCCCCGCATTGCGCAAGCGCATCGGCATCGTATTCCAAGACTTCCAACTGCTTATCGACCGCAACGTATACGACAACCTCGACTTCGTGCTCAAGGCTACCGGATGCAGTGATAAGCGCAAGCGCCAGTTCCGCATCGAAGAGGTGCTCGAACAGGTAGGCATGAGCACCAAGGGATACAAAATGCCTCACGAGTTATCGGGTGGAGAACAGCAGCGCATCGTCATCGCTCGCGCCATACTGAACACCCCCGAAATCATACTTGCCGATGAGCCTACAGGTAATCTTGACCCCGAGACAGGACGTCAAATCGTAGAACTCCTACGTACCATTCGGGACCAAGGATCTACAGTCATCATGACCACGCACAACCTGCAATTGCTTGAAGAGTATCCCGGTAAGGTGTTCCGTTGCGAAAATCACAGAGTGGTAGAACAAACAGCTGAGAATTCGGAAAATCTAGCCAGCCTAGAGAATCTCCAAACTATAGAAAACAATCAATAAACCATACATCACATGAAAGTAATGAAATTTGGCGGAACCTCAGTAGGTTCTGCACAGCGTATGAAGAGCGTAGCTGCGCTCATCAACGATGGCGAAGACAAGATAGTAGTACTCTCGGCCATGTCGGGTACTACCAACTCATTAGTAGAAATCTGTGGCTACCTTGCCAACAACAACCCCGAGGGAGCCAATGAGGTCATTGGTAAACTCGAGAGCCTCTACAAGAAGCATATCAACGAGCTCTACGAGACCGAGGAATACAAGCAACAGACCGCCACATTGGTTAAGGACGTATTCAACTACCTGCGTTCATTCACCAAGCAACTGTTCACCTCTGTTGAGGAGCGCATCATCTTAGCACAAGGCGAGATTATCTCTACCAACATGGTGACCAACTACCTCAAGGAGCAGGGCATCAGCGCCCACCTCATCGCCGCACTCGACTATATGCGTACCGATAAGAATGGCGAGCCCGATGCTGCCTACATCAAGGAAAAGCTTACCGACGTTCTCGCCCATAGCCCCAAGGCACAGATCTACATCACCCAAGGCTTCATCTGCCGCAACATCAACGGCGAGATTGACAACCTCCAGCGTGGTGGTAGCGACTACACCGCATCGCTCATAGGTGCCGCCGTAGGAGCTAGCGAGATACAGATCTGGACCGATATCGATGGCATGCACAACAATGACCCCCGCATCGTAGAGGGCACTACCGCCGTGCGTCACCTCCACTTTGAGGAGGCTGCCGAGCTCGGCTACTTCGGTGCCAAAATCCTCCACCCCACCTGCGTGCAGCCCGCCAAGTTTGCCAACATCCCCGTTAAGCTGCTCAACACCATGGAGCCCCAGGCACCTGGCACCACCATCAACAACGAGGCCGACCCAGGCACCATCAAAGCCGTTGCAGCAAAGGATAACATCACCGCCATCAAGATCAAGTCGAGCCGCATGCTCCTTGCCCACGGTTTCCTGCGCAAGGTATTCGAGATCTTCGAGAGCTACCACACCTCTATCGACATGATCTGCACCTCCGAGGTAGGTGTATCCATGAGTATCGACAACACCAAGCACCTCAACGAAATCGTGCACGACCTCAAGAAGTACGGTACCGTAACCATCGACCACAACATGTGCATCATCTGCGTAGTGGGCGATATGGACTGGGAGAACATCGGCTTCGAGGCCCGCGCTATGGACGCCATGCGCGACATCCCCGTACGTATGATCTCGTTCGGCGGTAGCAACTACAACATATCATTCCTCATCAAGGAGAGCGACAAGAAACGTGCGTTGCAAGCATTACAGGATAAACTGTTTAACAATTAGGAAGTAGAAGTTAGGAATTAGGAATTGCTTGCATCCGGTGTGCCGGAAGAAAAAAACATCAGTTCTTAATTCCTAACTCCTAATGCCTAATTCCTAATTAAATACATGATTAAAGGATCCTTCCCCATAGAGCGTTTCAAGGATATTGATACGCCTTTCTACTATTACGACACCAAGGTATTGCGCGAGACTCTCGACACCATCCGTGAAGAGTTGCGCCATAACCCCGAATATGAGGTGCACTATGCCATCAAGGCCAATGCCAACCCCAAGGTGCTGCGCATCATCAGTGCAGCAGGCTTCGGTGCCGACTGCGTGAGCGGTGGCGAGGTGCGTGCAGCCATCGAGGCAGGTTTCCCCGCCCACAAGGTAGTATATGCCGGTGTAGGCAAGAGCGACCGCGAAATCAACCTCGCCCTCGACTACGGCATCCACTGCTTCAATGTAGAGTCTGAGGCCGAGTTGCACATCATCAATGAGCATGCCGAGAAGAAAAGCAAGGTAGCCCGCATCGCCCTACGCATCAACCCCAACGTAGGTGCCCACACCCACAGCAACATCACCACCGGCTTGGCTGAGAACAAGTTTGGCATCAACCTCGAGCAGATTGAGGGCGTCATCGAGCAGGCCATCGCCCTACCCCACATCGAGTTTGTAGGCATACACTTCCACATCGGTTCGCAGATACTCGACATGATCGACTTCGTAGCCCTGTGCAACCGCGTGAACGAGCTCACCGAGGTGTTTGAGCGCCGCAAATACCCCATCCTCAGCATCAACGTAGGCGGAGGCTTGGGCGTCGACTACGGTCACCCCAACCACAAGTACATCCCCGCCTTCCACGACTACTTCGAGGTATTCCGCAAGCACCTGCGCCTGCGCCCCGGGCAGACACTTCACTTCGAGTTGGGCCGCAGCATCGTAGCCCAGTGTGGCAGCCTCATCACACGCGTGCTCTACATCAAGGAGGGCACCTGCAAGCGCTTTGCCATCGTCGATGCTGGCATGACCGACCTCATCCGTCCCGCCCTCTACCAAGCCTATCACCGTATCGAGAACATCTCCTCATACGAGCCCGAACTCACCTACGATGTGGTAGGTCCCGTATGCGAGAGTTCCGACGTGTTTGGTAAGGCCGTAGACCTCAACACCACGCACCGTGGCGACTTCATTGCCATCCGCTCAGCCGGTGCCTATGGCGAGATTATGGCATCGCAGTACAACTGCCGCGAATTGCCCAAGGGATACTTGAGCGAGGAACTATAACATGTAAAACAGGACCCATAAAAAAAGGAAGGAGCATCCGCGGATACTCCTTCCTTTTTATCTTAACCCCATACAACACAACAGTTTATAGCCTATACACACAAAAAAACCGAAGTAAACTTCGGTTTCAACTTGTAGCGCCTACGGGAATCGAACCCGTGTTCCATGCGTGAGAGGCATGTGTCCTAGCCGCTAGACGAAAGCGCCATTTTCAGAAAGTCCCCTTATGTTTTACCACCCCGGGGCGGGTGAAGCCTAATGCTGTAGCGCCTACGGGAATCGAACCCGTGTTCCATGCGTGAGAGGCATGTGTCCTAGCCGCTAGACGAAAGCGCCATATTTGCAAAAAGAAACTTCGCGGAAGCTGGGGGATTCGAACCCCCGGTACGGTTACCCGTACGGCAGTTTAGCAAACTGCTGGTTTCAGCCACTCACCCAAACTTCCTTTGAGAAACGCGCTGTTCCCTTTTTGCGAGTGCAAAGGTAGATGTTTTTTTTGACTCCACCAATAGTTCTGAAGTTTTTTTTCTATCTTTGTGGAAATTTTTCCCAAAGGTACGATTTTCGTCCTTTTCACGTTAATAGAATAAAGGACATACACCTTATTTATATAGGAACATGAAAACAGAACACTGCAACAACATGCCACGAGGGTGCAAACTGATACACCTTCCCGTGCGAACCGACAAGCGCGGAAGCCTGTCATTTGCCGAAGCGGGTGAACACATCCCCTTCAACATCGAGCGCGTGTTCTGGATATATGATGTACCGCAAGGAGAGGTCCGCGGAGCCCACTCACACAACGAGTGCGCTGAAGTGGTAATCCCCGTACAAGGGGAATTTGACATGACCATCGATGATGGCACTACCCAATGCACCATCCACATGGATTCGCCCCACACAGGTATATTGATACCGCCTGGCATCTGGTGCAGACTGAGTAATTTTGTCCCAGGCACCATCTGCGTAGTACTGGCATCACACCCCTACAACGCTGCTGGATACACCCACGACTATAAGGAGTACCAGGAGCAGGTCATTGAGGCGATACCCTATACCAACGACAAGGCTGACATATGGAACGAGTTTGTGAGTCGTTCAAAGAACGGCACTTTCCTACTCCATCGTTCTTACATGGACTACCATGCCGACCGTTTTACCGATTGCTCACTATTCTTTTACAAGAAGGGAAAACTCATTGCCTTACTGCCAGCCAACCACGTAAAAGAAGAGCGCACCGTACAATCACATGGGGGGCTCACTTATGGCGGACTCATCCTATCGGAAGGCATCACTGCCGCCGACACCCTACAGGTGATGTCATGTGCCATAGAATGGATGCGCACAGTCCTAGGTGCCCAGCGCTGGACATACAAGCCCATACCACACATCTATCACCGCTGTGCTGCCGAAGAAGATCTCTACGCACTCTTCCGTCACAATGCAGTCCTCACTACCCGTACAGCCTCATCAACCATCACATGCGAGCACCTCATTGCCATGCAGGAGTTACGTCGTCGAGGCATCAAGAAGGCGCAAGCCAATGGCATCATCTATGAAGAGAGTGACGACCTTGCCCCTTTCTGGCAGATATTAGAGGAGGTATTGGCCGAAAAACATCATAAAAGCCCCGTGCACACGCTTGCCGAGATAGAACAGTTAAAGAAAAAGTTCCCCAACGAGATACGTTTGTTTGTGGCTCGCAAAGAGGATGAAATTCTAGCCGGGACACTCATTTATGAGACCACCCAAGTGGCGCATGCGCAATATATTGCTTCATCGCCTCACGGAAGAGCCTTAGGAGCCCTTGACGGCCTGTTCGAGCACCTCATATCGCAAGTGTTCAACACGAAGAGATATTTCGATTTCGGCATCTCCACCGAACAAGGCGGCCGCTACCTCAACGAGGGACTCATCTTCCAAAAAGAAGGATTCGGTGCCCGCACAGTGGTATACGATAGTTATGAATTAAAAATTGAAAACTAGAAGTCAGCCATAAGCTATGATCAAGTTCCTCGACCTACAAGCCGTCAACGCCGCCCATGCAGCAGAGATTGAAGAGGCCATACTGCGTGCCACCCGTTCAGGCTGGTACTTGCATGGTGAGGAGACCCGCCACTTCGAGGAGGCCTATGCCCAATACATAGGCTGTCGCCATGCTATTGCCTGCGGGAATGGACTCGATGCGCTCCGCCTCATCCTACGTGCATATATCGAAATAGGGCTGATGCACGAAGGCGACGAAGTCATCGTCCCAGCCAACACCTACATCGCCAGCATACTGGCCATCACCGACAACCGTTTGAACCCCGTCTTCGTAGAGCCTAATATCGACACTCTGCAAATAGACGACACGCTCATTGAGGCCGCCATCACTCCATGCACCCGCGCTATCATGATCGTACACCTCTATGGCCGCTGCGCATACACGCCACACATAGCGCAACTATGCGACAAACACAACCTGCTACTCATCGAGGACAATGCACAAGCACACGGATGCACCTATCAATTGACTATCAACAATCCTCAATCCAAGAAAACCGGTTCCCTTGGACATGCCGCCGGGCATAGTTTCTACCCTGGAAAGAATCTTGGCGCATTGGGCGATGCAGGCTGCATCACCACCAATGACGACAAACTAGCAGCCACCGTACGTGCTTTAGGGAACTATGGTTCTGACAAGAAATACGTGTTCCAATACTGCGGTTACAACAGTCGCATCGACGAAGTGCAAGCCGCCGTACTTGCAACCAAACTACCCCATCTCGACGATGACAATCGCCACCGCGCCGCTATCGCCGAACTTTACTATACAGGCATCAACAATCCGCACGTACGTCTACCTCACCATGTAGCCCCCGAGCACAACGCATACCACCTCTTCCCCATCTTCTGCAACGAACGCGACCGTCTGCAGCAGCACCTCGCCGACTACGGCATCGAGACACTCATCCACTACCCTATCGCACCACACCAACAGGAGTGCTACAGAAAATACGCCCATCTCTCTTTGCCCATCACCGAAGAGATCCACCGCACCGAACTATCTCTGCCTATCGGACCTACGATGACTATCGAAGAGGCACAGCAAGTGATAAAGGCTGTGAATGAATTTAGGGATAGCGGAGAGCACTTTTCAACTTATAACCTTCAACATTCAAAAATAATGAAGCGACTCGCCATATTTGACCTTGACGGCACCCTACTCAACACGGTAGCCGACCTCGCCAATGCCACCAACCAGGCCCTCAGCCAATGCGGATACCCCACCCATCCCGTAGAGGCCTACTACCAATTTGTGGGAAATGGCATCAATAAATTGTTTGCCCGCGCACTCCCCGAGACATCGCGTACCAAAGAGGAGGTGATGCGCATTCGAGGCCTCTTCCTCCCCTACTACGACAAGCACAATGTCGACGACAGTCGCCCCTACGAAGGCATACCCGAACTGCTCCATTTCCTTCAGAACAAGGGCATAAGCATCGCCGTTGCTTCCAACAAGTATCAGCGAGCCACGGAGAAGTTAGTGCATCACTTCTTCCCCACCATTCCCTTCGTAGCCATCTACGGACAGCGTGAGGGCATACCCGTCAAACCCGACCCAACCATCGTCAATGACATACTGCGCGACACTGGTATCTCACGCGACGAGACCATCTATATTGGTGATTCAGGCGTAGACATGCTTACAGCACAGCAGGCCGGTGTAGAAAGCATTGGTGTCACCTGGGGCTTCCGCGACGAAGATGAACTACGCCAGCATGGCGCCATGCACATCGTCCACAACACTGAGGAGATAGAGAAAATAATACAGGGGTAAGAAATTTCTTACCCCTGTTGTTTATCGTTCTGCACGCATCGGATTGTTCAGGAAGTCCTCATAAGAGAGGCGTATACCCTCCTCCAATTCGGTACGATATTTCCATCCCAACTTCTCGGTCTTCGACACATCGAGCAGTTTGCGCGGTGTCCCATTCGGTTTCGAGGTATCCCAGAGAATTTCGCCTTCATAGCCTACCACTTTGGCCACCAGTTCCGTGAGTTCCTTGATAGAAACCTCCTTGCCCGTACCGGCATTGACCGTCTCGTTGCCGCTATAGTTGTTCATCAGGAACACACACAGATTAGCAAGGTCGTCCACATACAAAAACTCGCGCATCGGCGTGCCATCACCCCAACAAGTCACCGAAGTGACGCCTGCCTCCTTGGCTTCATGGAAGCGACGGATAAGCGCAGGCAACACATGGCTATGCGTAGGGTGATAATTATCGTTCGGACCATACAGGTTGGTAGGCATCAGACTGATATAATCGGTTCCATATTGACGATTGAGATACTCGCAATATTTCAAGCCAGAGATCTTGGCCAACGCATAGGCCTCATTGGTAGGCTCCAATGACGAGGTCAGCAAACAACTCTCGGGCATTGGCTGCGGTGCCAAACGCGGATAGATGCACGATGAACCCAAGAACTCCAGTTTCTTGCATCCATTCTTCCATGCCGCATGGATAACATTCATCTCGAGCATCATATTATCATACATAAAGTCGGCCAATGCACTTTGGTTAGCAATAATGCCTCCCACCTTAGCCGCAGCAAGAAACACATACTCGGGCTTTTCCTCAGCAAAGAACTTCTCCACTTGCTCCTGACGGCAAAGGTCAAGTTCTGCATGTGTGCGCGTGATGATATTGGTATATCCCTGACGCTGCAACTCGCGCACGATGGCCGAACCCACCATACCACGATGACCCGCTACATATATTTTGGCATTTTTTTCCATAGTTACTCTTACAACTTGCCTGTTGTCTATCTTTACTTCACAATACCCTTCTCCAAATATTCCACCAGATTGGTGCGAACATGGTCACTCGCACGCTCCACAGCCACCTTGGCCATATCGGCATCAACCATAATCTTCACCAACTGCTCGAAGGTAGTCTTACCGGGATCCCAGCCAAGTTCCTTACGAGCCTTTGAAGGATCGCCCCAAAGGTTCACCACATCGGTCGGACGGAAGAAGTCGGGCGACACTTCGATAAGCACATCACCCACCTTCAATTGAGCATTAGCCGCAGATGCCGATTGGGGATTAATGCTCTTAATCACACCCTTCTCCTCTGCATCCTCGCCCACGAACTCAAGTTCGATACCCACATGCTTGAAGGCATAGTAACAGAAATCGCGCACCGAATGTTGCACACCCGTAGCAATAACAAAATCCTCCGGCTTATCGTTCTGCAGCATCAGCCACATACACTCCACATAGTCTTTGGCATATCCCCAGTCGCGTAGCGAAGAGAGGTTACCCAAGTAAAGTTTATCCTGCTTACCCTGTGCAATGCGTGCAGCAGCAAGGGTTATCTTACGGGTCACGAAAGTTTCACCACGACGCTCGCTCTCATGATTGAAGAGAATACCCGAGCAGCAGAACATGTTGTATGCCTCACGATACTCCTTCACAATCCAGTGGCCATACAGTTTAGCCACCGCATAGGGACTATAGGGATGGAATGGTGTATTCTCATTCTGCGGTACCTCCTCCACCTTACCATAGAGCTCCGAGGTAGAGGCCTGATAGATGTGGCATGTATCGGCCAATCCGCAGAGGCGCACAGCCTCCAAGATACGGAGCACACCCGTAGCATCCACATTGGCGGTAAACTCAGGGGAGTCAAAACTCACCTGCACATGGCTCTGCGCAGCGAGGTTATATATTTCATCGGGACGCACCTTGCCCACTACCTGAATGAGGCTCATCGAGTCGCCCAAGTCTGCATAGTGAAGGTGAAAGTTGGGATTACCCTCAAGATGGGCAATACGCTCACGAAAATCTACCGACGAGCGACGGATGGTACCATGCACCTCATATCCCTTACCCAAAAGAAACTCCGACAAGAACGAGCCATCTTGTCCGGTAACGCCTGTTATCAATGCTCTTTTCATATTCTATAATATATTAAAAACCATTTTATTCATGCGAAGACAGCCCACAAACAAGCCCCATCTCCGCGCACCTCGCAAAGATACGAAAAAGCGAGCGAGAAATACCAAGTTTACTTGGATATTTCTTACAACGAACGCAAGTATCTTCGAGTTCATCTCAAAGACAGCTACCACAAAGGGGGAAAACATATAAAAGAAAAAGGTTCTGAAAGTATTTCAGAACCTTTGTACACCCTCAGGGACTCGAACCCTGGACCCATTGATTAAGAGTCAATTGCTCTACCAACTGAGCTAAGAGTGCATCTGTTTCTCAATTGCGATGCAAAGATACAGCCTTTTTCCGAAACAACAAAACATTTCAAGTTTTTTTTTTGCAAAAAACTCAAAAAAACTTCAAAATAGCGCCAAAAGAGCCGTTCCGGACATGATTTACTACTCTATCATCGCCAAAAACTCCTCTTCACTCACGATAGCCACGCCAAGTCTCTGTGCCTTCTCCAGCTTGGCAGGTCCCATGTCGCGACCGGCGAGGATGAAACTCGTCTTGCTGGAGATGGACGACACGTTGATGCCGCCATGCTGCTCAATCATCGCCTTGTACTCATTGCGCGAGTGCTGGGCAAAGACACCACTGATGACGATGCTCTTGCCTGCCAGTTTATCGGTACGCTCGATGCTCTCGTCCACTACTACCTCCATCTGCAGGCCAGCCTCCTTGAGTCGAGCCACAAGGGTGCGGCACTGCTCGTTGGCAAAGAAGCGCAGGATGCTCTGTGCTATCTTCTCCCCTATCTCGTCTACAGCGATGAGTTCCTCGAAGGTGGCACTCTCGAGTCGCTCCATAGAGCCGAAGGCGCGAGCCAGTTTCTTGGCTACCGTCTCACCCACGAAACGGATACCGATGGCAAAGAGCACGCGTTCGAAGGATACCTCGCGCGAGCGTTCTATGCTGCGTACGATGTTCTCGGCCGACTTATACCCCATGCGCTCCAAGCGGCTGATGTGGGGGATGCGTAGAGCGTAGAGGTCGGCAGCATCGTGTATGAGGCCCACAGAGTAGAGCAGGTCTACCGTCTCGGCACCGAGGCCGTCGATATTCATGGCCTTGCGCGAGATGAAATGCTCGATGCGCCCCTTGATCTGTGGCGGACAGGTTGTATCGTTAGGACAGAAGATGGCAGCCTCACCCTCTACACGCATGAGCGGCGTGCCGCACTCGGGGCAACGGGTGATGAAGCGCACCTTCTCGCCCATCATGAAGGAGCGGGCATCGAGGTCCACGGCAGTAATCTTGGGGATAATCTCACCACCCTTCTCCACGAACACCATATCGCCGATGTGCAGGTCGAGGTTTTCCATGAAGTCGGCATTGTGCAGTGTGGCGCGCTTGACCATCGTGCCCGAGAGTTGCACAGGCTCGAAGTTGGCCACCGGGGTCACCGCCCCCGTGCGCCCCACCTGATAGGTCACCTCGCTGAGGCGTGTGAGCGCCTTCTCGGCCTGGAACTTATAGGCAATGGCCCATCGGGGCACCTTGGCCGTGTAGCCCAGCATGCGCTGCTGCGCCAGCGAGTTCACCTTGATCACGATGCCGTCGGTCGCCACGGGCAAGTTCTTGCGCTCGGTGTCCCAGTAGTTGATATAATCAAACACCTCATCGAGCGTGGCACACTTGCGCATCGATGGCGACACCTTGAAGCCCCAATGTGCAGCCTGCTGCAGGCACTCGTAGTGTCCCTCGCTGGGGAGCGACTCGCCCAACATATAATAAAGGTATGCATCCAGTTTGCGCGATGCCACGATGGCCGAGTTCTGCAACTTGAGCGTACCTGATGCCGCATTGCGCGGATTGGCAAAGAGCGGCTCCTCCTGTGCCTCGCGCTCGCGGTTGAGTCGGTCAAACTGCTCCCACGGCATCAGTATCTCGCCACGGATTTCAAACTCACGGGGCCATCCCTCGCCCTGTAGCACGAGCGGTATGCTCTGTATGGTGCGCACGTTGGCCGTCACATCGTCGCCTTGCACACCATCGCCACGCGTCACGGCACGCACCAGGCGCCCCTCCTCATAGGTAAGCGAGATAGACAGACCATCATACTTGATTTCGCAGCACAGCTCAAACGGCTCGCTGCCCAGTGCACGCTGCACACGCTCATAGAAGTCGCGCACCTCACCCTCAGAGTAGGTGTTGCCCAGCGATAGCATAGGATACTTGTGAGCCACTTGCACAAACTCGCTATTGATGTCGCTACCCACACGCATGGTGGGCGATGTGGGGTCAAAAAGTTCGGGGTGCTGCGCCTCGAGGTCCTGCAACTCGCGCATCAATTGGTCAAACTCATAGTCAGATATCTCGGGCATATTGAGCACATAGTAACTATGGTTATGGCGGTGCAGTTCGCTACGCAACTGCGCTATACGTTCTTGGGCGGTCATATATGACAAGGATAATATTTCGTATTAAACAACCAACATGCAAAGATAAGAATTAGCGAGCAAATAAATAACCCAACATGCATAAAATATTTTACAGCATATGGAAGGAATTGATTTGCAACGAGCGAAGATTGACGCATTGGACGACAATCTAAAGGTTCTTGGAAATTTATGAAGCTATTCGCCGAAATTTACGTTTAATTTATAAAATACAAATATGAAGGAAACACGAATCCTCTCCCTCGGCTGGAGTGACCCCAAAAAGTTGGACGAGTTAATAAAAAGTTTTATTGGTAAAGAGTTCGGTATTCCACCGGACTCTTCCCTTTTAACCTGTATTCATTCTTTTATTGTTGTAGTATTCGATGTCGTCTTCCAAGGCATGTCGTACACCTGCTCTAAATTAGGACTGTCAGAGATGTTATAAGAGATTATTTCCCCATTATACATATCAAGCATTGGTGACAGATACAACTTGGATGAACCAATATTCATCTGAGTTATATCTGTAGCCCATTTACGATTTGGAGATGTTGCAACAAAATTGCGGGCAATAACATTGGGGGCAACTTTGCCAATTTCTCCTCTGTAGGAATGGTAGCGAACTTTACGAATCTTGCATTTAAGACCCATTTCACCCATAAGACGCTGCACGGTTTTATGGTTTATAACATAATTTCTATTTCGCATCTCTGCGGTTATCCGTCTATAACCATAACGACCTTTGTGCTCAAAAAAATACGTTCTTGAAAAGGAAGAAATCAAGGATATCTTTCATGAGCCCTACTTTAGGGTTAAGAAAGATGGCTTCATTCTTTTGATATGATAATAGAACTTTGAGCGAGCAAGAGGATATTCCGACCTTAGTTCCTCGATGGCTTTTGCTTCCTGTTCCTCTTCCTGTCCATTTTCAGCTCTTTGCACAGAGATGCAAGAGGCTCACCTGATAGTAAACGACTAACGATGTTTAATCACTCTTCAAAGTGATGATGTCTATACATAAAACACCCCAAAAGTTTTGTCAAACTTTTGGGGTGCAGTTCAGGCATGTGAGAGTGGGGATTATGGGTACGATGCAGGGGTGCTCAATACACCATCTTGTAGATGTAGTCGTAGACGAACTGGATGTCCTTGATCTCGCCCCAGCGTTTGCCCTCGCCGTCGCGGTCGTAGAAGAGGGGCTGATAGTCCTCGTCGACATCGGCAGCGGTGGTGAACTTGATGTTGGCAATGGCGCCGTGGGTACCGTCGTACATGACGATGTCGAGGTGTAGGCCGAGGTCGTCACTGAAGGATGAGCTCTCCTCGGAACGGAACTTGAGTTTCGTCACCTCGTAGCCTGCGGGGGCCTCGTAGACGAGGTACTTGTCACCGTTCGACACGTTGTAGCGGTATATCCTGCCTCCCTCAGCAAAGAAGAGGTTGGAGGTGGTGAACCATGAGTTGTAGGTGATGGTGGACATGTCGGTGGGGGTGAGTCCTGCGAGGCGTTTCTCACCGACGATGGTGTAGGCGGACACCTTCTCCTCCTCACCGTCGGCACCGCGGCGCTGGTTGACCTTGCTGCCATCACCGATGTCGAGCATGAGGAGTTCGTAGCGGTAGTAGTCGCCCGTAGCCTCATCCTTGAAGATGAAATAGGGGTGTTGCTGGTCGTAGGCATCGCGGTAGTTGATGTAACCCATCACGGCGGTCATCGAGGCCGGTGACTTCTGCAGCCCGAGGAAGTTGACATGGGCATCGAGCAGGGGGCTCGACGACTGGTAACTGGGCTTGATGGAGTTGCCCTCATTGATGGCGAAGCCGGGGTCGCTCTTCGAGGCATAGAGGAAGCGGCCATGCTTGGCATCCCACAGGAGGAAACGGTTGTGGGTGATGGTGGCAGCGGTGATGGTGTAGTCGGTCTGATGGGGAAGGTCGGCATTGCCCACACAGGCGTAGCCTGGCTTGTAGAGGGCGTGCACGTAGTTGCCAACGTAGACCTCGCCCGTAGCGGTGAGCACGACCTTGTACTGGGTGTAGTTGGAGGGGTCTCCCGTCTGCATGGTGCGGAGGTAGTTGAAGGTGGGGGACTCGGGCTTGAACATCTGTGACGCGGTGTACTTCACATGCATGCCATGGGGATTGTAGGCGCGCGACGCTCCATCATTGGCGTAGAGCGTGAGGACGCTGGTGACACCGATCTGGGAGAGGTCGTCGGGGATGTTCATATAGGTGGTGTAGCCCATGCCTGTGGCACTCTCGTAGCGGTTGTTGTCTTTGGTCACTGACTTGATGTCGGTATATACCTTGGTGTCGCCACCGACGACCTCGATGTTGCCCAACTGACGTGAGCCCTCGCTGCCGTGGAGCACGAAGAGGCTGTTCTTGAAGATAGGGCGTGTCTTGATGGCGAACTTGGCATAATGGGAGAGCGTGGTGCTGGTGTCGTAGATCTGCAGGAAGATACTGTACGACATGGCCTTGCCTACGGGGAGGTCGAACTCGAGGTATCCCTTGGTGCGTATCGTGTCATTCACTCGCTTGCCCTGCTCGTCGGTATAGGTGCGGCACCAGTAGAACTCGAGGTTGTCGAGTGAGGTGGCGAGGGTCTGCTCTACGGTGGCTTCGATGCGGCGTCTGCGGCTGCTCTCGTCCAGCGCCTGCTGCACCTCGATGGCATCGCCCTCGGCGGTTTTCACGACGGAGGGGCTGAAGGTGACGGAGCGGATCTCATTCATGGAGTCAAGCGCATAGTCGTAGTTACCCAGGTCCTTGTAACAACTTACCAGGAGTAGGAGCAGTGATAGAATGGTGGTTATCTTTTTCATAAGACGAACATTTTAGGGTGATGTAATCAGTCGAGTGACACGTCGGGGATGTCGAAACGCTTGGCCGAGGGACGCTTGTCATTAGCTGCTTTGATGAGGCGGTAGCACTCCTTGAGGCGCTCCTCACCGGCCAACTGCTTCGTGCCGAAGGGTGAGTGGTCCCAAGCATACGTACCCTGCTCGGGGAGATAGACGAAGGGAAGGAGCGAGGCGGCAATGAAGTTGGGTTCGCCATCGTCCTTCATCACGGTCTTCAGCATGAACTGGTACTTCTCGGCCTCGTACTCGCCGAAGTAGCGCTTCACGATGTCGGCCGTGCCCAAACCGTGGGGGTCTTCCCACCAGTAGGGGATGCGCATGGTGTAGTTGACGCTGTTCTTCATCTCTACCCAACAGAGGGCCTTGTATTCGGCAATGGGGAGACCCGACTGGGCGTAGTTGTAATATTCGTGCAGCATCTCGAGCACATCGCTCTTGTGGAAGCCCTCGGCCTCCTCGACCATCTTGTCCATACCGGTCTGGCTGGCATAGAGCGCTGCGATATCGCGTGTGTTGGAGCCGCCCAGCATGGTGGTGAAGCGGCAGAACTTGTTGGCTCTGAAGGTGCCCAGATAGTCCTCGTACAGGTGCCAGAAGTAGGGCTCTACATAGGCGGGATAGTCGCTCTCGCGGAGGATAGGGAGGTCGACCTCTATAGCGCCCTTGGGCTCGCTGGCGAGCAGGGCATTGACGGCACTCACGTTGAGGGCGATGATGGAGTCGAAGAGGTGCATGCCCAGTTCACTGTCGTAGAGGTTGGCATAGAACGTGTTGTTGCTTGTATGGCCAGCTAGGAAGAGGTGCTTGGCCTTGCTCCACGCACCCAAGTAGTCTTCCATATGGCTGAACCATACCGAGGGCTTGCCATACTGCTCGGTGACATAGAGATTGAACTTGTCTTTACCCTCGATGCCGGTGCCTATGTCGCCACTGCCGTCGAGGTATATGCATACGGCATAGACGGTGTCTTCCACTTCGGGACGCTCGACCTTGACCTCTATCGTCTTCTCATACTCTCGGTTGGCAAACACGACATCACCGATGGTGACATGGGCCAACGGGTAGCCCTCGACCTCGCGTGTCTTGATTGCGAGGCTGCGGGCCTCATCGTGGAGGTAACCGAGCAGTCTGACCTTGAGGGTCACAGGCACCGTGTCGGGGGCGCCTACGATGTGGTCGGCAAAGTTGAGAGTATGGCTAAAGTCTGAGGCATACTCGTAGTCGAAATAGGCGCCATTGGCTCCCTCGTCGAAAAGGTCTGGCTCGCGCTTCTCGCAAGAGGCAATGGTCAGGGCGAGGAGCAGCAATGAGGCAATGTGGAATATATTCTTCTTCATATCGGAATCTTTATACGTTGGGGGTGTCTTCTTCATCTTCTTCAGGTGTCCATCCATACTCTACCTCGGCATCGGGCAGGGGGAACACGAAGTGTTCGTTGGCAAGGACGGTCTCGGGGCAGTGGGCAAGCCCACCGGTGAGGCCATGGATCTTGAGGAACCAGAAGTACTGGCCCTCACCATAGAACTCCTTGCGGTACTCCTTGTCGAGTGCTGCGATGCGCAGTTCGTCGGTGTCGCACACCACATCCTTGGCCTTGGAGATGCCTCGCTTGTTGCGCACGCTATTGATATAGGTGGCGGCCTCCTGGGGCGACGATGCCGCCTCGCAAGCGATGTAGTACATCTCGGGCAGACGGATGAGGGGTATCACTCCGTTGTCGTTGTCGATATACTTCAGCGTGATGGCATACTGCAACTCGTTGTTGCGGTTGAAGGCGGTGCCTTGGGCACGCATATCCTCACTCTCGGAGCCTACGCTCTCGTATAGGGCATTGAGGGTCGAGATGTTCAGGTAGTACTTGGTGTTGATCTTCTCGCCATAGGCAAAGTAGGTCGATAGATTGTCCTTCAACTCATGCATGGAGAGTCCGAAAAGGGCCTCCTGGGAGAGTATCGGGTCGTTGTCGTTGCCGTTCTGGAGGGCAAGGCCACTCTCCTCAATCACCATCTTGGCATAGAGGGAGGCGCTGTCCTTGATACCGGCATAGTTGTACACGCGGGCCAGCAGGGCGTTGACGGCGTGATAGTTCATGCGAAACTGGCGGCTGCGAGATGCGCTCAGGTCGAGGTCACGCTCATAACTCATGCACTCGCGGGCCTCGTGGAGGTCGTTGAGGATGTGGCGGACAATATCCTTGGCGGGTAGCAGGGGCTGCTTGGAGTGGTCGGCCACGATGCGATAGGGCATGCACTTCATCGCCTGGGCTTCGGAACTACCGGCATAGTGCATGGGGCCCCAGCCGCGCAGCAGGTCGAAGTGGAGGTAAGCACGCAGCGCCAAGGCTTCGCCACGTATCATATTGCGTGTGTCCTCAGCTGCAATCACCGACTCGGCATTGAGGTTCCACCACTTCAACAGGTTGTTGGCATTGGCAATGACGTGATACTGGGCCTGCCACACGTTGGCAAGCACGCCCTTGGTGTTGTAAGCACCGCTGGTCTCTTGGTTGTAGATATATACGCTGTTGCGGTCTGACGTGCCGTCGGGGAGTTTGTCGTACATCTGTGCCAATTGCTCCACGAGACCGAAACTCATGTTCTTTCCGTAGGTGTTCTCCTCGGTCATCACGATGTAGAGTCCGGCCAATGAACTCATGAATCCGTTCTCGGTGGTGAACAATTCCTTGGCGGGCACATCGGTGTTGGGTGCCACATCCAGCCAGTCGGAGCAGGCTGTGAAGGTGACGAGGATTGTCAGTAGTATATAGAGAGGCTTTTTCATATTATGTGTTTCATTTAATTCGGAATTGCTATTGTCTGTAAACCTTTATCTGAACATAATTGACATGGATAGCGTGTAAGAGCGGGCAAACGGATAGTCAAGTCCGCGCTCCATGCGTATGGGCGACAGACGGGCTATATCGTTCGTGGTGAAGTTGAGGGCAAGCACGTCAATATTGGCCTTGCTCAGCCCCTTGAAGTCCTCGCTGGAGAATCGGTAACCCACGCTCATGGTGGCAAAGCGCATCTCGTTGTCGTCCATGATGAATCGTGTGCTGGCAGGTGTGTTGGCTCCAGTGGGGCTAAAGCCTACATAGGGTGTCGCATCACCGGGCTTCTCCCAGCGGTTCTCTCCGGCACGATTGTCAAGGTTGTAGGCTACATTCTGATTCTCGATCTTGTCGGCCAACGTCTGGTTATAGACCACTCCACCATATTTGTAGGTGAAACCGAGAGTACATGAGAGGTCCTTCCAGTTGATGCTTGATGTGAAGGTACCACTAATCTTGGGGTTGGTGTCGCCTACGGGCACCTTATCGTTGGCGTTCCAGACGAAGGTCTTCGTGCCATCGCGTTTCAGGTATACCTCCTTACCCGTCACAGGGTCTACGCCGAGCGAACGCACCACATAGAGCGTTGTCGTAGACGCACCCTCATGGTATTGGGGCAGAGGGGCCGTAGCCGATTGCATCTGCTCCTCGTTGATTTTCTTGAGGTAGTCCGACAGGTGCAATATCTTGTTGCGATTGCGGTTGGCATTGGCGTTGATGGTCCAGAAGAACTCTTTGCGCAGGTTCTGCATGGCGATGATGTTGAGCGAGGCATCGAAGCCACGGTTCTGCAATTCGCCCGCATTCATCACCATCGTGGGGTAACCCGTTGAGGGAGCCAAGTCGTAGCTGGTGAGCAGTTCCTTGGTGATGTTGTCGTAGTAGTTGAAGGTGAGGTTGATACGGTTCTTCCAGAAACCGAGATCTACCGAGGTACTGGTGTTGTGTGTCTCGGCCCATCCCAATGCGGGGTTGTTGAGCCCGCTCAAGAGCGCTCCCAAGACGGGGAAGGAGGTGTAGGGACGCATGGTCTCGGAATAGGTGTAGTACTCGATGGCATCGGAGGGGCTGAAGTTCTGCTCACCGGTGATACCGTAACTGGCACGGAACACAAGGTTGGAGAGGTAGCCCTGAAGCCATTTCTCATTATGCGCATTCCAACGTCCACCCATCGACCAGAAAGGTACAAGGTCGTGATTGGCATAGCGCGACGAGGCCTCACCACTCAAGTTGAAGTCCACTGAGTAGCGGTTATCGTAACTGTAGGAGAACTGACCTATAAGGCCTATCGAGCGGGAGATGTTCTCACTACCGATATTGCTCATGCCCGTCTCCATCTTGTTACCGAAGATGAAGTCGTCCATATGTACGTCGGGGTATCCTGTGGCCGAGAGGTTCACGTAGTTG
>JAZONI010000002.1:0-4671 GCA_045654445.1 Bacteroidaceae bacterium | reverse complement strand
GTGAGAAGGTGTGGATAAAATAAGGAGAGATAACAATATAATTACCTGCGCGAGATACCTCTCTACGCTCGGGATAACAGAGACGATGGGATAACATCTATATTATATTTATACAAACTAAAGTAGCTGCAATATCGCAGGACTTTATCCCAAATTGGATGATAAAGAAACTTAACATAATTATAAACCGACAAAAAATGAAGATGAAAGAGAATTATGTAACACCTCAGATGGAGGTAGTGGAATTTGATGTAAACACAGTAATGATGAGCAATTCAGATGGTTGGACAGATGTGACTCCTGGTGAAGAAACCGAAGAGATGGATGCTCCCATCCGCCGCGGCTCATGGGGCAACCGCTGGTAGTACCCCCGTGATATCTCCCAAGGAAGGAGGTATCTGAAAGGAATAGGAGATAAACACACGTTTATCTCCTATTCTTATATCATCACAAAATGGAATTTATTCGTCGACACGCACGACCGAACGCACATTGTTCAGTTTCTTTAGGTTGTCGCTGATGACTTTTATGTCGTCAACATCGTGTACGCGCAAGCGGATGGTGCCTTCAAAGATGCCATCGTGGGCCTCGATGAGGATGCGCTCCATATTCACGTTGAGTTCCTGAGATATGATCTTGGTGATCTGGTTTACCACACCTACGCCATCGATGCCATTGACCTTGAGCGATACGGAGAAATAAAGTAACTTATGGGTACTCCACTGCGCTGCTACAATACGGTTTCCATAGCCGGCCTTGAGCTTTGCTGCTTCGGGGCACTTGCGCTGGTGGATAATGATCTGGCCATCGTCACCAATAAAGCCCAGGACATCGTCGCCAGGGATGGGATGACAGCAAGGAGCCATCTGATAGGAGTTCTGTAGTGCCTCATCGGTAAGGATAAGCGGACGTTTCTTGTCTATGCCTTGTGGGGACGTTGTAGGGGTTTTATCCTTATCCTCTCCCTTGCTCTTGTTGCTACGGAAAAGACGTCCAAGGAAGTTTGTAGATGAGGAGCCTCCTTTGAGTGTGGTCTTTTCGGCATCGCCCAGGACTACAAGGCCTTTGCCTATGGCAACGAGGAGCTGGTTTTGATCAACAAATTTATGTTGTTGACACAAACGCTCAATGCCAGCAGAGTCAAAGGTTAGGTCTTCCTTCTTTATAAACTCGGCTAACAGGCGCTCGCCTTCTTTGAGTGCTGTGCGCTCCTCACGGCGCAGTATGCCCTGTATCTTGCTCTTTGCCTTGGCGGTGGTAACCATCGTGAGCCAATCAGGCTTGACATTCTGTGTCTTTGATGTCAGGATCTCTACCTGGTCGCCACTCATCAACACATGACTCATAGGCACTAGCTTATGATTCACCTTGGCACCGATGCAGTGGGTACCTACAACGGAGTGTATGGAGAAGGCAAAGTCGAGCGCTGTGCACCCCTGAGGCATGGTCTTGATATCGCCTTTAGGTGTGAAGACGAATATCTCCGAAGAGTAAAGATTCAGTTTGATGGCGTCAAGGAAGTCCATAGCGTCAGGTTGGGGGTCGTCAAGTATCTCCTTGATGGTATGCAGCCATTTGTTGAGATCGACCTCCTCCTCTTCCACATAGCCGCTCTCTTTGTATTTCCAGTGGGCAGCAACACCCTGCTCGGCAATATCATCCATGCGGCGGCTGCGTATCTGCACTTCCACCCATTCTCCATGGTTGCTCATGAGGGTCATGTGCAGTGCCTGGTAGCCATTGGTCTTGGGCTGGTTCACCCAGTCGCGGAAGCGGTCGGGGTGGGTGCGGTAGAGCTGTGTGAGGGCTATGTATATATTGAAGCATTCGTTGGCTTCCTCTTTGGGATTCTTGGGGTTAAAGATGATGCGCACGGCCAGGATGTCGAATATCTCATCGAAGGAGAGGTGCTTGGTCTGCATCTTCCTCCAAATGGAGTAGGGCGACTTGATGCGTCCGGATAGTGTATAGTCGATGCCCATCTTGTCGAGCCGTGCCTTGATGGGAGCCGTAAAGTCGGCAAAGAGCACCTCGCGCTCAGCCTGTGTCATAGCCAGTTTCTCTTCAATGGCTGCATACTCCTCCGGATGCTCGTATTTGAAGCTGAGGTTCTCGAGCTCAACCTTGATCTTGCTCAGTCCGAGGCGGTAAGCTATAGGGGCATAGATATAGAGTGTCTCACCCGCAATCTTATATTGCTTGTTGGGTGCCATATGCTCCAGGGTACGCATGTTGTGCAAGCGGTCGGCAATCTTGATGAGGACGACCCGAATGTCTTCCGACATGGTGAGGAGGAGCTTCTTGAAGTTTTCGGTTTGTGCCGATGCCTTGTCTCCGAAAATGCCACCCGATATTTTGGTGAGTCCATCAACGATCTGGGCAATCTTGGGTCCAAAGAGGTTGGAGATATCTTCCACGGTGTATTCCGTGTCCTCAACCACATCGTGTAACAGGGCTGCACAGATGGAGGTGGAACCTAAACCAATCTCCTCGCTTACCACACGGGCTACCGCAATAGGATGTAATATGTAGGGCTCGCCAGAATTGCGACGTACGCCTTTGTGAGCGTGCTTGGCAAAGTTGAAGGCTCTGGTTATAATATCCACCTTCTTGCGATGCTTCGACGCGAGATATGTTTCCAACATCCCCTGAAATGCGTCATTCACAAGTTTCTCTTCGGCTTGCTCTCTTAGTAATTGCTCGTCGTTCATGGTGAGTGTTCTTTTATACGTGAATCGTTATTGTGGGACTTATTCTCCTATGTTGAATTTGTCTTATCGTGGGTATATCTTCAATGTCTTGCCGGCAACAATGTTGCTGCTTCTCAACCCATTCCATCGTTTCAGCTCGCTAATGGTCACCCGATAGCGGCGGGCAATGGTCGATAGGGTTTCACCACTACGTATCTTATGGATGACAAATCCACTGTTGGTCGCTTGGTTCTTGAGTATTTTTACTTTCTCCTCAGAGAAGTACTGCTCACGATGGTAGTTGTAGATGGAGTCGCCCGAGAGGATGAAGTCACGTATCTTGTCTTCGGGGAGGCGGAGTGAGTTGGGCTGGAACTTACCGGGAATCACATCTTCGCGATATTGTGGATTCAGACCGCGCAGGGTTTCTATGTCAATATCGCATACCGCTGCTATCTGGTCGAAGTGAAGCAGGCGATTTACCATAATCGTATCGGTGGCAAGCGGGAGCTTGCTATCCATGGGGCAGATTCCGTGCTCAGCATGATAAGTCATGATATAGGTGGCTGCGATGAAAGCAGGCACGTAACCACGTGTCTCGCGAGGCAGATACCAATAGATGTCCCAGAAGTTGGTCTTTCCTCCCGAACGGTAGATCGCTTTGTTGACATTGCCGGAACCGCAATTGTATGCAGCAATAGCAAGGCTCCAGTCACCGAAACGATTGTACAGGTCGCGCAGATGTCTGGCTGCAGCCCATGTCGCTTTTACCGGGTCACGACGATCATCTACAAGGCTGTTTTGCTTCAGTCCATAGAGCTTACCTGTGCTATACATGAACTGCCATAAACCAGTGGCGCCAACGCGCGATACTGCAATGGGGTTGAGTGCCGACTCCACAATGGGAAGGTATTTCAACTCATTGGGTATCTCATACACATCAAGTGCCTGCTCAATCAGTGGCTCGTAGTACTCCATCATGCCTAACATATAGGATACTTGATGACGGAGCTTGGTCGCATAACGGTCAATATGGCTGCGCACCGGCTGATTATATACCATAGAGACGACACAAGGCAGGTTGGCCAAACGATCGGTGTACACGGTGTCACTAAAAACGGGGTTGGTAGCGCTTGCCGTACAGGTGGTGTCAACCATCAAGAAGGTCTGTGCATACCAGCTGGAGAGCAGACTGTCGAGTTCTCCCGACATGCTTTCGAGCACAACGATAGAGTCGTCCTTGATGGTTGTCCATTCTTCTGGAATGGACTGACGTTGGGTGGGGAGAGACGTTTCCTCTAAAACGACTTTGTCCTCTACGGGGATTACATCAGTCGCATCTACCGCCTCAACGGCTGGAACGGAAACGACAGACGCTGTTTCTCCCTTTCTTGCCGTACCACAACCACATAGCATAAGCAATGCAGCTGATACCATATAAATAATTTTTCTCATTTTCAGTAGCTGATATCGATAAATCTGATTGTTGTTACAAATTTAGAAATAATTCTCGACTTATAGGTCAGTATCACAAGAAAAATGTCAGTGTACAGCACAAAAGGAAATAATATAGAAGTTTACCCAGGTCTCTAGATTGTCCCCCTAGTTAGGGGGACGAGCACGAAGTGCGGAGGGGGTATTATTTGTAAAACTTGTACCACCTCCCCCCTCTGTGAGGGAAAAGGCCTTCGGCACTCCTTAATGCCGATAAATCGGCAGCCGTCGCTACCGACGCTATCATACCGCGTCGGCCTCCTAACCTAAGAGGAGAATTTCAAGGTGGGTAAACAGCTATATTATTATATTGGTGTCTGATAAAGCTTTTAAGGATGTAATACATTCAGCGTCGCTGCCGGCACTGTCCCCCAGACAGGGGGACGAGTGAAGTGAAACGAAACGGAGGGGGTGCATGAAGCTACTGTATAGCTCTACACCCCCTCCGCTCCTCTTTGTTCCGCTCGTCCCCCTGCCCCTCTTGTAC
>JAZONI010000001.1:0-3265 GCA_045654445.1 Bacteroidaceae bacterium | reverse complement strand
GACCTGTGTCTTCATGTGGGTAGAGAGTGCGTTTACGCACGATACACCCACACCGTGCAGACCACCGGATACCTTGTATGAGCCCTTGTCGAACTTACCACCGGCGTGGAGCACGGTCATCACCACCTCGAGTGCCGAGCGTTGCTCCTTCTCGTGCCAGTCTACGGGGATACCGCGACCATTGTCCTGTACGGTTATCGAGTTGTCCTCGTTGATATATACCTCGATATGGCTGCAATATCCAGCCAATGCTTCGTCGATTGAGTTGTCCACTACCTCATATACCAGATGGTGCAGACCCTTGGCGCTGATGTCGCCGATGTACATCGCAGGGCGCTTACGTACGGCCTCAAGACCCTCAAGTACCTGAATGTTTTCCGCCGAGTAGTTGCTCGCTGCGTTTGCTTTGATTTCTTCGTTTATATCCATGTTCTATCAATGTTTTCTTATCTTTCCGACCCTTTTTTGAGGGGTGGCCTAAAACGGAACAAAAATACGGAAAAAAAATGAGAAATCCCATCTTTTTCCGTATTTTTATAGGGTATAATTCTGAGTTATCCTTTTTTCATTGTTGTTGCTCGCCAGCCATATAGCGCAACGATGACGAAGCAGATGAATGGCAGGACAAACGAGATGTTTACGGCGGGCATTCCGCATAGGGTGCCAAGGTCGATGATGGCTCCTTGCAGGGGAGGAATCACGGCTCCACCCACGATGGCCATCACTAGGAATGCGGCACCGAGTGTGGTATCCTCGGCCTTTACATCCTCCAGGGCGATGCCATAGATGGTGGGGAACATGAGCGACATGAATGCGCTTGTAGCCACCAGCGAGTATAGTCCGCCCATGCCGTCAATGAGGATGGTGCCTAAGGTGGTGATGCTGGCTCCTATGCCAAAGAACATCAACAGGCGTCGTCCGCTGATATGGCGCATCAGGTAGGTGCTGATGAAGCGTGAGGCAAGGAAGAGGCTCATGGCAACGATGTTGAATTTCTGTGCCGTTGCCTTGTCGAAGCCTAGGCGGTCAGCATACTGGATGATGAATGTCCATGTCATGATCTGTGCACCCACATAGAACATCTGTGTCACCACACCGCTGCGGTACAGTTTGTTTTTCCACAGGCGGTTTTGGGTGATGCGCTTCTTGGTTTTCACGCCTTCGCCTCGTGTCTGAGGTATCTTGGTGCAGGCAATGATGGCGAAGACCACCAACACGAGTATTCCCAGCATGACATAGGGGTCACGTATGGTAGCCAAGTCGTGTAGGCGTATGTCGGCCTTCTCGGCTTCGCTCAACGTGTGGTATATGATCTCGCCTGCTGCATCGCGTTTGTCAGAGATGAGGTTGGGTAGCACGACGAGCGCTGCTACCGACATGCCCGATAACGCACCTATGGGGTTGAAGGCCTGCGCCATGTTGAGGCGCTGTGTGGCTGTTCGGGGGTCGCCGAGGGAGAGTATCAGCGGGTTGGCGGTAGTCTCCAGGAAGGCTAGGCCGAAGGTAAGGATGTAGAGCGACACGCAGAAGAATCCGAAGTTCTGGTAAGCGGCAGCGGGGATAAACAGGAATGCGCCTACAGCGTAGAGGCCCAACCCCAATAGGATGCCGCTCTTGTAGCTATACCTGCGGATGAAGAGTGCTGCCGGTACAGCCATCGTAGCATATCCGCCATAGAACGCCAACTGTATCAGGGATGACTTGGCGACAGAGAACTCCATCAGTGTCTGGAAGGCAGCCACCATGGGGTGGGTGATGTCGTTGGCAAATCCCCACAGGGCGAAGAGCGAGGTGATGAGAATGAACGATACGAGGTATCTCTTCTCTACTAACTTGGGGGCGGATGTGTCACTATTCATAATAATAGGTATATTAAATGGATAAATCCTAATGATGCGCCAGAGACGCACCATTAGGAATAAGGGATGTCAAGTATGCTTAGAGTAGTCCGTTGGTACCCAATACGATGAGTACACCATAGCCGAGGAGCAGGCTCACAGCACCTACGATGAGACCCACCTTGACCATATTCTTCTGTTCGATGAGACCAGTAGCGTAGGCCAAAGCATTGGGAGGTGTACTGATGGGGAGCACCATACCTACTGAAGATGCGATAGCCACACCTACGAGCAAGGTAGCCACGCCACCTACGGGGCCAAGCTCGGTTGCCATACTCTGTCCTACTACGGCAAGGATGGGCACGAGGAGTGCTGCGGTAGCAGTGTGAGAGATGAAGTTGGCCATTGCGTAGCAGAGAAGACCTGAGCCGATGATAACGAGCAGCGGTGACCATGATGCGAAGGGAATAGCGTCAATCATGTTCTGAGCCAAGCCTGACTTGTTGAGCGCTACACCGAGGGCGAAACCACCGGCAACCATCCAGAGCACTGACCAGCTGATCTGCTCGAGGTCGCGCTTGGTAATGATACCTGTAGCACAGAATACGGCTACGGGGAACATAGCTACGGCGTTGGTCTTGAGGCCGAGGTTCTTGTCGAACAACCACATCACGATGGTAGCAAAGAAGGTGATGTACACCAATGTGGTGCGCCAGCCCTTCTGTGAGTTATCGGGAATATCGAGCACGATAGTTTTCTGCTTGAAGGGGAACAACCAAAGCAAGATTACCCATGAGATGAGAAGCAATGCGATGGTGATGGGGCCCATGAAGGCAATCCACTCACCGAAGCCCATACCGAGGCCCATGGGCTCGAGATACTTCAATACGATACCGTTAGGAGGAGTACCGATGGGAGTAGCCATACCGCCGATGTTGGCAGCTACGGGGATAGAGAGAGCAAGACCAATCTTACCCTTACCGTCAGCGGGGAGCGCTTTCAATACAGGAGCCAAGAAGGCAAGCATCATAGCAGCGGTAGCGGTGTTGCTGATGAAGGCAGAGAAAAGACCTGTCACCACGATGAAGCCGAGGAGCACGAAGCGTGACTGTGTACCGAAGGGCTTGAGCAGCACCTTGGCAATCTTAGCATCGAGACCATACTTGGTGGCAGCGATAGCGAGCATGAAACCACCGATGAAGAGCATGATGATGGGGTCGGCAAAGCAGTGGAGGATGTCCTGATACTTGAGTACAGTACCCAACTGCTCGGGAGTGTAGCCCTCGTTAAGCACCTTGAATGCACTGTCTGATGTCATGAACAGGAGCAATCCAACCACGATGAGCGAGGTGCTCCATGCGGGGATAGCCTCGAGCACCCACATCAAGGTAGCGAACACGAATACGCCGATAACGCGCTGCTCAACT